>CAIPBT010000001.1 GCA_903863375.1 uncultured Ferrovum sp.
ATTGATCACCACCAGGATGATGAACACCACGATGCCCACTGCATAGTTGCCGCCGACCAGAAAATGGCCGAACGCCTCGATCACCTTGCCGGCAGCGTCCGGTCCGGTGTGCCCTTCGAGCAGGACGATCCGCGCCGAGGCAACGTTGAGGGACAGGCGCAACAGCGTGGTGAGCAGCAATACCGCCGGAAAGGACGCAAAGTCGAGAGGCTTCAGCGAATTGACACCAACCAGCAGCACCATGATCGACACGGCGATGTTGAACGTGAACAGGATGTCGAGCAGGAAGGCCGGCAGGGGCAGCACCATCATGCCGAGGATCAGGATGATCAGGAATGGCCCTGCCATACCCTTCATTTCAACGTTGCGCAGGAGCGCCTGCACGCGCATCAGGGCGGGATTCATGCGTTACGCGTCCGGATCGGGGCGACGCTGCCGGACGCGATGCCCCCCAGGGGGGCGATGCCTGCGGTGGATGCCTCGGCCGCCACGCGCTGCTGCGCCTCGCGGCGACGTCGGCTGGCGGCGTCATCGGCTGCTGCGCTGGCGGTCAGCCCATCATCAGACGGCAACGACAAGCTGGCCGGCACCGCGACCTCGGCGGGCACATCAACCACCCCCGGATCTTTCGGACGCTGCCCCTGCCCTTCCTTCCAGGATTTGAGCTGGAACAGGTAGGCCAGCACCTGGGCCACGGCGGCGTAGAGCACCGGCGGGATTTCGCGTTCCAGGTCGGCATGTTTGAACAGTGCCCGGGCGAGCGGCGGCTGCTCGAGGATCGGTACGCCGTGCTGCTCGGCCAGACCGCGAATCTTCAGGGCGATCAGATCGCCCCCCTTGGCGACCACCCGGGGGGCGCGCATGCCGGCGGCATACTGCAAGGCGACAGCGTAGTGCGTCGGGTTGGTCACCACCACATCGGCAGTTGGTACGGCGGCCATCATGCGCTTGCGCGACATTTCGCGCTGCTGCTGCCGGATGCGCGCCTTGATGTGGGGGTCACCCTCCGCCTCGCGGGCCTCCTGCCGCAGTTCCTCGCGGGTCATCATCAGGCTGGTGTGATGCCGCCAGAGCTGGAACGGCACATCCACCGCCACCACCACCGCCATCCCACCGAGCAGCACGAACATGCAGCGCTCGAGCAAGGCGACACCGTCCTGGATGCCGTGTTCCAGGTCGACATGGCCCAGCGCCAACGCCGCACCCTCGCTGCGCCACAGGAACCAGCCGGCCATGCCGCCGATCAGGATCGCCTTCAGGACAGCCTTCACCAGCTCGGACAGGCCGTTGCTGGAGAACATGTTGCCCAGTCCCTTGGCGGGCGAGAGGCGGGAGAAATCGGGCAGGAAATTCTTGGTGGAAAACAGGAATCCCGACATTGCCAGGGGAACGGCCACGCCGACGAAAAATACCGTGCCAAGGTAGGGCAGCAGCCGCATCACGGCAGCACTGCTGTCCTGCTGCAGGGACTGCAGCATCCATTCCGGATGCGCAATCAGCCGTCGGTCGAACTGCAGGGCAGCCTTCAGGTCATCGCGCAGGCCATGGAGCAGGCCCTGCCCCAGCATGACCAGTCCCAGACAGGAAGACGCCATCACGGCAAACGAAGCGAGCTCGCGGGAATGCGGTGCCTGACCCTGTTCCCGCGCCTGTTCCAGGCGTCTGGGTGAGGGTGACTCCGTTTTTTCGAGGTCGCTGTCATCGGCCATGTTGCGCCCAACTCCACCACGATGACGGTGCCAGACCAGGAGGGTCCGGGCATTCGCCGCATCGTGAGGGAATTATCGGTCGCTGGCAGACGCTTCAATCCGGCAAGGAAGGCGGCGAAAGCGGGTTTATTCGATCGTGCCCAGGACGGGCCGATCCGGTGGAAAACCCGGGGACGGGCCCCGGGAATGCCCTCAGTGCGTGGTGGTGTCCATCGAATTCAGCCACGCGCGGGCCTGCGCCTGGCCGATGCCGCCGCTGGTCCAGCCCGTATCGTCGAGCAGTTCCTTCAGGTCGAGGATCAGCACGATCTGCCCGTCACTCGACAGGGTGACACCTGCCACGCCCCGCGGCTTGAAGCCCTCGAGGGACTTGATCACCACATCGTCGCGGCCGGCGAAGGAATCGATCGCCAGGATGAACTTGACGCCGGCAAATTCGAGCAGCACCCCGCCTGCGTTGGCGCCCTGGTGCGGCCAGCCAAGCAGCGTGGCCAGGGGAATCACCGGCAGCACCTCGCCGCGCACCACCATGGTGGCCTTGCCCGTGACGTGCTGCAGCTCGCCCGGGATCATCGGCAGGATTTCGCGCACCAGCGACAGGGGCAAGGCAAACGGCTGGTCACCCAGACGGACCACCAGCACCGGCAGGATCGCCATCGTAAGCGGCAGCGAAATCGTGAAACGCGAACCCTTGCCGGGTTCCGAGAGCACGTCGATCTCGCCGTTCAGGCGGTGAATGTTGGTCTTCACCACGTCCATGCCAACCCCCCGGCCAGACACGCTCGACACCTCGGTCTTGGTCGAGAAGCCCGGCATGAAGATCAGGTTGATGCTGGCCTTTTCGTCCAGCGTGTTGGCTTCCTGCGGGCTGATCACACCCTTTTCGACGGCCTTGGCGCGGATCAGGTCGGGGCGCATGCCACGGCCATCATCGACAATTTCGATCACCACATGATCGCCTTCCTGGCGGGCCGAGAGCTGCACGGTGCACTTGGCGGGCTTGCCCGACTGCATGCGCTCATCCGGCAGCTCGATGCCGTGGTCGACCGCATTGCGTACCAGGTGAATCAGCGGATCATTGAGATCCTCCAGCATGGTCTTGTCGATTTCGGTTTCTTCACCGACCAGCACCAGTTCGACCTCCTTGCCGAGTTGGCGCGCCAGATCACGGGCCAGGCGGGGATATTTGCTGAACAGGCGGCCGATTGGCTGCATGCGGGTTTTCATCACGGCGTTCTGCAGGCTGCTGACCAGCAGGTCAAGCTGGCCCACCGCCTCATCCAGGGCGCGCAGGGTATCGACGTCATTGCGCCCTCCCAGCAGGTCGGAGCGCAGGCGGGTGAGACGGTTCTTGATCAGGCCGATCTCACCGGACAGGGTCAGGACATTGTCCAACCGTTCGGTATCGACACGGATCGTGGTTTCCTTACCGGCCACCACGGCCATCTGGCCATTGCCGGTGCCGTTGGCGCTGGCATTGCCCTCGCGTCGGGTGCGTACCAAAGCCTCGGTACCCGCTTCGGCGGTGCCACCGGTATCCGCCTGCGCGCCCGCAGCTGTTGGCACCACGGCATTGCCCTGTCCGGTCAGTGTGTTCATCAGAAACTCCCAATCAGGCTTGCCATTTCGCTGTGGAATGCGGTCGTCGCGACCCGGGCTGGCGGCGTCGGGACTGCCGGTACCCGGCAGAGCCTTGCCGGCCAGGACGGTATCGAGCGCCTGCAGGATCAATGCGGGGGCTGGCTGGGGCTGGACCGAACGGCTCAGGGCACCGAACATCTGACGCACCTCACCCGTGGCCGCCATGATCACGTCCATCAGCGCCGGATCGAGGGTGAGTTCCCCGACGCGCAACTTGTCGAAGAGGTTTTCGGTGCGATGGCACAGCTCTACCAGAGCCGTGGCCCCGAGAAAGCCGGCGCCGCCCTTGATGGTGTGGAATCCGCGGAACACGTCATTCAGCAAGGCCCGGTCGCCGGGATGCTTTTCGAGATCCACCAGCTTGTTGTCAACGTCCGAGAGCAGGTCGGACGCCTCCTGCAGGAAGTCCTGCAACAGTTCTTCATTTCCGGCGAAATCACTCATGAGCAGAACCCCACAGGATCAAAATCCGACACGTCAGAAACCGAGTGTGGCCAGCAGGTCGTCAACCTGGGCCTGACTGGTGACAATGTCGGCACGGCCATCGGCGTTGATCACCGGACCGTTCATCAAGCCATTGTTGGCAACCGCATCGGCCCGGGCTTCGGGGCTGACATTTTCGAGCAGCAGCTGCACCAGCTCGGACTCCATGCGATGGGCCATCTCGGTGATCTTGCGGATCACCTGGCCGGTCAGGTCATGGAAATCCTGCGCCACCATGATGTCGCGCAGGCAGCGGCTGGTTTCGACGGTCTGCGCCGGAATGCCATCCAGGTACGTGCGGGTCTGTGCCACCAGCGCTTCGAACTCGCTGACGGACAGCCGGTTGTCAAACAGCGCCTGCCACCGGCCGGAGAGGATCTTCGACTGCGCGTTCAGGCTTTCCTGCATCGGCAAGGCTGTCTCGGTCAGCGTCAGCACCTTGTCCGCCGCCTGCCCGGTCAGGTTGGCCACATACGCGAGGCGATCGCGGGTGTCGGGAATCGCAGCCGCCGCCTTTTCAATCGCCTTGTCGTAGCCCAGTTCGCGCAGGCTGTCGTGCAGGCTGCGGGTGAGATGGCCGATCCGGTCGATCAGGGCATCATGCGCCGGCGAGGGCTGCAGATCATCGTCCTGGGTCAGGGCCGACTTGGCCACCGACAGCACGGGCACCACCGCCGCCACACTGGCAACGTCAGACGTCCTTGCGGGCGCTGGCGCGGGAGCCGGCGTTGGGCTGGCCTTGGCCGGTGGTGCCGGCGGACTGGATTCGCGCGACTCGACAATGCTGTCGAACAGAGCTTCGAGATCCGGGGTATCGCGTTCTGCAGGTGTGCTCATAATCGGTCTTGTCCTCAGGCCCCAGCGGCTTCCATCTTGGCAAAGATCTTGCCAAGCTTTTCGTCCAGGATTGCCGCAGTGAAGGGTTTCACCACATAGCCATTGGCACCGGCTTGCGCCGCCGCAATGATGTTTTCCTTCTTCGCCTCGGCGGTCACCATCAGCACCGGCAGGTGTTTCAGATTCTCGTCTGCCCGGATGGTCTGCAGCATGGTCAGGCCATCCATGTTGGGCATGTTCCAGTCGGCCACGACAAAGTCGAAGCGGCCCGCCCGCAGCTTGGCCAGCGCCACCACGCCATCTTCGGCTTCGTCCACGTTCGAGAAGCCAAGCTCCTTGAGCAGGTTGCGCACGATGCGGCGCATGGTCGAAAAATCATCGACGACCAGGAATTTGGTATTGGGATCAGCCATGATTACTCCATCAGGCGGCAACGTGCCGCAACAGCAGGGGGCGCAGCGTTTCCGACAGCACCTGTGAATCGAACTTGGCCACATAGGCGTCCACGCCAACACTCTGGCCCATGGTGCGGTTGGCTTCGGACGACAGCGACGAGTGCATCACCACGGGAATACCGTCGAAGCGGCGGTCGGTCTTGATGTGGCGGGTCAGGACGTAACCGTCCATCTGCGGCATCTCGGCATCCACCATGATCACCTTGATCAGGTCGCTCACCGTCTGCCCCTGCTGCTCGGCGTAAGCCGCTTCGCTCTTCAGCCGCTCCCAGGCCTCCAGGCCATTGGTGGCCTGCTTGTATTTCACGCGCATGCGGTCGAGCACTTCGACGATGCGCTTGCGGGCAATCGTGGAGTCGTCGACGAAAAACACCGTGATGTCCTCTTCGCTCTCGATCGGTGTGACATCGTGCATGCCGTCCTCACCGAAGGTCTTGATCAGGATTTCCTCGACATCGAGGATCGACACCAGCTTGCCGTCTTCCAGATGGGTGATGGCCGTGATCATGCCGTGCTCGCCGGTGAGCAGGGCTTCCGGCGGCTTCACATCCGACCACTCGACACGGATGATGCGGTCGACATCGCTGACCAGGAAGCCCAGCACGCGACGGCTGTATTCCATCACCAGCATGGCCGAGCAGTTGCCTTCGCCGCCGTTCTCGACATGCACGATGTTGGCCAGGTTGACCACCGGAACGATGCGGCCGCGCAGCGAGATCACCCCCTCCATGCCATGCGGCATGTTCGGCGTTCGCGTGATCGGCGGGGTCTTGCATACCTCGCGCACCTTGAACACGTTGATGCCAAAGACTTCCGAGGTCCCGAGCGAGAACAGCAGGATCTCGAGCTTGTTCGACCCCGCGAGGCGGGTGCGGCCGTCGATCGTGTCGAGCAGGTTGCCCGGGGTGGGGGTGTCGCCAGCGAATTGGTCCATGTCGACTCAGGCCAGGTAGCGCGCCACGACTTCCGCGAGGCGCTGGGGTTCGAACTTCGGGATGTACTCATCGACGCCGTTGGCCTTGCCATGCTTCTGGTTCGACTGGCCGGAGAGTGAGGAATGCATGACCACCGGAATGCCGGCAAAACGCGAATCGCCCTTGATGTTGCGGGTGAGGATGTAGCCATCCATCTCGGGCATCTCGACATCCGTGATCACCAGCTGGATGAAGTCGCGCAGCGGCTTCTTGCGGGATTCGGCAAATTCCGCCAGCCGGCGCAGTTCATCCCACGCCCGTCGGCCGTTGATGGCGGACAGGTGGCGCACCTGCATGGCATCGAGCGTGCGCTCGATCTGCTTGCGCGCGACGCTGGAATCGTCGGCAAAAAAGACCGTTCGGTCGGCGATCTCCAGCGGCAGGATGTTGCGGAAGAAAATCTCGTCGTCGATCTTGGTGGTTTCCGCCAGGATGCGCTCGACGTCGAGCATCATCACGATACGGCTGTCATCGAGCTCGGTCACGGCCGTGACCATGCCGCCCATCTCGACGGCCAGCATGTCGGGCGGTACCTTCATG
>CAIPBT010000002.1 GCA_903863375.1 uncultured Ferrovum sp.
CCCATCGCCCCGCCGGAACTGCTCGCGCAGGCCACCCTGACCGTGAGCGACCTGTTCCGGCTGAACAAGGCCACCCTCCGCAAACCACCGGCCGCGCTCACCGAACTCGCGCGCACGCTGGTGACGCATCCGGAAATCACCCTGGTGCGGGTGACCGGCTATGCCGACCGTCTCGGCAAAAAAAGGCATAACCAGATCTTGTCCGAGGCACGTGCCAACGCGGTGAAGGCCTATCTGGTGACGCAAGGCGTCGCCCCGGGAAGAATCCTTACAGCCGGGATGGGCAATGCCGATCCGGTCAGCCGCTGTCCGAAAATGGCCAGGGCGAAAGCCATCGCCTGCCTGCATGCCGACCGACGGGTGGAAATCTCGCCGGTTCAGGTGGAAAAGCGCGGCGCGTGAACACGGTCTGCAGCGCAACGCGGCGGCAGTCCCCGGCGCCATGCTTGTCATCCGGCAAGCCGACGCCGTCGGTCCCCGCCCTGCGCCCCCTCCAGCGATGGCCGGCTGCCGTGCATGGACTGGTGATGCTCGTCGTCCTGGGCCGCATTGCCATGGCACCCTGTCACGCCGCCATCCAGGCCTGGGAGGACGACAGCGGCATGCACCTGAGCAATCTCGACACCCATGCCAATGCCACCGTCTCGATCGACGATCCCCAGCCGCCCCTGATCGGCCTGCGCGACCCTGCCGCCCCCCCAACATCGGGCTCCGCCGGCCGCGGCGGCCGCGCCGGCGCGATTGGCCGGCCGGACGGCAACCTGAGTCCCGGGCCCGACCTGTCCCGGCTGGTGGCGCACGACCCAAGGACTGCCGAGCGCCTGCTGCACTTTGCCCCGCTGGTATCGCAGCAGGCCACCCTGATGGGTATGGACGCCGCCCTGGTCCAGGCCGTGGTCGCCATCGAATCCGCCTACAACCCCCGGGCGCGCTCGCGCGCCGGGGCGATCGGCCTGATGCAGGTGATGCCTGCCACCGCCGCCCGTTATGGCATCCAGAACCTGGAAGACCCGCTGCAGAACCTGCGCGCCGGCTGCCTCTACCTGAAAGACCTGCTGGTGCTGTTTCATGAAAATGTAGACTTGGCGCTCGCCGCCTACAACGCCGGCGAACACGCCGTGCAGCGCTACGGCAACCAGATCCCGCCCTTCCCGGAAACCCAGCGTTACGTTCCGCAGGTGGTCGAGATCTATCACGGACTGCTGCAATGACGTTGCGTCACCCTAAAGTTTCCCCTGCCTGCTGCCGTTGAATTTCTTTCAATCCCTGCGGACTGATGCCCATGAATGACTGTTTGCTGAATGCCTCCCTGCCGAACGCCCGCCGCGGCGCCCGCGGTTTTACCTTGCTGGAACTTCTGGTGGTGATGGTGATCATCGGCCTGCTCGCCGGCATCGTGGCGCCACGCTACTTCTCGCAGGTCGGCAAATCGAAGGTGACCAACGCCAAGGGGCAGATCAAGCTGTTCGCCGATGCCTTGCAGGCCTTCGCCACCGATACGGGTCACTTCCCGACCACCGAACAGGGACTCACTTCGCTGGTCACCCGGCCGCAGAACGAAGCAGCCTGGCGCGGCCCGTATCTGACCAAGGGCGTGCCGAACGACCCCTGGGGCAATCCCTATGTCTACAAGTCGCCCGGCGAACATGGCGACTTCGACCTGCTGTCGTATGGCAAGGACGGCCAGCCCGGCGGTACCGACGACAACGCCGACATCACCAACTGGTAAGCGACGCCAGCCATGCAATTCCAGATCCGCGCCTTTGCAGGGGGCAAGCTTGCCATCCTGACCTATGAGGCGCCCGATGCCGACGATGCCAGCCGCCAGGCCACCGCGCAGGGCTACACGGTGTTGTCCGTGCAGCGCCCGAGCAACAGTGGTGGCGCCTTGCTGCGCCGGGGAGCGAAGTTTCCGCTGATCCTGTTCAGCCAGGAACTGCTCGCCCTGCTCGAGGCCGGGCTGAGCCTGGTGGAATCCATCGAGGCCCTGGCGGAAAAGGAATCGAAGCCCGAGACCAAACGGGTGCTGGCGGGCGTGGTCGAGCAACTCTATGAAGGGCGCACCCTGTCGGCCGCCATGCAGAAGTTTCCGGTCGAATTCCCCGACCTGTATGCCGCCACCGTGCGCGCCAGCGAGCGCACCGGCGATTTGCCGCAGGCCCTGCAGCGCTACGTGGCCTACCAGTCGCAGATGGAAATCGTGAAGAAGAAGATCACCAGCGCGCTGATCTATCCGGTGATCCTGCTGGGTACCGGCCTGCTGGTGACCGTGTTTCTGCTGGGTTATGTGGTGCCCAGTTTCTCGTCGATCTACGCCGACCTTGGCACCAAGCTGCCGCTGATGTCGCGCGTGCTGCTGAGCTGGGGACAGCTGCTGGAAGCCAACGGCCCAGCCATCGGCATCGGTGCTGCGACCAGCCTTGTGCTGCTGATCTGGTTTTTCGGCCGGGAAAGCACCCGTTCCTGGCTGCTCGCCAAGCTGTGGACCATTCCGGCCTTCGGCGAAAAAGTACGCATCTACCAACTGGCGCGGTTTTATCGCACGCTGGGCATGCTGCTGCAGGGCGGCACACCCGCCGTCACGGCACTCAACATGAGCGCCGACCTGCTGCAGGCGGGCCTGCGCGATCGCCTGCAGGCGGCCGCGTCGCGCATCCGCGAAGGCATCGCGCTGAGCACCGCCATGGAAGAATTCGGCCTGACCACCCCCGTGGCCCAGCGCATGCTGGCTGTGGGCGAGCGCACCGGTCGCATGGGCGAGATGACCGACCGGGTTGCCGCCTTCTACGACGAAGAGATCGCCCGTTTTGTCGACTGGTTCACCCGCCTGTTCGAACCGCTGCTGATGGCCTTCATCGGCATCGTGATCGGCGGCATCGTGGTAGCCATGTACTTACCCATTTTCGAGCTTGCCGGGAGCATTCAGTGAACGCCGTCCGACCGCCCTCCCCGGGATCGCAGCCCATGATCAGCCCTGCCGCCATCGCCCAGGCCCGCCTCGATGCCCGCACCACCCGCAGGCCCGTGGTGGAACTGCTGGACGAACAGCTGGGACTGGCACCACAGGTGCTGAACGATGCCCTGGCCGACCTGTTCCACTACCGCACCATCGGCATGGGCGAGCTGCGCGGCGCCGAGCCGGATTTTTCGGTGATGCCCTTCACCGAGGCGCTGGCCCATCGCTGCATTCCGGTGCGCGGTGCCGGCCAGCGGCTGCTGCTGGTGTTCGGCGACCCCTTCGACAGTGCCCTGCAGGCCTGGGCCGATGCCACCCTGCCCGAGACCTTCGAGTGGCGGCTCGCCCATCACCGTGACATTGCGGCCTTCCTCGCCAGCCAGGAAGAAACCCTGCACGCGATGGAAGGCGCCCTGCAGAACGCCCGCCGGGATGGCAGCAGCGACAGCAAGGTGGAAGACCTCTCGCTGAAAACCATCAGCGAAGACACCAGCCCGATCGTCAAGCTGGTCAATTCGACCTTGTACGATGCCCTGAAGACCGCCGCGTCCGACATCCACCTCGAAACCAATCCGAATGGCCTTGCCATCAAATATCGCGTAGACGGCGTGCTGACCAACGTTGGCTCGCTCGGTGGCTCGGACCAGGCCGAACAGGTGATCTCGCGCCTAAAGGTGATGTCGGAACTCGACATCGCCGAGCGGCGGGTGCCACAGGACGGCCGCTTCAAGGTCTCGATCCGCGGCCGCGAGGTCGACTTCCGGGTCTCGATCATGCCGAGCATCTTCGGCGAGGACGCCGTGCTGCGGATTCTCGACAAACAAAGCCTGTCCGACGAAATGAAGGGCCTGCGCCTGGATACCCTGGGGCTGGCCGACTACGCCATCGAACGGCTGCGCCGCCTGGCCAACGAACCCTACGGCATGGTGCTGGTAACTGGCCCGACCGGTTCGGGCAAGACCACCACCTTGTACGCCGCGATTTCCGAAATCAACCACGGCCAGGACAAGATCATCACGATTGAAGACCCGGTCGAATACCAGTTGCCCGGCGTGCTGCAGATTCCGGTCAACGAAAAGAAGGGCCTGACGTTTGCGCGCGGCCTGCGCTCGATCCTGCGCCATGATCCGGACAAGATCATGGTTGGCGAAATCCGCGATGCCGAGACCGCCCAGATCGCCATCCAGTCGGCCCTGACCGGTCACCTGGTGTTCACCACGGTGCACGCCAACAACGTGTTCGACGTGATCGGCCGCTTCATGCACATGGGCGTGGATCCCTACAGCTTCGTGTCGGCCCTGAACGGCATCCTCGCGCAGCGTCTGGTGCGCCGCATCTGTGCCGACTGTTCGGTGGAAGAACATCCGGACGAGCGCACCCTGCTGGATGCCGGCATCACCGCCGAAGAGGCCGCCACCTATCGCTTCCGCAAGGGCAGCGGCTGTGGCCACTGCCGCGGCACCGGCTATCGCGGCCGGCGCGCCATCGCCGAAATTCTCACGCTGAATGACGAGATCCGCGAAATGATCACGGCGCGGGCACCCGTGCGCCAGATCAAGGACCTGGCCCGTCGCAACGGGACGCTTCTGTTGCGCGACGCCGCGCTGGAACTCGTCAAGGAAGGAATCACCAGCTTGCAGGAAGCCAATCGTGTCACTTTTGTCTCGTAGTCAGTTGCGCATCGCCCTGGCGCCCGACCGCGTGGTGCTGTTGCGCACCGAGGGTCTGCTGCGCCAGAGGATCACGGCCACCCAGGTGCTGCCCGTGGTTGAAGGTGCGGAGGGTCGCCCCTGGGAGCCCGCCCTGCAGGTGCTGGAGCAGGCCCTGCCCGGCTTCGCCCGCAAGGGGGAAGCGGTCACCCTGGTGCTGTCCAGTCATTTTTGCCGGTTCCTGCCCATCCCGGCGCTACCCACCCTGGCCAGCGAAGAAGAAGAGGCGGCCTTTGCCCGCCACACCTTCCGTGAGGTCTACGGCGAGGCGGCCCACGACTGGACCGTGCGCCTGTCCGGCGACTCGCCGGCCCGGCCCCGCCTGGGTGCCGCCATCGACCAGGCCCTGCTCGACGGCGCCCGTCGCGCCAGCAAGGCCGCTGGCCTGAAACTGGTGTCGGTGCAGCCCTTTCTGATGACCGCCTTCAATGCCTGGCAGCGCACCCTGATCCAGCAGCCCGGCTGGTTTGCCTTGTACGAGGCTGGGCGCCTGTGCCTGTGCCTGATCACCAAGGACGGGGTACAGAGCGTGCGCGGCGTCCCGGTCTCGGCTGACTGGCGCGCCGAACTGCCCCTGCTGGTGCAGCGCGAATCCAATCTGCAGGTGCTGGAGGGCCAGGAAATTCCCTCGGCAGGCCATGTCTTCCATCCCAGCCAGACCAGTCCAAGTCAGGTGCGGGGACTGCCGGCCAACCTGCAGGCCCTGACCCTTTCCGAGCACGCCCTTGCCGCCAGCCCCCAGCCCGAGCAGGCGGCCATGGCCCTGGTAGGACTCTGACCCATGCGCCAAACCTTGTATCTCGATTTCCAACAAGGCCCACCGCGCCTGCACTGGAGTGGCGTGCTGCTGCTGGTGGCCGGGCTGATCCTGTCTGGTGTCACCCTGAGCAGCCATCTCGCCCTGCAGGGGCAGCTGGCGGCCGCCGCGCAGCGCGTCAGCGCCAGCGAGCGCCTGCTTCGCCGCCAGACGCCCAGCACCAAACCGGCACCGCCCAATCCGGCCCGCGCCGAACAGACCAGTCAGGCCAATGAAGTGCTGGTGCTGCTGTCCCTGCCCTGGCAGGACGCGCTGGCGCAGATCGAGACCACCCGCTCGACGGAAGTCTCGCTGCTCAGCATCGAGCCAGACATGCTGAAGGGCCTGATCCGCCTGGGCGGCGAGGCCAAGACCTATGAGGCTGTGCTGGTCTACATGAAGCAGCTGCAGCAGCGTCCCGGCCTGAGCGAAGTCGTGCTGCAGACGCACGATGTCGAGCTGACGAAGCCGGGCACCCCGACCCATTTCCTGATCACCGCCCGCTGGGCCAATCCAACATGAACCAACTTGTACTCCAGCGGCTGTTGCGGCGCGCCGGGCCGGCGGGACTGGCCGGAGCCCTGCTCACCGTGCTGGCCATCGCGGGCTGGTTCGGTCTGGTGCAACCCGAGACCAGCCACCTCAACGAAACCCTTGCACAGAGCCAGGCCTTGCAGGCCCGCCTGCGCGCCAGCACCCACAAGGTGCAGGACCTGGCCGAGAACCCGGACGAGCAGCTGCAACGCTTCTACGGGTTCTTTCCGGGCACGGCCACGGTACCCGACTGGCTGGCGGTGATCGACCGCGCCGCTACGCGCGAACACCTGATCCTGCAACAGGGCGAGTATCGCGTGATCCGCGACCGCCTTGGCCTGCTGACACGCTATCAGGTGGCCCTGCCAATCCACGGCACCTATCCGCAGATCGCCAACTTCATTCAGCGCGTGCTGAAGGAAGTGCCGATCGCCGCCATCGAATCGCTGAGTTTTGAACGCCAGCAGGTTGGCGACCCGCAACTCGACGCAAAGCTTCGCTTGATCCTATTTTTCGGGAGAGAATCATGAGTCCCCACCCCCAGCGCATCGGCCGCGCGCTCCTGCTGTCCGGCATCATGGCATTGATGTTGGCAGGCTGCGCCACCAAGCACCTGCGCGAGGAAGGCCTGAATGCCATCGACACCGGCCAGTTCGGTGAAGGCTTCACCAAGTTGCGCGCCGCCGTTGCGGAAGATCCCTCCAACACCCAGCTGCGCGCGGAACTGCGGGCCCGCGAAGATCAGGTGATGCGCAAGCTGATCACCGCCGCCGACAATGACCGCATCAACGGCAATTTCGAGGCGGCCCGGGCGGGATACCGCAATGCCCTGGCGATCGATCCCGCCTTTCCGCGCGCCACGGTTGGCCTGGCGGCGGTGGATCAGGCTGAGCGGCATGCCGCGCGCATGGTGCTGGCAGACCAGTTTGTCGCCAAAGGCGACCGCGACGGCGCGCTCGCCGTGCTGCGCAGCATCCTGGAAGAGAATCCCCAGCATGTCGAAGCCCGCCTGCTCAACCGCAAGCTGGTCGAGGATCAGGCGCGCGAATCCATCGCCGGCCCGTCCTTCCGCCTGCAGGGCCGCAAGCCGGTCACCCTCGAATTCCGCGACGCCACCCTGAAGCTGGTCTTCGAGGCGTTGTCGAAGGCAGCCGGCATCAACATCCTGCTCGACCGCGACCTGAAGGGCGACACCAAGACCACCATCTTCGTGAAGGATGCGACGGTGGAAGACGCCATCGACCTGCTCCTGCTGCAGAACCAGCTCGAGAAGAAGGTGATCAGCGACAACACGCTGTTCATCTACCCGAACCAGCCGAACAAGGTGAAGGATTATCAGGACCTGAAGATCCGCAACTTCCAGCTCACCAACGCGGATGCCAAGCAGGTGCAGACCATGCTCAAGACCCTGCTGAAAACGCGTGACCTGTTTGTCGACGAGAAGACCAACTCGGTGATCATGCGCGACACGCCCGAGGCGATCCGGCTGGCCGAGAAGCTGATCAACACGCAGGATCTGGCCGAGCCGGAAGTGCTGCTGGAAGTCGAGGTGCTGGAAGTCAACCGGTCCAACCTCGAACAGCTGGGCATCAACTGGCCGACATCGCTCGCGCTCAGCCTGACCGGTACGCCGGCGCAGACCAGCACCACCTTCAGCAATGGCACCCCGATCCAGACCAACGTGCCGGCCACCAACCTGACGCTGGACAACATCCGCCATGTCAACAGCTCGCTGATCCAAGTGGGCTCGCTGTCTGGCAGCATCGACTTCCAGAAGCAGATCGGCGACACCAACACGCTGTCCAGCCCGCGCATCCGGGTGCGCAACAAGGAAAAGGCCAAGATCCTGATCGGCGACCGCGTGCCGGTGATCACCAACTCGGTCACGCCGGTGGCCACCGGCACGCCGGTGGTGACGGGCTCGGTGACTTACCTCGATGTGGGTCTGAAACTGGATGTGGAACCCACCATCTATCTGGATGACGACATCGCCATCAAGCTGAACCTGGAAGTGTCGAACATCGCCAAGACCGTGCAGGGCCAGGGCGGCACGCTGGCGTACCAGATCGGCACCCGTACTGCGAGCACTGTGCTGCGCCTGAAAGATGGCGAGACCCAGATCATGGCCGGCCTGATCAGCGATGACGACCGCAAGTCGATGTCCGGCGTGGACGGCCTGTCCGAACTGCCGATCCTGGGCAAGCTGTTTGGCAGCACCAACACCAACAAGGCCAAGACCGAAATCGTGCTGACGATGACGCCGCACCTGATCCGCGGCGTACGTCGACCCGACGCCACCGACATGGAGTTCTGGACTGGCACCGAGACCACGCTGCGCACCCGTCCCTCCGGCGCGCTCAGCATCGGCAAGGTGGTTCAGGGCAAGGGGGCTGCCGATGCCGCCAATGCCAATGTCACCTCGGCCGGCAGCGTGACCGCGCCGGGCGCTCCTGCCCGGGCGGCCGGTGCACCGCGCGCTCCGGCAACCCCGACGGTGACACCGGCTGCTGGCGCCGCGCCCGTGGTGGCCCCTGCCCCTGCTGCAGGGACAACCCCGACCAGCACACCGACGCCTTCGGCTTCCCCGGCACCGGCACCGGCGCCAACGGTGGCTCCCGTGGTGGCACCGGGTGCCAGCGCCGGGGCTGCGGTCGCAACTCCGGGCGCCCTCGTGTTGTCCTGGCGCGCCCCCAACGGCACGATCCGGGTCGGTCAGGAGGTCGCCCTCGGCCTGCAAGTGCGCAGCGGCCGGCCGGTTGGCAGCCTGCCCAGCACCCTGCACTACGATCCTTCCGCATTCAGTGTGGTGCGATCGGCGGAGGGCGATTACTTCCGTCGCGACGGCGGTCCCTCGACCTTTCACAGCAGCGCGGATGCGGCGGCAGGTCTGCTCACCATCGAGGCCAGTCAGCCGGACGGGGGCAAGGGAGCCGGCGGCACCGGTGTCCTCTTTTCGGTGGTGCTGAAGGCGCTGAAGGCCAGCACTGCAGCGGAAGTCAGCCTGACCAGCGCCAATCCGGTGGCACCCGATGGCTCCACCCTGCCGGTGGCCCTGCCGGCCGCCCTCGCGTTGCGCGTGGTCGAATGAAGCAGGGGGCTTCCGGCTTCACGCTGATCGAACTGATGGTCACCCTGGCCATCGTCGCCCTGCTGTCCAGCCTCGCGATGCCCCTGACCCAGCTGGTCGCCAAGCGCGCCAAGGAACATGAACTGCGCGCCAACCTGCGTCAGGTGCGCGACGCCCTCGACCATTACAATGAGGTCTGGCGGTACTCTTGCCTGCCGGCCGGCTCTGGCTTCGGTGCCGCACCGGCACCGGGCGCGTCCGCGCCAGGCAATCCGGTCGGCGGCAGCGTGACCAATGCAGCCGGCGGTGCGCCGGCCGGCAACGTGGCCGCCGGCGGCACCGCCGGCAGCATCTCGGCGGCCGGACTGGGTGGCAGCGGGGGGGTTTCCGCCAGCACGGTCACCAGCATCGGCGGCACGGCGGGCGGCGTGGCAATACCCACCGCTGTGCCGCCGAAAATGGAATGTCTTGCCGGGTCATCCGGCTGGCCGAAAGACCTGCAGGTGCTGGTGGACGGTGTGAAAAACGTCGCCAGTGCCACCCCGGAAGCCCGCATCTTCTTCCTGCGCCGCATTCCGCGCGATCCATTCTTCCCGGATGGCGGCGCCCAGGCCATCGATACCTGGGGCAAACGCAGTTCTGCCAGCACCGCCACCGAACCGCAGGAAGGGGATGACATCTACGACATTTATTCCCTCTCCACCGCCAACGATCTGACCGGACAGCCCTATCGTGACTGGTAAGCCCAAGCTCCTGCGCCTGCAGGCCTCCCGGACAGCCCGTCGCCGTCCGGGCTTCACGCTGATCGAACTGCTGGTGGTGCTGGCGATCATCTCTACTCTGCTGTCGATCGCCGTGCCACGCTACTTTGCCAGCCTGGAAAAGTCGCGTGAAACCGTGCTGCGGGCCGACCTGACGTCCATCCGCGACAGCATCGACAAATACTATGGCGACCTCGGCAAGTATCCCGATGCGCTGGAAGACCTAGTCACCCGCCATTACCTGCGCGCCATTCCGGAGGATCCGGTCAGTCATTCCAACAAGACCTGGGTGGTGGTACCGCCCGATGACGGCACCCCCGGCAATGTCTTTGATGTGAAAAGCGGGGCAAGCGGCGTCGGCCTCGACGGCACCCCCTATGTCGACTGGTAAGCGCCGGCAACGCCCGGGCGGTTTTTCGTACCTCGCCCTGCTGTTCGCGATGGCCCTGATCGGCACCGCGCTCGGCGTGGCCGGTCAGGTCTGGCACCTGCAAATGCAGCGCGAAAAAGAAGCGCAGCTGATCTGGGTCGGGCACCAGTACCGCCGGGCATTCGAGTTGTATTGGAAGGCTACCGCCACCCGAAACGGCCCGGTCGGTGCCAATGGTTTTGGCGTGGCCAACGGGGTGGTGAGTGGTGGCGGCGGGGCTGCTGTGGCCGCAGGCGGCGCTGTCCCGGGTGGTGTCCCGGGTGGCAGCGTCGGCGGCAGCGTGACCGGCAGCCCTGACCCGAACGCCAGCGGCACCAGTCAGCCAAGCGGCTTTACCGGACAGCCCCTGGCCGATGGTTCCGGAGCCAATGCGGTCGCCGGCGGCGGCTCGCCGGGCCTGCCGGGGGCGCCCGTGGCAGGCATTCCGGGCGTCGGTATCGGCATGCCCGGCCCGGGCGGCAGCAGTGGTGGCAAATTCCCGTCGCGGCTGGAAGACCTCCTGACCGACCCGCGCTTCCAGCAGGTCAGGCATTACCTGCGCCGGCTTTACCCCGATCCGGTGACTGGCAAGAACGACTGGGTTCCGGTGATTGCCCCTGGCGGTGGCATCATGGGGGTGCGCAGTGCGTCGGAAGCCAAACCGGTCAAGCAGGACAATTTCAGCCCGGCCGACATTGCCTTCACCGGCAAGAGCCGCTACAGCGATTGGGTCTTTTCGTATACGCCACCTTCCAACAGTCGTCGTCCCACGGTGAACACGTCCGGCTATGTCCAGTCACCGGTCGGCGGCACCACGGCCGCGCCCAGCGCGGCACCGACCGCACCGCCGGCGGGCAGCGTCAGTCCGTCCACGATGTAGCAACCTGCGGCCTCCCGGCCACGGCATGTCCCCATACAGTGACACGGCAGTGGGCGGCCAGCGGCAAAGGGCGCATACTTCAAGTCTTATATCTCTGCCACATCAGGGTATTAGGCCTACCGGTCGATCCATCCGGCCCGACCGCCGACACCACCAGGAAAGGGCCTGCGGCATACGCCGGACAGCACCGCCCGAATCCGCGCGTCGCGGAGCGCCTGGGGCACCTGGAGCGCCCGGAGCACCCGGAGCACCCGGATCGATCCATCCGCCCGGCGTGTGTGATTGCCTGTGATCAGGGGGTTCCGCAAACCATTCGCGGCGTTGTGTGTCTACGCTGGCGGAAACTGCGTTACCAATTGTGTCAGTTTGTTATCGATCATCCC
>CAIPBT010000003.1 GCA_903863375.1 uncultured Ferrovum sp.
CGGCCAGATCGAGCGTCCAGCTCACGTCAAAGCCACCGGCATAGGCAATCTGGCGCAGCCCAGTCGCGTTTTCCCCATCGCGCAGGGCATTCGCGACGCGGCCGCGGGTAGCGTCCGAACCCGATCCACGACCACCGCCCACGTCCGCGCCGACCTGCGGTGCCTGACTGCCGCTGACCACCAGTTCATAGACATGCGCCTGCTGCAGGCGCTGCAGGGCAACCGCCACATCGAGGTTATCGCGCTGCGCCTGTTCCACCAGGGCATTCAGCACCGGATCGCCGAGCGCTGTCCACCAGTGGGCCACGGGTACGGTCGCGCCTGCCTCGCGAAGGACAGTCTGAAAACTGGGCGGCACGGTCGCCGACGGCGGGGGCACCGACGGCACAGTGGTGCAGGCCGCCAGCCCCAGGCCTGCCGCCACCAGACCGACGACCCTGGCCGGCAATAACCGCCACCTCATGGCTGCACCGCGACCAGGTCGCCTTCGCCGACCTGACTGCCCAGATTCAGCGCCACCTGTTCTCCCCCGACCAGCCCGGCGCCAATGCTCACCAGGCTGCCTTCGTCGCGCACGATGGTGACCGGCTGGAAATGGATGCGACTGCTCTTGTCGACCACGGCGACGCGCGCCCCCCCCGCGCGGAACATCAGGGCGGCGGCTGGCACCTGCGGCAGCACCGGGGGATGGACGGAGAAGGTCACCTGCACATATTGGCCGGCCGCCAGACGATGACCGGGATTGGCAAGGTCCAGCTCCACCCGCAGGGTTCTGGAGGTCGGATCGATGGCATGCGCCGTCCGGGTGATCCGGGCCGGGATGGCCACTCGTCCGCTCTCCTGCGGCACCACACTCGCCGCCGCGCCGACCGGCAGTTGATCCGCCAGTGCCTGCGGCACATCGACAAACACCCGCACCGTCTGGTCCTGTGCCAGCCGGTAGAGGGGCTGGGTGGAGGACGAACTGCCCGCCGTCACGAGATTGCCGATGTCAACATGCCGTTCGGTGATCACGCCGGCGAACGGTGCCTTCACCTGCTTGAAGCCGGCCAGGGTGGTCAGCCGGGTGACGTCGGCACGATCCAGGTTGACGCGTGCCTCTGCCGCCAGCACCTGGGCCTTGGCACTGGCCAGATCGGCTTTCTTGGCATCGCGTTCCTGTTCCGCCACCACCCCGGCGGGCGCATCGTGCCAGCGCTGCTCGGTGGTCGCCGCAAAATCAAGGGCGGCCTGCCGCACCTGAACCTCGGCCTCGTCCGCCTGCAAGCGCGCCATCGCGGCTGCCCGTTCCGCGTCGAGTTCCGGGGTCGACAGGGTGAGCAACACCTGTCCGGCGGTGACCGTATCGCCCAGGTCGGCCGACCAGTGTTCCACGTAGCCATTGACACGACTGTAGAGCGTGCTGTCGTACAGCGCCGCCACCGTACCGGGCAGGCGCAGGTCGCCACTGCCCTTGTCCAGCACCACGCGTACGGCATTGATGGGCGTTGCCTGCCCAGCCTGCGCCACGGTCTGCTGGGTCAGTGCGGCAGCGCTTGCCTGCCGACCATGGCGCACCGTCAAAAAGCCGCCACCCAACAGCAGCAGCAACAGCACAGCGGACAACAGCAGCCCGCGCCGGCTACGACGGCTGCCGGCGGGATCGGAAGCGGGAGACCTTGAAGTATTCATGAGCGTGCAGATTTCCTGAAAAAAACGGCAACCGGGCCAGCGCCAGGGCGGCGCGCTGGCCGGAGATTCATGCGTGATGAAGGGCGCGCGGGTCGTCCTCTGGTGGGGCGCCATCCGCAAGCGGATCGGTCGCCAGCGGATCGGTCGCCAGCGGACTGGTCGGCAGCGCTGGGCGTTTGAGCAGCCGGAAGAGCGTGGGCACCAGCACCAGCGTGGCGAGCGTGGCAAACAGCAGACCGCCGATCACGGCCCGCGCCAGCGGGGCGTTCTGTTCGCCGCCCTCGCCCACCCCGAGCGCCATCGGGATCATGCCGAGAATCATCGCGCCGGCTGTCATCAGCACCGCGCGCATCCGGGTGAAACCGGCGCCAAGTGCCGCATCCAGCGGGCTGTCCCCCACATCCAGCCGCTGCCTCGCAAAACTCACCACCAGGATGCTGTTGGCGGTGGTGAGGCCGATGCACATCAGGCTGCCCATCAGCGCCGGAATGCTGAGGTGCGTTCCGGTGAGATACAGCATCCACAGCACGCCGCTCAACGAGAACGGCACCGCCATCAACACGATGAAGGGGTCGAGCCAACTCTGGAAGTTGATCACCAGAAACAGGTAGACCAGCACCACGGCGAGTGCCATGCCACCAAACAGCCCGGCGTAACTCTCGCGCATGGTGTCGACCTGGCCGCTCAGTTGGACCTTGACCGAGGCCGGCAGGATTGGCCGCTCGCCCTCCAGCACGGCATCGATCGCCTGGGCCGCCGATTCCAGATCGCGTCCCTGCACGTCGGCATGCACATCGAACACCGGCCGGATGTTCAGTTGCGAGGTCACCATGGGCGTGCTCCGGCGCGAGATGCTGGCCACATCCATCAGCAGGGCCGCATTGCCGCCCCGGGCAGCGGGCAGCGCCATGCGTCCGAGATCCTGGGTACTGTCGAACTGATAGGCGGGCTGCTGCACGATCAGGGGATAGCTCACGCCGCTGTTCGGGTCCACCCAGAAGTTCGGGTCGACCTGGGCGCTCGAATTGGTGGTCACCAGCACGTTGCTCGCGGTGGCCGCCTGGTCGAGGCCGAGCGACTCGGCCATGGTCCGGTCCACGTCCACCGCCAGCGCCGGGGCACCCGGAACCTGAAACACGTGCGCGTCCACCACCCCGGGCACATGTCCCAACTGCCCGGCCAAGCGCGCCGCCACGGCATAGGCCTCGTCCGGATGGGTGCCGGAGACGCGGACATCGATCGGTGCCGGCTGGCCAAAATTCAGCACCTGATCGACGATGTCGGCCGGCTGGAAAAAGAACTGCAGCGCGGGAAACGTCCTGGGCAGTACCTGCCGCAGGCGCGCCACATGATCGGCCGTCGGGGTATGCGTCGGTTTCAGCGCGACCAGGATCTCGCCGTCCATCGGGCCGACCGTGGCCGAATCGCTCAGGGCAATGTTGATGCCGCTGTAGGGCAGGCCGATGTTGTCGAGCAGCACATCGATCTGGTCCTCGCCGACGGTCTTGCGGATCTGCGCCTCGACCTGCGCAAACCAGGCTTGCGTGGTCTCGAGCCGGCTGCCCGGGGGCGCCCGCACATGGAGTCGCATCTGACCGGCATCGACCTGCGGAAAGAAGTCCCGTCCCAATTCCGGGAACAGGGCGAAGGAGGCCCCCATCAGGCACAGGAAGAACAGACCGGTGCTGAGCGGACTGGCGAGACAGACCTGCAACATGTCGCGGTAGCCCTGGCGGACGCGCTGAAAGCCATCCTCAAACGCGTAATGCACCTGCATCAGCGGGTGGCACGAACGCTGCGGCGCGACGCCTGCCGCGGCATCGCGCCGCGCCGTCTCCTGGCCCCGTTGCAACAGGAAGCGGAACAGCACCGGCACCAGCGTGAAGGACAGCGCCAGGCTGCACAGCAGGGACAGGCAGACCGAAAGCGACAAGGGTGAGAAGAGGTACTTCGCCGTGCCATGCAGCAGGAACACCGGCACGAAGACAATGCAGATGCACAGCGTGGCCAGCATGGTTGGAATACCGACCTCCCCGGCACCCGCCACGATCGCCTGGTGCATGCCATCGCCCTCGTGCAGGCGGCGTTCGATGTTCTCGATCACCACGGTGCCGTTGTCCACCAAAATACCGACCGCGAGCGCGAATCCACCCAGCGTGAGGGTATTCAGGGTCTGCCCGGTCAGGTACAGGATCAGCAAGGCGCCAATCACGGACAACGGAATCGCCGCCAGGATGATCAAGGTCAGTCGCCAGTTGCCCAGGAACAGCAGGATCATCAGAGCCGTCAGGCCCGCCGCCATCTCGCCGCCCATGACCACGCTGTCGAGCGCCGCCCGCACAAAGATCGACTGGTCAAAGATGGCCTTCACGCTCACCCTCGCCGGCAGGCGTTTGGCGATGTCCGGCAGCAGGGCGCGCACGCCGTCGATCACCGCCAGGGTCGATACGCCGCCGGTCTTGCGGATCATCATCAGGGCGCCCGGTTTGCCGTCCACATTGACGGCATTGGTCTGCACCTGATACCCGTCGTGCACATGCGCGACATCGCTCACGAACACCGTCCGCCCATTCACGTTGCGGATCGGAAAGCGGTTCATGGCGGTTAGGGCATCCGGGCTGTTGTTCATCAGTACCGGGTAGTCCTGCAGGCCGATCTTCACATCGCCCGCCGGGGCAATCACGTTCTGCCGCTGCAGCGCGGCGCTGACATCTCCCGGCGCCAGGCCATAGGCCTTCAGCGCCGCCTGATCGAGGTCAACCATGATCACGCGTGGCTTGCCCCCGTAGGGATAGGGCACCGAGGCACCATGCACCACCGCCAGATCCGGCCGGATCACGTTCTGGCCCAGGTCATTCAGCTTGGTGTCGGTCAGCGTCGCGCTCGCCAGGCTGAGCTGGATGATCGGCACATCGGTGGCGCCGTAGCGCAGGATCAAGGGCGGCGTGATGTTGCGCGGCATGTACTTCAGCACCACCAGGGCACTGCTGGCGAGCTGCGACACCGCCCGGCTGACATCGGCCCCTTCGTGCAGGTAGATCTTCTCGACGCCGATGCCCTGATAGCTGGTGGCTTCGATGCGCGAGATGTCATCGACCAGGGAGGCCAGCTGCCGCTGGTGCAGGGTCAGGATGCGGTTCTGCATGTCCTGCGCGTTCATGCCGTTGTAAGTCCACACCACGCTCACCACCGGAATGTCGATCTCCGGAAAGATGTCGATGGGCATGCGCAGCGCCGCCCCCACCCCAAGCAGACAGAGCAGGATCAGCGCTGACATTACGGTGTAGGGCTTGCGCAACACGTATTTAACGAGGGGCATGGTTCACTCCAGAATCCCGCAACTGATATTTCTGCACGCGGTAGCGCAGGGTTTCCCGCCGGGTGCGCAACAGTCGGGCCGCGGCCTGCAGGTTGCCGTCGCAGGCGGCCAGGGCGGCACGGATGACATCTTCTTCGATCTGCTCGAGGGAGCGCTCGCCATCCAGCCGGATCGTCAGGATCGGCGCCGCCGGCCGGGCTTGCCCGGCCGACCCTTCCGCCCTGCCAGACGAGACGAAGGGCAAGAGATGCAGGGGGAACTGGCCGCTGTCGGCCAGCAGCACACAACGCTCGATCACGTTGCGCAATTCGCGGATGTTGCCGGGCCAATCATGCGCGGCCAGGGCCGGCCAGAGCGCAGCCGGCAGCGCTGGAAAGCGGCGGCCCACCAAGGCACCGAATTCGGCGACAAAGAGCGGCACCAGGTCCTGCAGGTCGTCCAGACGATGGCGCAGGGGCGGCAAGGTCACCTGGAAGGTATTCAGGCGGTGGTACAGATCGGAACGGAATGCCCCGGCGGCCACCCGCCCCGCCAGGTCGCGATTGCTGGCGGCCAGCACCCGCACATCCACGGCAGTTTCGCGGCTGCCGCCGATCCGGCGCACCCGGCGGTCTTCGACCACTTTCAGCAGCTTGGCCTGCAGGTCGCCCGCCAGTTCCCCAATTTCGTCGAGAAACAGGGTGCCGCCGTCGGCCTGTTCGATCAGGCCTCGACGCAGCTGGCGCGCGCCGCTGAAGGCGCCGGCCTCGTGGCCGAACAGCTCTGATTCAAGCAGTTCGTGCGGCAGGGCCGCACAGTTGATTTCCACCAGCGGGCCGCCGCTGCGCGGTCCGGCGTGATGCAGGATGCGGGCGGCCAGTCCCTTGCCCGTGCCGGTTTCCCCTTCCAGCAACACCGCACTGAACGGCACCCGGGCCAGGCGCTGCAGGAGATCGCGCGTCATCCGTGCCGGCGCGCTGCGCCCGGCGAAGGCGGCTACCGGGTAGCGTGCATCGTCGGCGGCGTCGATGGCGCTCAGTCGGCGCTGGGCCCGACTGCTGCGCACGGCACCCTGCACGATCAGGTCGAGATGCGGCAGGTCGACCGGCTTTTCGAGGAACTCGAACGCGCCCAGCCGCAAACCACGCACGCTGTCGCGCACGCTGCCGTATCCGGTCAGGAAGATCCACTCCTCGCCCATGGTGATGCGATCCTCTGGCGCGGACGGTGCCACGCCCGGCTGGCCGTCGGCCAGGGTCCGACGCGCCTGCAGCAGGTCGAGCGCATTGCCGTCGGGAAGGGTCATGTCGGACAACACCACCCAGGGATCGCAGCCACCCGGCGCGAGTGCGCCAGCGGCATCGGCCAGCGTCGCACACAGCGTGACCTCGTATCCCAGGCCGGCGAAATGATGCGCCAACTCCTGCGCCAGCAGAACCTCATCCTCGATCAACAACAGCACCGGACTCATGTTGTCCCCTCTTGGGATGCCGACCGGCGGCAGGGCACGGTCAGGGTGACGCAGGCCCCGCCGGCGGCGGCGTTGTCGAGCACCAGCGACCCAGCATGGCTCTGCACAAAGCGCTGCACCACCGCCAGCCCAAGACCGGTGCCCCCTTCGCGTCCGCTGCGGAACGCCTGCGGACCTTGCCGCAAGACCTGCTCACTGAAACCGGGTCCCTCGTCGCACACCGTGATCACCAGTCGCGGACCGTGCACGGCGGCCTGCAGACGCACCTGCCCGTTCTGCTCGCGCATCGCCTGAAAGGCGTTCAGGGTCAGATTGAGCAAGGCCTGCCGCAGGCCCTCGGCGGGGACGTCCAGCCACAGCGCCGCCGGGGCTTCCACCACCAGCGACACGCCGGGTGGCGCCTGAAAGCGCGCGAGCGCCGCAAACTGCTCCAGCAAAGCGCGCAGGTTCACCCGGTCCTGCGGTTCGACCGGCGGGCGGGCCGAGGCCAGCAACTCCGTGAGCAGTCGCGCCATGCGCTGGCACTCCTGCACCACCATCGTGGCGCGAGCGCGCAACGCCGGATCCACCATGCCTTCACTGATGTTGCTGACCGCCACCTGGATGCCCGCCAGCGGATTGCGCAGCTCATGCGCCACCGTGGCGGCCAGTTCCCCGACGGCGGCGAGCCGCTCGCTGCGGGCCAGGGCGCCTTGCTGGGCCATCACCTGCTGGGTCGCTTCGTGCACCTGATCCTGCAGCGACCGCGCCTGATCGCGGTGTGCCCGCTCCAGCTCGGCAAGCCGGCCCACCGCGCGGTTATAAGTGGCAAACAACGACTGCAGGACGGGGTCGGTCGTCTGCGCCACCACCACATGCAATTGACCGCTGGCCAGTCCCGTCAGCAAGCCCTGCACGCTGGCCAGCGCCGAAGCTACCCGGCGTTGCCGGTGCAGGAAAACCAGCAAGCCCGCCACCGGCAGCAGCACAAAGATGAGCAGGGCCGCGCCGGTCTGCCGGCGGGCGTCGGCAACGGAAGCCTCGAGCTGGCCTGACCCCGCGCCGAGCTCGCTGAAGGTGGCATCACGCAAGGCGCGCTGCGCGAGCGCCACCCGCAGCGACAGGGGCTTGTCGGTCGCCAGCAGCACATCGCTGGCTTCCCGAAAGAGCGCCGCGCTGGCCGGAGCGAGATCCTGGGTCGGATCCAGAAACGGCTGCAGCGCGGCATGCAACTGCGCCACATCGTCACCTTGCAGGGAGGCACCCTCGGCCGCCCCCAGTTGCAGGCGGGTCAGCTCCAGTCCCACCGACTGCACACGATGCAGATGGTCTACCGACTGCAGGATCTGGCCCAGACGCTGCACATGGTTGACGTTGAGCAACAGCACGCCTGCCAAGGCGGTGACCGCCAGCAGGAGGAAGGCCAGCAGCCCGGTCCGCGCCGGACCATAGAGTACGGCGCGCACCGCCGGAAGGGAGGCGGCACTGGCGGCCAAGGCAGCATCTTCAGCCATGGTGGGGTGGGCTCGTGAAAGGGGGATGGCATTCAGCATAACCCTGCTTCAGCAAGAGCCGGGCCACTCGACACGAGGACCGAAAAAGCCATTCTCGCCAGACACCTACAAAATCCATGAGCTTGCCTTAAGCAGGATTTGCCCGGGCTGGCGCGGAAATTTCCACCAGTGGCCGGGCGGGTTGCCCTCCGGCCGGCTGGCAGCCCCCGGGAAGCGCTACACTACGTGGCTCGTCCTATCAGACTGGTATGCCTCCCGCCATGTCCCGTCTCTTCCCCCCCCTGCCGCCCCTGTCCTTCCCGCCGTTCCTGGCCAGCCTGACCACGCTGCCCAGTCTGACCACGCTGCCAAGGCTGCCGAGCGTGGAGCAGTGCATCCAGGCCTTCGACCGCTCGCTGCGCGTGCTGGCGACGGAAGCACGCGCCAGCCGGCCCTATCCGGCCGACGCCTGTCCTCCAGATACCCATCCTGCAGATCCTCAGCTTGCTGCCACCCATCCTGCAGGGCGCCATTCTGCAAATCCCGCTACTGCAAATTCTGATGCGGCAGACGCGCCTCCTGCAGCGCCCCATCCCGCCGGCCTTCCTTCAGCCGACCGCCTACGCGGCCGGGATCCGGCGGGCCTGATGCGGGTCAATCACACCGGCGAGGTGTGCGCCCAGGCGCTGTATCAAGGGCAAGCCCTGTTCGCCCGTTCGGCCAATACCCGGGCCCTGCTGCTGCATGCCGCGCAGGAAGAATGGGATCATCTGGGATGGTGCCAGCAGCGGCTGCGCGAACTCGACAGCCGGCCCAGCCTGCTCAATCCACTGTGGTACGCCGGGTCGTTTGCCCTGGGCATGGCCTCGGCGATGGCCGGAGACCGCTGGAACATGGCCTTCCTGGTGGAAACCGAACGGCAGGTGGAGCGCCATCTGGCCGGCCACCTCGAGCGGCTGCCGGACAGTGATGTGCGCTCGCGCGCGATCGTGGCGGCGATGGCCACCGAGGAGGCGGAACACGCCGACGCTGCCCTGGCGCACGGCGCCGCCCACCTGCCCGGCCCGGCACGCGCGATCATGCGCGGCAGCGCACGCCTGATGACCGCCACCAGCTACTGGATCTGATGCCTGCCGCCCAGAAACCGGGGCGGGACGGGCGGCCAGGTCGGCTCTGGTGGCCAGGGTCGCTCCGGTGCTCAGGTGGGCGCCCTTGGCCAGGGTGGCTGCGGAGGCCCAGGCGGCTCTGGTGGCAGCCGCTGGCGCTGACCCTGCTGCTGCCGCTGCTTGCGAGCTGCTCCACCCTGCGCTACTACTGGCAGGCCGCCGATGGCCAATTCGACATGATGCAGCGCCGTCGCCCGATTGACGCGCTGGTGGCCGACCCGTCGACATCGGATTCGCTGCGAACGCGGCTGCTGCTGGTGCAGCGCCTGCGCCAGTTCGCCATCCACGATCTGGGCCTGCCGGACAACGGCAGTTACCGCAGCTATGCCGACCTGGCCCGGCCATACGTGATCTGGAACGTGTTCGCCGCGCCTGCCCTCTCCACCTCGCCGCAGGCGTGGTGTTTCCCGATTGCCGGCTGCGTCAATTACCGGGGCTATTTCGCGGAAAGCGCTGCGCGCGAACAGGCGGCCCTGCTGCAAGCCCAGGGCATGGACGTCTACGTGGGCGGGGTGCCGGCCTATTCCACCCTGGGCTGGCTGGATGATCCCGTCCTCAACACCTTCGCGCACTGGCCCGAGGTGGAACTGGCCCGCCTGCTGTTCCATGAACTGGGCCATCAGATGGCCTTTGCCCCGGGCGACACCACCTTCAATGAATCCTTCGCCACCGCGGTGGAAGACGTTGGCGTGGCGCGCTGGATCGCGCATGAACAGCGGCCGGAGCTGCAAGCCGCCTGGGCGGCCAGTCAGGCCCACCGGCAAGGCTTCCAGCGGCTGGTGCTGACCGCCCAGGGCGATCTCGCGGCGCTCTATGCAAGCCCGGTCGACGAGGATGCCAAGCGCGAGGGCAAGACCGCGCGGCTCGCGCGCCTGCAGACCGAATTCCTGGCCCTGAAGGCGGAATGGGGCGGCTTTCCGGGGTTCGACCGCTGGTTCGCGCAACCGGTGAACAATGCCCAGCTGGCTTCGGTGGCGGTGTATACGGCGCAGGTGCCAGCCTTCCGTGCCCTGCTCGCCCAGCAGCACGACAATCTGCCGGCGTTCTATCGACAGGTTCACCGCCTGGCGGCGGCCGATGCTGACACGCGGGATGCCGCCCTGCGCGCCGCCCTTTGTCAGGACAGCGCGAATCCCAAGACCAGTCCACCCTGCAACCAGTAGGGCAGGTGCTGCGCCAGATCCGGCGGTTCGGCCCCTTCCGCACCGCACGCATCGAGCCCCTGCGCCAGGGTGGCACCAGCCTGGATGGCCCGTAGCAGGGTCCAGCTGCCAGCATCCAGACGCTCCACCAGCGCGCCCTCCGGCCGCCACCACAACGCTACCCACTCTCCGCCACCCTGCGGATCAATGCTGGCGAGATCGGCCAGATCGGGCTGCTGGTGGGCGCGCCAGATGGCGGCGGCGGGCGTCTGGGTGCGCAGCAGTCCCAGTCCCGGTGGCAACAGCAAGGTGAGCTGTGCCAGGGCCTCGGGCGGAATCGTGGCCGGATTGATGGCAGGGCGGGCCGGCAGGTCTGCCGCAAAATAGGCGCGATGCAGCAGCCACTCCATGGCGGCCACCTCGGGCAGATAGGGCATGGCGCGGCAGGCCGGATGCGTGGCCAGATGCTGCGCAAAGCCCGCGCCAAAATCGTGCAGGTTGCCAGAGCGCGAACCCGGTTCGGCGATCTGACAGGCAGCCAGCTCGGCAAACAGCGGCTCGCCCACCAGGGCGGCCACCACCGGATAGGCCAGTGCCAAGGCCTGCGTCTGCGTCACCCGGGAGGTTCGCTGGTAGATGGCCAGACGATCGGCGATTGGCACGGTGCCCGCCACGAGCAGCGCCGCGGCTTGTTGTTCTGCCGGGGATTCGGTCGGCGTGGCATCGGCGCGAGCGCGCCAGGTGTCCTGGCCAGCTTCGCCTGCCTGGCTGTGCTGGCTGCCAGGCTCGGCGCGCAGCGCTCGCGCGAAGGTGTATTGCAGGGTAGCCAGATCCATACCGTGTCCGCTTGTCTGCTTGTCCGCTTGTCCGCTTGTCTGCTTGTCTGCTTGTCTTCGGTGATCGGTGATCGGGGACCGGATGGCCGGGAGACCGGTGGCCGGGAAACCGGATGACCAGGTCAGCCAGCCGCCGTCGCCGTCGCCGTCGCCGTCGCCACCGGGCTAACGCTC
>CAIPBT010000004.1 GCA_903863375.1 uncultured Ferrovum sp.
TGGCGTTACGCCACCAAAAAATATGATTCCACCCGCACCGTCTCCCAGGACAAGGTGGATCGCATCCTGGAGGCAGCACGACTGGCTCCCACCTCGAGCGGACTGCAGCCCTACGAGATCATCGTGGTCACCAATCCCGAGCTGAAGGCAAACATGGTGCCGCTCTGCATGGGGCAGGCGCAGGTAGGCGATTGCTCGCACCTGCTGGTCTTCGCGGCATGGGACACCTACACCGCCGAGCGCATCAACCTGATGTTTGACCTGACCAACGACATCCGGGGTTTCAAGAATGAGGGCTGGGAGGCCTACCGCAACATGCTGCTCGCTAACTACCCGAAGCAGAGCCCCGAGGTCAGCTTCGCCCACGCCGCGCGTCAGAGCTACATCGGCCTGTCGGCGGCCATGGTCGCCGCCGCTTTCGAACAGGTCGACAGCACCCCGATGGAAGGCTTCAAGCCGGATGCCGTGGACGAACTGCTTGGCTTGCGTGCCCTCGGCCTGCGCGCCGTCACGCTGCTGCCGCTGGGCTACCGTGCCGCCGAGGGCGACTGGCTGGCCGGCCTGCCGAAGGTGCGTCGCGCCACGTCCGGTTTCGTGCGTGAAATGAAATAAGGTTCGGCAGGAAAACCATCCGGCGCCCACCGGATGGCATGCTCCGCGGCTGGATCGTCCGTCGCGGCGCCCCAGCAATTTTGCTCGCCGTCAGTCGCTGTCGATTGAGAAACGACCAAAGGGAGCGCGTCGGCCCGTCGGTGCGCCGTCGTCATATCCCTCCGGCAAGTCACTCATCGGCTGCAGGCGCGGCGCGCGCAGGCGGACGGGGGCCTGGTGCGGCCGTCCGGCGCCGTACAGATGGGCAAACCGTACCGTCTTTGGATACGGAATCACCTCTGGTATATCTCCGGATTCCAGGCGTTTCTGGATCTGCTGCCACTCCTGGTAATCGAACAGGTCGGCATGCTGACGCATGAAGACCGCTCGCGTGCGCGGATCGGTCAGCAGGAAAGTGCCAAACTCCTCAGGAAAGATGTCGTTGGGATTGACCGAGTACCACGGTTCGGCAGCCATCTCGTCCTCTTCGTTGCGCGGCGGTGGAATGCGCCGGAAATGACAGGCCGTGATGTAGTCGATCTCGTCGTAGTCGTAGAAGATCACGCGGTTATACCGCGTCACCCCAAAATTCTTGAACAGCAAATCGCCGGCAAAGATGTTGGCCTTGGCCAGCTCCTTCACGGCATTGCCATACTCGTTCAGCGCATGCTCGCGCTGGGCCTCGTTGGCACGGTCGAGATAGATGTTGAGCGGCACCATGCGCCGTTCGATGTAGAGATGGCGGATCACGACGGTGTGCTTGTCCTCCTCGAGCAGTGAGGGTGCCAGGCGCCGCAGTTCGTCCAGCAATTCCGCATCGAAGCGCTGCTTGGGAAAGGCGACATCCGAGTACTCGAGGGTGTCTGCCATGCGGCCCACCCGGTCGTGTCGTTTCACCAGCTGGTACTTGGCCATCACCTGATCGCGGTTCACCTGTTTTGGCGGCGAGATCACATCCTTGATGACCTTGAACACATAGGGAAACGACGGCAACGTGAACACCAGCATCACCAGCCCGCGGATGCCTGGCGCAATGACAAAGTTGTCGCTGGAGTGCGCAAGGTGATGCAGGAAGTCGCGGTAGAACAGGGTCTTGCCCTGCTTCGCCAAGCCCAGGATGCTGTACAGCTCATCCTTGGCCTTGTTCGGCAGCATGGTGCGCAGAAAACTGACGTAGGCCGACGGCACCTCCATGTCCACCATGAAGTAGGCACGGCTGGAATTGAGCATCACGGCCAGGTGGTCGGGTTCGAGCAGCATCGTGTCGATGTACAGCCCGCCGGCGGCATCGTGCAGGATGGCCACCACAAAGGGATATTGCTGGCTGCCGTTGATCACCTTGCCCACGACATAGGCCGAGGTGTTGCGGAAAAACAGGCTCGAGAGCACCTGGATCTGATGGTTGGCTTCCAGAACCAGCGGACTGGGCAGGAACTCGCGCCAGCGCCGCACCACCCGCTGCAGGTCACGCCCGAGATCGGAGAAGGGCCGGCTGAGCGCCAGGTCCTCCACGATCTGGGCCAGCGCGGTGCGCAGACCACTTTTCAGCGGGTAATAGCACCGATAGGCCGGTGGCTGTGAAGGAATGTGTTCCGTCGATACCCCGGGCCGCACAAAGATGAAAGCGTTGTTGAAGTAGGTGCGGTGCAGGATCTTGCAGCACACCGAATTGAAAAAGGTTTCCGCCAGTTCCGGTTGCTTGTGGTCGGTGAGCAGGCAGATGTATTCCAGCTTGATCTGCTGCCAGGTTTCATCATCAAGGCGGTCGGCGTGAAACCGCGATTCCAGCTGTTCCACGGCTTCCAACACGCGGCGGTCGTAGAACGCCACCCGATCCATATTGGATTCCTGCAGGCGCTTCCACTGGCCGGTTTCGAACAGCTCGCGGGCTTCCTGGCAGGTGGCACGGAACAGCCGGTAATGCTTGTTGAACCCAGCCAGCAACGCCTGCGCCACCTGCCCGGCCAGTTCGCGACGCTGGTGCAGGCCGCGTGCGATAGCGTCGTCAGCTTGGGTGCCGACAGCATTTGTGTCGGCAGCATCGTCGGCAACGACCGAGGTGCCGGTCCTGGCCGCAAGATTGGCACCCTGCGGTGCGGAGACTGAACGGATATCCGGAGCGCTTGGGGTGTGGGTAGGTGCCATACCAGAACAGAAGGAAGAACCAGCCATCATCCTACACCCGGGGTTGCCAGCTCAAAACCGGCTGGCCCGCGGGAAGGTAACCGCGTCGGGGTGGCGTGGCTGCCACCACTGCCGCAGCGCCGCTCACAACTGGGAAAAGGTCGACGCGAGGATCGGGTAGTAAGTCAGCAGAAAAAACCCTGCCACCAGCACGGCGGCGATCAGGGTAGCCGCGACGCGCATGACGTGCTCCTGCTGCTGCCCCAGCATCAGCACTTCCTCTGACAGCCCTTCCGCCAGAGCGCGCAAGCCGGCGACCACATCGCCGCCGCTGTCGGCAGCCTGCACGGCGCGCACGACGTATCTCGGAAATCCGGCCCGCGGTACGGCCTGTACCAGCGGCCAGCCGGCGTGCAACTCCCGACCAAGCCCGACAAACCAGCTTCGCACCAGCGGGCGGCTCGCTGCCAGTTGCAACAGGCGGCAGGCCTCTTCCACTTGCACCCCGGCATCATAGAGGGTGGCGAAGCCACTCCAGAGAGTAGCCAGTTCGCTGCGTTCGAGCAGTTGCTCCACCAACGGAATCTGCTGCCAGGCCTGACGGGCCCATGGCATGCGCGCTGCGACCAGCAGACCTGCTGGAGTTGCCAGCCAGATCGCGGTGATAGACCAGGGATGATTTCGGGCGAAGGCCGCCAGGGCAAACAGGACACTGGCCAGGGGCGGCAGACCAGACGCCCCCAGCGCGGTGTAGAAGCGCGCCATGGTGGGCAGGAACAGCATCAGCGCAAGGTATAGACCCACGTGGAGCAACACGGCCACGGTGAGCGGCATCTGCAGGGTGGACCGCAGGGCCGTCGCCAGACGCGCGCGTCGTTCCAGATCCGAGGCCAGCATCTGGAGCGTATCGGGCAGGCGGCCGGTATCCGCCACCGCATCCAGGGCAGCCGCATCGCGTTCCGGAAATCCGGCGCGACGCATCGCCATGCCGATACCCTGCCCTTCCCGCAGACCGTGCGCGAGCAGACCGATGGCCTGCACCAGACGAGGATCTGCGATGAATTCCTGCGCCTGCTGCAGCCCCGGCTGGATTGCCTCGCCGCGCTCCAGCCGCCGGCCGAGCGCCCGGTAAAACGCCACGTGGTCGCGCACGCGAAAACCGGGTTGCAACGCAAGTTGCAGACTTTGCAGCACATCGAGGCGGATCTGCAGGGGTTCCCGGCCCAGTTGCCGGCGCAGACGGAAATGCGCTTCGGCGGCGCTTCCGGCAAAAACCACCCCCTCCTGCAGTTGACCATCGGTGGAACGCGACGTGTGTGAAAACGCCCAGTTCATACCGGCCGCTCCGGCGGCGGCCCGGCGACCCGGTCGAGTTCCTCCAGGGAGGTCAGCCCCTCGCGCAGGAGGCGCTCACCGCTGTGCCACAGGGTTCTGCCACCGAGGTAGCCGTCCCGGCGCAACAGGGTGCTGGGCGCTTCCTCAAGGATGTGTTCGCGCACGGCATCATTGGCGAGCAACAGTTCGTAGACCAGCGCACGTCCGCGATAGCCGGTGCCGGCACACGCCGGACACCCCTCCGGATGGGCCCGCCGCAGGCCTGGCCAGCGTGCCAGCAACGCGGCATCCGCCGCAACATCCGGTTCGGCACAGGCAGGCACAGGCAGCGCAGCAGGCGCTGCGCCAGCACCAGTTGCAGCGCATCGGCAAGATCACCGCCAGCCACCCCCAGGCGACGCAGGCGCCCTACCGCCGACGCCGCCGAATTGGCATGCAAGGTGGTGAACACCAGGTGGCCGGTGTTCGCGGCCTCCATCAGGATGCGGGCGGTCTCGCCATCCCTGACCTCGCCCATCAGGATCACGCGCGGCGCGTTGCGCAACAAACCCTTCAGCCAGCGCGCCCACTCCAGCCCCTCGTGCTCGGTCTGCCGACGAACCTCGTATTGCATCCACAAGCCATGGTGGTACTCCACCGGATGCTCGATCGACTGGATCGAAACCTGCTCGGGATCAATCAGCTTGAGCAGGGCATACAGCGTGGTGGTCTTGCCGGAGCCGGTCGGGCCCGTGACGAGGACCAGTCCGGAATGCTGCTGCACCAGGCGGCGCAAGACCAGCGCCGCCTCCGGATCAAAGCCGAGGCTGTCGAAATCCGCCGCATCGCTGTCGCGGTCGAGGACGCGGATCACGGCAGTGCGACCTGACCGGGCCACACCCAGTTCGACGCGAAAGGCATATCGGGCCAGGAAACGCCCTTCCGGCAGTGACGCCAGTTCGGCCAGTTCCAGCGCCCCCTCGCGCAAACCGGCCAGTCGCAACTCGTCCTCCCGGATGCGCGCATCGTGGATCAGACGAGTGATCAGGCGCTCGAAGGCTTCCTCGGAGACCACCCGGAACACCTGACCAACGCCGTCCACAGTGACCCGGACCAGTCCGACGGAACCTGTGCGATACAAATGGATATCACTCGCTCCCGCATGGCATGCGTGGCGCAACAGCGCGAGCAGAAGGCCGCGCACCTCGCCACCCACTCCATTGGGTACGCCTTCCTGACGAAAAGCCTGCAAACAGCGGTCAAACTGGCCGGCGGAGTCAGAAAAACAACGTCCCCAGACGTGTCGGATCGTCTGGCGCGAAGCGAACACGAAGCGACAGGCGTAGCGATGAAACGCATTGCCTGCTGCCAACAGCCCGGCACCGTCCTCCACCGCAACGGTAAGGGTATGGCCATCCCAGGCCACCGGAACGAAGCCGGGGCTGTCAGGCACCGCCAGGGCCAGGCGCGCCAAGGCAAGGGCATCGACCGCTCGTGCCTGCTCGGGTGAAAAATAAGCGAGCTGGCCGTGTTCCAGCGCAAAGGCCCGGGCGACCGACTCCCCCGACAGCAGGCCAAAATCCGCCAGTACCTGAGCCAGATGTTCGCCGGTCAGATCCGCCCGCAGACGGGCAAGACGGATCTGGTTGGCTGGCAAGCCGAGCGATCGCAGCACGGCCTCAATCGGGGTCCGAGCCGGGGGTGCCTGCGGGTTCGGCATTTGCGGATGGGGCACCTGCAGATTCGGCGCCTGCAGATTCGGCATCTGAACGACTGGCATCTGGCTGGCTGCAGGATTTTCGGTCTCCATCGCTCAGACGCCGAGCACACGCAGGCTGAGTTGCAGCTGGCTGTCTTCCAACACGAGATGACGCACGCTGACCGGAAGGTGCCCCAGTTCAACAAACCAGGCCTGCAA
>CAIPBT010000005.1 GCA_903863375.1 uncultured Ferrovum sp.
CCAGGGCACTGGTCAGCGCCGTGAAGGCACTGGTCAGAATCAGATACACCACGGCACTGGTCAGAAATACCGGCACGGGCTGATAACTCTCGGCCTGCACGCGATACCCCACCATGGTGAGCTCCACCACGCTGATGGCATAGGCGAGCGAAGAGTCCTTCACGAGCGAAGCCAGGTTGTTGGCGAGCGCCGGCAGCGCCACGCGCAGGCTTTGCGGAAACACGATGTCAAGAAAGGTCTGCAGCGGCGTCAGGCCGAGCGCCTTCGCCGCCTCGACTTGACCGGGCGGCACCGCCAGGATGCCGGCCCGCACACATTCGGCGTTGTAGGCGCCGGCGTTCAGCGCCAGCGCGACCGCAGCGCAGGCAAAATCCGAGAGCTGCAGGCTGACCGGCAGCACCGTGGGCAACACCAGCCACACGAACAGGATCTGCAACAGCAAGGGCGTACCCCGCATCAGCCAGACGTAGAACGTGCTCAGCCAACGCACGGCACGCAGGCCCGACAGCCGGCCAACGCCCGCCAGCACCCCCAGAACCAGTCCACCGCTGCCGGCCAGCAGGGTCAGCCACACCGTCACCCGGGTGCCTTCGGCAAACTGCTGGGCCGCCGGACCGATCGGTGCCGGAGCCAGCGCCAGCGGCCAGGCCATGCCCCACAGGAACACCAGCAGGCTCAGCATCGCAGCCACCATGCGCCAGGCCGGCGGAAGGGTAATCCGGTTCATCAACAACCACTCCTCAGGGGTGACAGGCGATATCGCTCTGGAAGTATTTCTGCGAAAGACGGGCGTAGGTGCCGTCCTTCATCACCTCGGCCAGCCCACGATTGAGTTGGGCGAGCAGCTCGGGATTGTCCTTGTGCAGGATCATCGACACCCGTTCCGTGAACAACGGCTCGCCGATGTCGATGCCCGCTTCGGGATGCTTTTGCAGCGTGCTGCGAATCAGCAGGCGATCGGACACCCAGGCATCCACCTTGTGCCCCAGCAGCGCCGAAAACACTTCCGGCTCGGACTTGTAGGTTTTGACCTCGCCTACTCCGGGAATTTTTTTGACTGCCTCGACATACGTCGAACCCAGCAGCACGCCGACCGACTTGCCGCGCAGGTTGGCCAGGGTCAGCGGTCCACCTTTCAGGCTGGCGAGCTGACCGCCGGTGCAGTAGTGCGGATTGGCAAAGTCCACCACCTTGGCACGCTCGGCAGTGTAGCCATGCGACGAGATCGCAAAATCGAAGCGGTCGCCGCGGATTGCTGCGAGCTGTGCGTCGAAGGGCAAGGGCTTCCATACCAGCTTGACGCCAATTTTCTGGGTCAGGGCTTCTGCCAGCTCTACCTCAAAGCCGGTCAGCTTGGGCCCTTCGTAATAGTTGAAGGGGGCAAACGAGCCCTCGGTGGCCGCCGTGATCGTGCCGCTTTGCTGAATGGTTTTCCAGTCGCGCGCCTGTGCGGCGGGTGCCAGCAGCAGCATCAGTGCCAGCAAAGTCGCCGGGGCCCGAGACGGCACCGCCACCGAAGACGATGTCTCCACCGAAGATGGTGCCCGAGCCGAAGACGGTGCCCCTGCCGAAGACAGCGCCGGTGCCAAATACCCTGCCCGTGCTCGTGCCATCGCCCGGAATGGCCCACCAAAACCCTTGAACATCATGCAAGAACTCCTTGAACGGATCCGGGCGCACGGCCCGGGGAAAGATTGCTGGCGCGCACGCCCAGCAGGCGCAGGCGCTGGTGAAAGGTGACCCGGCGCAGGCAGCTGCGGGCAGCCGCCAGGAGGTCGGCCGGGCTGGACAGGGCCCGGGCTGGCGTACGATCCCGGGTGACCACCTGGAAATCGGCAAAACGCACCTTGACGCCAATCGTGCCGGCCTGCACCTGCTTGCGTTCCAGATCGGCTGCCAGCTGTTCGCACAGTCGGGTCAGCACGTCCGTCAGGGCGGCGCGGTCGCGGTGCACGTCCAGGTCGCGTTCAAACGTGGTTTCGCGGCTGATCGAGCGCGGTTCACTGTGCGTCACCACCGGCCGGTCGTCGCGCCCGTGGGCTGCCTCGTGCAGCCATTGGGCATAGGACAGGCCGAACTGTTCCTGCAGCCGTTCGGGCGGCGTGGCGGCGAGCGCGCCGATGGTGTGCACGCCGATGGCCTGCAGGCGCTGCTCGGCCTTGGGGCCAACCCCATGCAGCTTGCGCACCGGCAGCGGCCAGATGCGCACCGGCACGTCCGCCATCCCGAGCACGGTCAACCCGTCTGGCTTGTCCAGATCCGACGCGATCTTCGATAACAGTTTGTTGGGACTGATGCCGATCGAGCAACGCAGCCCGGTGGCTTGCTGCACGGCATCCTTCAGGGTTTGCGCGAGGCGTACGGTATCGGTTTCAGGCACCGCCGTCAGATCGAGATAGACCTCGTCAATGCTGCGGTCTTCCATCGCCGGCGCGATCGCCACCAGGGCCGCCTTGAAAGCGCGTGACTGCTGGCGGTACTGCTCGAAGTCAGCCGGCAGCAGCACGGCGTCGGGTGCCAGCCGGGCAGCCTTCATCAGGCCCATGGCCGAGTGCACGCCCAGCGCCCGCGCTTCGTAACTGGCGGTGGTGGCCACGCCCCGGCCAACGTAGTCGCGCAAGCGCGGCCAGTCGGCGGAACCGGCCCCGGGCGCTGACGCCCGGCGGCCACCTACCACCAGCGGCACGCCGCGCAACTGGGGATAGCGCAGCAGTTCGACCGAGGCGTAGAAGGCATCCATGTCGAGATGGGCGATACGGCGCTCAGGGCAGGCTGGCAATGCACTCCACCTCGACCTTCGCCCCCAGGGCCAGCCCAGTCACGCCCACCGCACTGCGCGCCGGAAAGTGCAATGGCTTGAAGTAGGTCTTGTAGACGTCGTTGAAGGCGGCCAGGTCCTTGATGTCGGCCAGGAAGATCGTGCACTTGAACAGGTCGTCCACCGTGGCGTGGCGCTCGGCCAGCGTGCTCTTGATGTTTTCCATCGCCTGCTTGGCCTCGGCGCTGATGCCGCCCTCGGCGAGTTTTCCGGTGGCAGGATCTGTGCCCAGCTTGCCGGACAGATACAGCACCCGATCGACTTGCACGGCGTCGGAAATCGGATAGGTGGACGCCTTGTTGGCCGTGAAATAGTCGGCGGCACACGCCAGTGCTGGCAGCAGCGACGCGCCGAAGATCAGGGCTGCCCCTGCCGCGCGCGGCAGGGCGGCAAGAGCACCCTTCGCGACCAGAGCAACTTTGTCGAACATAGCACCCTTGTCGAACATAGCACCCTTGGCGGCCAGGGCACCCCGGGGGGCGAGGCTGACCTGGGCGCAGAAACCAGACAGCGAAAGGAAATTATTCATGGGGCATTCCTCACAGAAAAGGTAAATCGGTATGCTGCAGTGTATGAACCAACTGCGTCCTGCCCGCCCCGAGGATATCACCGCCCTGTCGGCATTGATCCGCCGCTCCGGGTTGGGCCTCAGTGTCCCGTTCTATTCCGCCGAGCAGGCGGCTGCCATGACGGAATACGTGTTTGGTGTCGATTCGCAACTGGTGGAAGACCAGACCTACTTCGTCATCGAGTGCGCGGGACTGGCCCGCGCCTGTGGCGGCTGGAGCCGTCGCCGCACCCTGTTCGGCGGCGACCAGACCAAATCCGGTCCCGACCCCTGGCTGGTGCCCGGCGAGGAGCCCGCCCGCATCCGGGCCTTTTTTGTCGAGCCAGGTCACGCCCGCCAGGGATTGGGCCGCCAGCTGATGGCAGCCAGCCTGCACGCTGCGCGGGCAGCCGGCTTCACCGCCATGGAGCTGGCGGCAACCCTGCCCGGCGTACCCCTCTACAAAGCAGGCGGCTTTCAGGCGGTGGAACATTTCGCCATCACCCTGCCGGCACCGGCGCCGCACACCGGGACCCTGTCGGTACCCCTGGTCCGCATGCACCGGCACCTGTGACGGCCGGCGGCTTCAATCAGAACTGGTAGCTGGCACGGGCGTAGTAGTAACCACCGTTGATGCCGTATGGCGAAAACAGCGGGTACTGATTGACGTTCTGGCTGCCGTTGCCATTGGCAATGTTCGAGGCCAGGTAGGCACTGTTGTATTTGGTCGGGTAGTGGTTGAACAGGTTGTTCGCGCCCACCGCCACCAGCCAGCTTTTGCTGAGTTGGTCGGCAATCTCCAGATCGGTCAGGAAAGCGCGTTCGACGGTGGTCTGGAAATAGCTCACCCCGTCGGCCGTGTTGTATTCCGAAGCTGGCCCGTAGATGTTCTCGTGCAGGTTGATGGTGTAGGTGCCGGCATGCAGCACCCCGCCCAGGTTCAGCCGGTACTTGGGCGAAGAGGTTTCCAGATCGGAAATGGCAGTCTTGTCGAGCAGGGCCTGGGTCAGCTGGGCCGGCTGCTGGTTGATCTTGGTCACCTTCACCTTGTTGAGGTTGAGCGAGGCCGACCAGTCGACGGTGCCGATGTCCTGGTACTTGCTCGCCATGGTGAACAGGGCGTCCAGACCCTGGTTACGGGTGTTGGCGGCATTGGTGAAGATGTTGATGCCGCTCTGGCAGATGCCCCCTGGCAGCGTGTTGCCGTTCGCCGTGATGGCGGCGTTGACGGCGGCCGACTGCACGAAGGTGGTACAGGGATTGGTCGAGGTGCCGGGGACCACATTCGTGCCGTACACCTGACCGCTGCCCACCACCCGGTCATGAATCTCGATCTGGTAGATGTCGAGGGTCAGGTTCATGTTGTCGGCGGGCTTGATCACCGCACCGAAGCTGAAACTGTTCGAGGTCTCGGGCTTCAGACCGTTCACGCCAACCAGCCGAGCCCCGGCCGAGTTGGGGGGCAGCTGCACGAACGCGCTGTTCGGCGCGACGTTGGTGGCCGAGTAGAACTCTTCTGCCAAGGTCGGGGCACGGAAGCCACTCGCCGCCGTGCCGCGCAGGGCGAAGGACGGAGTGAAGTCGTAGCGCAGGGTGGCCTTGTCCACCGTGGTGCTGCCGAAGTCGCTGAACTTTTCATAGCGCGCCGCCAGGTCTACCTTCAGCTTGTCGATCGGGCTCAAGGCCACGTCGATGTAGGCCGCTTCGTTGTCGCGCTTGTGTTTGCCGGCATCCGTGCTGGAGAAGCCCGGGTAGGCGGCTGCGCCGCCCTTGTACGTGGATGCCGCGTCGCCAGCCCCAATCGCGTAGGCCTCTGCGCGCTGCTCCAGGCCCATGGCCAGGTTCAGCGGGGCCTTCAGGCCGACGTTGAACTCGCGGCTGACGTCGATGTTGTTGGTCCATTGCGTGGCGGTGAATTCGCCGACATGGAAGGTGTTCGGGCTGAAGCCGAAATCGTTCACCAGATCGGGGTTGGCCCCGCCGACGTTGCCAATACCGTTGTCGTCCTGGCCAAAGGTGCTGCTGGCGTCAAAATTCCAGGCGCCGAAACGGTCCTTGTAGCCCACCGTGAGCGCGTAGTCGGTCTCGCCAATGGTTTCCATCGGCGAGAATCCGGCCGGATACACCGTCGGCAGCTTGCTTGGCAGGCGGTAGTTCTCGAAAGCCTGCGCGGCCTTGTGGCCGAACGTGCCGAACAGGTAGAGCTCGGCATCTTCCGTGAAGTCGTACCCGGCATTGACCGCCAGCAGGGTGGTCTTCGAGTTGGCATCGCCGGAAATGTGATTCAGATAGGGATAGCCGGGAACATTCGGAATGCTCACCGGCCCGGTGTTGTTGGCCGGGTCCAGCAGGCGTGGGTCGATCGCACCGCGGTCGCTGTGGCCATGGGTCTTGGTTTCCAGCGTCAGGTTGACGAAGCTGTTGTCGATTGGCTTGAAGCCGACGTTGGCCGAGCCATCGATCGAGGCTCCGCCCCCGTCGAAGTAGCCGCCGCCATTGGCAGTGATGGTGCCGCCCTTCGCCGACGACTTCAGGATGATGTTGATCACGCCGGCGATCGCGTCCGTGCCGTACTGGGCCGCCGCGCCGTCTTGCAGGACTTCGATGTGGTCGATCGCACCGATCGGAATGAAATTCAGGTCAGCCGCCGCCGACCCCTGAAAGGGCCCCTGATCGACCGCCAGGTTGGCGGTGCCGTGACGGCGCTTGCCGTTGATCAGCACCAGGGTGTCGTTGGCGCTCAGGCCACGTAACTTGGCTGAGGTGGTCAGGCCGGCCGTGTCGAAGCCGAAGGCCTGAACCACAAAGGATGGCAGGTTCTGGCCGAGGGCCTGGATCAGGTCGGGCTGGGCCGAGTGTTCGAGCATGTCGGCACCCAGCACCTGGATCGGGGCCGGGCTGTCTTCGGCACGCAGGCCACGCTCGCGTGTGCCGGTGACGATCACAGCGGACAGGCTGGCGGGCGCGTCGGCCGCCGCAACCTTGACGGCTGCTGGCTCGGCAACCGGGCTGACGTCGGCTGCCTGGGCGTGTTGCGCAAAGACGGCGCCCGCCGACAACAGGATCGTCAGGGCGCAGGAAGACGTGCGAAGAGAAGCATTCATAGGTTTCCTCGGTAGGGATGGGGGGACGCCCGTCGTGGCCGCAGGCTGTGCGACCGTCAATCACGGTCTTAGCTCGTCCGTAGCAAAGGTAGTGCCATCGTTCCACTCCGCATCGGCATGGGCGGGGTCTCAGGGGTGGGCGCGGCTGCGCAGGCCAGTCCTCATCAGGCATCTGTCATGTTTTGGTCATCTGCCGGCGGACGTGGCACCACAAGCGCCTTGCAAATCTGTTGAAAGCGATTGCATTGCAATGGGGCGCTGTGTTTCGCTCATGCACCGAAATGGGCGCTATCCTTACGCGCTCCTGCAGCCAGCGGGCTGTCACGACGGTGTTGACCGTCCCTGCAACAGGTGGCATCAATCCTGCTGTGCTGTGCCCCGTGATTTTCAGGAGCCCACCGTGCCCAACGACTTCGATTTGTCTGCCCCCTCCCACCCTGGCGCAGGCCCGGCTGGGGTCAGCCGGCGTCAGCTGCTTTCCCTGATCGGCCGCGCCGCAGGCGGCAGCGCGATGTACAGCGCCATGTCCACCCTGGGGCTGGCCCAGGAATCTCCCTATCGCGGCGCCAGACCGCTGACCGGCGGGCGGCGCGATCAGACCATCCTGGTGCTGGGGGCGGGCATGGCGGGACTGGTGGCCGCCTACGAACTGCGCAATGCCGGCTATACCGTCAAGGTGCTGGACTACAACCAGCGCGCTGGCGGGCGCTCGTGGACCCTGCGCGGCGGCGATGTGTTCACTGAACTGGGCGGCGAGCGCCAGGAATGCCGCTTCGAGCATGGCCTGTACTTGAATCCTGGTCCCTGGCGCCTGCCGCATCACCACCACGCCATGCTCGACTATGCGCACCGCCTGAAGGTGCCGCTCGAGCCCTTCATGATGGTGAATTACAACAGCTACCTGCATTCGTCCAAGGCTTTCGGCGGCAAGCCGCAACGCGTCAAGCGGATTCAGGCCGACTTCCACGGCCACGTGGCCGAATTGCTCGGCAAGGTGACGGCCCAGCACCAGCTCGATGCTGCAGTCACCCGCGAGGACCAGGAAAAGCTGCTCGAGGCCCTGCGCGACTGGGGCGCCCTGGACGAGCAGCACCGGTATGCCCGCAACCTGACCTCGGCGGTCCGCCGGGGCTACGACATCGCCCCCGGCGGGGGCCTGATGCCCTTGCCGCAACCCTCCGAACCGATCGCGCTGAACGAGATTCTCGACTCTGGCCTGTGGAAATATCTCAGCGCCGGTGCTGACTACGATTTCCAGCAGGCCATTTTTCAGCCGGTGGGCGGCATGGATGCCATTGCCATGGCGCTGTATCGCGAGGTGAAGGATCTGGTGCAGCTGAATGCCAAGGTGACCGCCATCCATCAGGATGCCGCTGGTGTCACGGTGCGCTATGTTCCAAGCCATGGCAGCGGACCCGCCCACACGGTACGCGCCGACTGGTGCGTCTGCACGATTCCCCTGTCGGTGCTGAGCCAGCTGGAACTGACTGTGCAACCAGCCCTGCGCGAAGCGATCGAGGCGGTGCCTTATGCCGCATCCGTCAAGATCGGCCTGCAATTCAAGCGCCGCTTCTGGGAGCAGGATGAACAGATTTACGGCGGGATCAGCTTCACCGACCTGCCGATCCAGATGGTGTCCTACCCATCAACCAACTACGGCCACGCGGGCAAGGGCGTGCTGCTGGGAGGCTATCTGTTCGGTCCGCATGCCTACGAATTCACGGCGATGCCGCCGGCCGAGCGCGTGCGCCGCGCGGTCGAGTACGGCACCCAGATCCACGCACAGTATCCGCAGGAATTCGAGCATGGTGTGGCGGTTGGCTGGCATCGTGTACCCTGGATCTTGGGCTGTTATGGTCAGTGGACCGACGACATGCGTGCCAAGCATTACCAGACGCTGTGCACCCAGGATGGCCGACTCGTGCTGGCGGGCGAGCATGCGTCGATGATTCCGGCCTGGCAGGAGGGGGCCGTGCTGTCGTCCCTGGATGCGATCCAGCGCCTGCACGCCCAAATCCTTGCTACCCACCCCCTGCACAAGGCTTCCGTATGAAACGTACTTCCGTCCGGCTGCTGATGGCGGCCCTGATCCTCGCACCGGTCACGTTGGCCGTGCTGCCGGCGGCACAGGCCGCCAGCATCCTCACGCCCGAATCCCAGTTTGCGGCACAGGGCGGACCGGCGCTGTATGGGTCGATCTGCGCCGGCTGCCACATGCCGGGGGCGCAGGGCGCTGTCGGTGCCGGCCATTACCCGGCGCTGGCCGGCAATCCCCATGTCGCATCGGCCGGCTATGTCGTGCATAACGTGCTTCATGGCTATCACGGCATGCCCGGCTTCGGCGGCGAATTGAGCGACCAGCAGGTGGCCGACGTGGTGAACTACGTGCGCACGCATTTTGGCAATGCGTATGCCGACGCGGTCAGCCCGGATATGGTTGCCAAGGCGCGCTGAGGCCATGACCACACCGTTCGCCGACCTGCCCGGTGATGCCATGATGACACCGTCCGCCGACCTGCCCTGCCCCTGCGGTCAGGGGCCGACCTTTGCCAGTTGCTGCGGCCGCTGGAAGCCCTTCCATCCGGCTCCGGATGCCGAACACCTGATGCGTTCGCGCTACAGTGCCTATGTCCGCGTTGACGGGGATTACCTGCTCGCCACCTGGCATCCCGACACCCGGCCGGTGCACTTCGATCTGGCGGCGGAACAACCGCCCACCGAATGGCTGGGGCTGACCGTGATCCGGCACGAGGCCTTCGACGCCCGGCACGCCGTGGTCGAGTTCGTGGCGCACTACCGCATCCGTGGACGCGAGCACCGGCTGCATGAGATCAGCCGGTTTGAGTGCATGGATGGCCACTGGCTGTATCGCGACGGCGTGACCGACTGAACGCCGGGACCGCGCATCCGCCGCGCGACTGGGGTTCGCCTTGACTCCCCGGGGCTCCCCGGCAGGCCGGCAGCCTGGCGACCCGGCCACCAGGCGATTTCACCCAGCCGTTTGCGTCCTCAGTAGCTGCTGCTGGCGCTCAAACCGATGGTGCGCGGCCGCAGATAAAACGCGTCGGTCACGAACTGCACCGTGGGTTGCTGCAGCACCGTATGGTTATTGGTCAGGTTCTTGACCGTGAAGGCCACATCCCACACACCGAGGGTGGCACCCCAGCTGGCATCCACCGTGGTGTAGGACGGCCGATTGTAATCCGGATTCAGGCTGGTCGACCCCGGGGCATGCAGGAACAGGGTGCCGCGGCTAGCCCCGGTCTGCTGCACGTTCAGGCGCAGCACGGAATCGAAGCGGTCGACTACCCGGAAGTTGTATTCACCGCCCAGGCGCAGGTTGTAGTCCGGCACGCCCTGGATCTTGTCGCCACTGCGCACATTGAACTGGCCTGTCACCTGGTCCACGCCAAGGAACGGCACATCGCCCGTGAACACGGCGCGCGTCAGGCCCCCACTGGCCGACAGGATCAGGTCGTCGGTCACCCGGGCCTTGGTTTCAAATTCGAAACCGGTGCTCTTGGCATTGCCGACGTTGGTCTCGAAATCGAAGCCAGCGGTGGGCAGCAGCACATCCTGCTGGATGTTCTTCCAGTCGATGTAGAAGGCGGCCACGTTCAGGCTCACCCGGTTGTCGAAAAAGCGGGATTTGCTGCCCAGCTCGTAGTTCCACAGCGAATCCTGGGCAAAGGTCTGCGGCGCGCCCGTCAGTCCCAGACCTCTCAGGTCACTGGCGTTCAAGGCATACGGCACCGGACGGTTGACGCCGCCCAGACGTACCCCCTCCGAGGCCGTCGCATAGGCGGTGGTCTGCGGCGTGACATCGTAGTTGATGGCGAAGCGCGGCGTGGCCTTGCTCGAGGAAACGGTGGTGTTTGGGGTCGGCGGCAGGCCCCCGTTGAAGTAATAGGCGCCTTCGCGCGTGAAATCTTCCGTGCCCTTGATGTAGCGCAGGCCGGCAATCACACGCATGCGCTCGCTCGGGTACCAGGTCAGTTCACCGAAGATCGCGTTTTGCCGATCATCATAGTGACGGGCGCTGTAGTAGGAATTGTCGCCCGCGAACGCGCCCGGAAAACTGCCGGCGAACTGGGCCGGATCATTGATGTTGGCGCCGGCAGCAGTAAAGGCGGCGTTGATGCCAAACACCGGCTCGATGTCGGACACGTCGGTATGGGTGCGCGCCGAATACAGGCCAGCCACCCAGGCATAGGGCACCTTGCTGACTTCCGGGGCCTTCGAGGTCAGACGCAGTTCCAGCGCCTGCTGGTTGATCGCGTTGTCGAGGAAGACCGCCGAGGGCAGTCCCGCCACCACATTGGCGAGTGCCGTGTTGGTGATCAGCTGCGAGCCCGGCGTGGTGTTGCCGAGATAGGAGGAATTGACCGAAGTACCATCCTGGGTGCGTGAGAAGGCGCGCTTGTAGTCGCTCGCCACGGCCGTCAGGTCGGCAAAGCCGAGATCGCCATTGGCGGTGACTGACGGCAGGGTCAGGGTGTCGCGACCGGGTTCGCGCACGATTTTCGAGGTCTGGAACAAGGCTAGCGGGGTGCCGGCATTGGCGCCCTGATACCCGCCCACGCTGAGGTAGCTGGCGTCGATATCGGAGGTCAGAGTGCGCTGGAAAAACACGGCCGGGGTGATGCTCCAGTGCTCCGATGCCTGCACCTTGAGCGACAGCTTGAGCACGTTGAAGTCGGTGTTGTTGATGCCTTTCGACACCACGCGCAGGGTATTCGGATCGACCTGGTCGATGTAGCCGCTGTCATGGCCGGTTTGCACGCCCAGCCGCAGGGCGGCCACCCCCTCCTGGATGGGCGCATTCAGCACCGCCTGCAACAAGGTGTTGGTGCCGCCATGGTCCGTGTTCGAGATCTCGCCATGCACGTCGCTCGACCACTTCTTCGTATCCGGGGTGTTGCTGATGAACTTGATCGTGCCACCCATCGAGCTCGCCCCATACAGCGTGCCCTGCGGTCCGCGCAGCACCTCCACGCGTTCCACGTCGAAGAAGCGCGGTTCGGCGCTGCCCTGGCTGTAGAGGTTGCGGGTGGTGAGCGAAACGTCGTCCAGATAGATGCCCACCGTGGCCGAGCCGGCCTGCGAGCTGATGCCACGAATTTCGATGTTGCTGAGGCCGGCGCCGCCCTGGCTGCTGAACGAGACGTTCGGCAGGTTGCGCGTCAGATCGTTGACGTTGGCAATCTGGCTGTTGGCCAGTTCCTCGCCACCAATGGCCGACACGCTCATCGGCACCAGCTTGGCGTCTTCGCTGCGCTTCTGCGCCGTCACCACCACCGTATCCAGGGCCTTCACGGCAGCGTTGGCAGCCGGCGCCGGCGGGTCTCCCCCATCAGCGGCATGGACCGCAGCCGGCAAGGTGGCCAGCACACACAGGGCCATCGGCAACAGGGAAAAACGGGGAGTGGTGGCCGGCTCGGCCGCAAGGGCGTGCAACGCCACAGGGAAGCGAAGGGGGTTCAAGCAAGGATCCTCATGACAACGACAACAGGGACGGCCCGACGGGCAGGGAGCAGGCACGGTAGCAAAGCCGCCGGAGCCATGCCAGCGCCCTTCATCACTTCGTCACGAAACGGTAAACAGGTGTGCCGAAAAGGCGACACCGCGTCACACGGCCGGCACGCTTCCCGAACCGAACAGGGTGGCGGCCAGACGGGCGGTGTTGCTCGCATCATCCACGCCACGATGGTGCTGCCCTGTCCAGACAAGGCCTGCGCGTTTGACGGCCGGGAACAGGCCGATTGCCTTCGGCAGACGATGATGCAGCGCGTGCAGGGTCTTCAGGTTGAAATGGTCATTGCTGAAGGGATAGCGCAGGCCGAAGTCGCGGCATTGCGCCTGCATGCACACGCGATCGAAATTGCCCCAGGATGCCCAGGGCCGCGCCGAGGCCTGAAACTGGGTTTCCAGCCGCACGAGGGCATCTTCAAATTCCAGACCGTGATCCACCATGACCTGGGTGATCTTGGTCAGCTTCTCGCAGAAGGGGCTGACCTGCGAGCGGCGGGGCCGCACGATCATGCCGTCGGCCCCCTCGACCTGACCGGTGGCCAGATCGAGCAGGCAGGCACCAATTTCAATGATGTCCTGGCGCTCGTCATTGCCCGGCTCTTCATTCTCCCAGCACGTGCATTCCAGATCGATGATCAGCAGTTTGTCGAGCAGCAGCATGGGGCGGGGCCAGCCACAAAAGCTGCCATGATACCCTCGCGTTTTCTCTCACCCTAATGGAGCTTTTCCGCATGGCAGCCACGCGCACCCGCATTTCTTCCGGTTCGAGTTTCGAAAAGGTGGCCGGATATTCCCGTCTGGTGGTCGATGGCGACTGGATTTTTGTGTCCGGCACCAGCGGGTTCGACTACAGCAGCATGACCGTGTCGGACGATGCCGCCGAGCAGACCCACCAGTGTTTCCGCAATATCGCGTCGGCGCTGGCGCAGGCCAATGCCACCCTGGACGATGTGGTGCGCGTCACCTACCTGCTGAGCGAGGCCAGCCTGTTCGAAACCCTGGCCCCGATTTTCGGCCAGTATCTGGGCACGGCGCGTCCGGCCGCCACGGCGATGGTGGTCGCCATGGTCGACGCGCGCATGAAAATCGAGATCGAGGTCACGGTGCGCCGCCAAGGCTAAGCGCCTGCACGGCTGCCGCGACCGCATCGCCGTGCCGACAAGCCCTGGTCCGCGCTCAGCTGCCGAGGAAGTCGCCCTTGCCCAACGGCACACCATTGTGTCGCAGCAGGCCGTAACAGGTCGCGATATGGAAGTGCAGGTTGGGCAGCACAAAGTGCAGCAGGTATTCGTCGCCGACGAAATGGAAGGTGCGTACGCGCGTCTTCAGTTCGATCGGCCGCTTCTCCGACCCGTCAATCTGCTCGGCCGTGAAACCGGCCAGGTAGGCGCGGGTGCGCGCCACCCGGTCGGTCAGTTCCACCAAGGTTTTTTCCGTATCGGCAAATGCCGGTGCTTCGGTGCCGGACAGGCGGGCGGCCGCGCCCTTGCACATATCGGCCGCAATATACACCTGCGAGGTGAGCGGCAGCATGTCAGGGAACAGGCGGGCACTGGTCAGTACCAGCGGGTCGATACCATGTGCCTCGGCGTGCGTCTGCGCTTTGGCCAGGATGGCCTCGAGATTTCCCAGCATGCGCTGGAACACGGGAACGCTAGCGGTATACATCGAAAGCGACATCTGATTTCTCCTGGACGAAATGGGCACCGCAAAGGTTACGGTGCCACAAGTTTACCTTGCAGAGCCCGCGTTTATTTGCGTACATTATGCCGGTACGCCTAGCCTTTCGGGCGATGTACACTGAGTTTTCAGTTCATGGAACGCCAGCGTTTCACCCCCATCCATCAGGAGGACCCCCCCCTTGAATAAATCCGATCTCGTCAAGGTCGTCGCCGACGCCGGCGAACTTTCCAATGCTGCCGCCGGACGTGTGCTCGACTCGCTGCTCGATGCCATCGTCAAGGCCGTCGCTACCGAAGATTCGGTTGTGCTGACGGGCTTTGGCACCTTCGAGGCCAGCAAGCGTGCCGAACGTCAAGGGCGCAACCCGCAGACTGGCGAGGCGATCAAGATTGCGGCGGCTACTTTGCCGCGATTCAAGCCGGGCAAAGGTTTTAAGGATGCCGTGAACGTCAAGAAGCCTGCCAAAAAGAAATGAATGCCCGCGTGTTCAGTCAACCCGACTGAACGCCGGCAGTCATGCCACGGCCCGCCCCGGTTTCCTGCCGGGGCGGGCTGTGTCGTTATGGAGGAGTGCCCCGGATGTCGTATCTCGCACTGAAACACCTGCACCTGGCCCTCGCTGGCCTTGCCGGTCTCGTCTATGTTGTGCGCGGCGTGCTGATGATTGCGCGCTCGCCAGTACTGGAAAGCCGGTTGATGCGCGTGCTGCCGCATGTGGTCTATACCCTGCTGCTGGTCGCTGGCGTGTCTCTCGCGACCTGGTCGGGCCAGTGGAACGCCGCCTGGATCTGGATCAAGCTCGCTCTGCTGGTGGCCTTTGTGGTGCTCGGTGCGCTTGCCTTCAAACGTAACAGCACGCTCTCGCACAGCCGTCGCATCACGGTATGGGGCATGGGCTTGCTGGTGTTCATCATGATCGGTGCCGTGGCAGCACACCACCACGCCCGCATGCAGGTAGACCAGCCGTTGCCAGCCGGGGTACCGGCCACGTCCGGTGCCTGATGCTGCGCCCGAATCGGTGCACGTCCCGCTGAGCATGACCACGGCGGCCAAGCCGGTGCGGCGGCACCCCCAGACCGCGCCGAGCCCCCCTTGCTGATTCTCTTCCTGCACCAGTTTGAACTGGCAGCCCCCCTGTTCCTGTTGGTCTTGTTGGGATACCTGCTGGCACGCTTCGCCGGCTGGGGAAAGCAGGTCTCGGCCGGCATGAACACCTTCGTGTTCAACCTGGCCTTGCCCGCCCTGCTCTTCCGCATGATGAGCGACTTCTCCGGCCTGCCGCCGGTGGATGCCCGGCTGCTGCTGGCATTTTTCGGGGCCTGCCTGCTCACCTTCCTGCTTGGGCATTTCCTGGCCGGGCGGCTGTTCCGGCTGGATCCCGCCGGCCGCGCCATCCTGGGACTGGCCGGCGTGTTCTCCAACAATGTGCTGCTGGGCATTCCGCTGGCGCGCGCCACGCTCGGTGCCACGGCCATTCCCTCCGTAGCGCTGGTGCTGGTGTTCAATGCGCTGACGCTGTGGACCCTGCTTTCGGTTGCCATCGAATGGTCGCGCCATGGTTCGCTCAACTGGCGTGGCCTGCGCAGCACGGCGGCAGCGGTGTTGCGCAACCCGATCGTGATGGCCATCGTCGGTGGTGCCCTGTTTGGCCTGACCGGCCTGCACCTGCCGGGACTGGCGCAGCACACCCTTGCGCAGCTGGCCGAACCCGCCGGGCCGCTCGCCCTGCTGGTGCTGGGCATGGGACTGGCGGAATACGATGTGCGCAGCGGCTGGCAACAGGGCTTGACCATCTGCGTGCTGAAACTGGCCGTGCAGCCACTGTGCATCTGGGCCATTGCCTGGCTGATCGGTTTGCCCAACCTGGAAACCCGGGTGGTGGTGCTGCTAGGCTCACTGCCGACCGGTGCAAACGTCTACCTGATGGCGCGGCAATACCAGCGCATGGAGGGCACGGTAGCCGCCAGCCTGGTGCTGGCCACGCTGGCCTCGGCCGTGAGCACCCCGTTGTTCCTGGTCCTGCTCAATCACGTCTACGGGCCCCTGCCCGTCCGCTGAGCCTCTTCGCGCCGCGCTGTTCTTGTGCGGCCGATACATTTCCTTACATCGCGCGACGCCTTGCCCGCCTCGGTGGCCGGCTGGGCGTGTACCTCGCTGCGTCTGACGCAAGCGCCGACGTCGTGCGATGAAGGCTTGTTTTTATTCGCAAATTTAATCATTCAAAACACGAAATAAATGTTTTAAATGATTGAATTGACTGGTATCGATAAATCTTAAAGAATTCTGGTGGTGCGCCGTAATCCTAAGCGGAAGGCGTGTTGCCCGATTGACTCAACCAAAAAGCGCGATCCCTATGACTGAATATCCGGAAGTCAGCCAGTCGATTCCTGGCGAGATGCTGCCGACGGGCATGGCCCTGCTGGGGTGCTGCCCTGATACTGAGCGCACCGCTGCTGTTACCGGGCCAGGCGATGGTGGGAACCCTCACCCTGCTGGCCGCTTTCGCGTGGCTATGGATGAACAAGCGCACCGCTCTGCAGGTCATGCAGGCGTCGGTAGAAGCCGCGCGGCGGAAGGCGGCGGTCGATGCCCGCCAGGAGGTGCAGGCGACGGTGCAGGCGATCCACGAAAACACCCTGCGCGCAGCACAGTTGTGGAGCAGCCAGATCCAGACCGCCCAGGAACAGAGCACCGCTTCCGTCAACGAAATCACGCGGCGCTTTTCCGATGTGGTGCAGGAGCTGGGCGCGAGCCGGCAGGCCCGTGCGAAGACCGGCAGCGGTGGCGATGTCGCCACCATGCTGCAGGACAACCGCACCGGGCTGCGTGAGGTGCTGGAAAGCCTGCGCGAATCCTTTCAGCGGCGCACCGCCACGCTCGAAAAGGTGCAGGAACTGGGCACCTTCACGGGCGAACTGGAGCGCATGGCACTGGACGTGCGCAAGATTGCCGAACAGACCAACCTGCTCGCCCTGAATGCCGCCATCGAGGCCGCGCGTGCTGGGGAAGCCGGCCGCGGTTTTGCGGTGGTGGCCGATGAAGTGCGCAAGCTGTCGGCCCTGTCGGGTGAGACCGGGCGCAACATCAATGAACGTGTCGGTGCCATCCGCACCTGCGTGGCTGCCACCCTGCAGGAAGTCGACCGCTCCGCCAGCGAAGACAGCACCTGGCTCGAGCAATCTGAACAGAACCTGCTCACGGCCCTAGCGGGCGTGCGGGCCGTCACGGGCGAAGTCACGATAACCAACGCACGCCTGGAAGAAGAAGCCGAACGCGTGCGCAGCCATATCGAAAACCTGCTGGTGGAACTGCAGTTCCAGGACCGGGTGAGCCAGATTCTGGGGCATGTCAACAGCGGCGTCCTGGGCCTGGTGACCATCGCCCAGGGCGCCAGCGCCCGCAACGACATCGCGTTGCCAGACTATGCACCGCTGTTTGACGACATGCAGCGCAGCTACACCACGGCAGAAGAGCGTAACAACTTCCATCACGGCCGCAGCGGCCCTGCCGTCGCCGCCCCCGCCAACGACGACATCACGTTTTTCTGAGGACCCCACCCCATCATGGCCAAATCAATTTTAGTGGTTGATGACTCTGCCTCCCTGCGACAAGTGGTCAAGATTGCCCTGACCGGCGCTGGGTATGACGTGATCGAAGCCGAAGATGGCGAAGATGCCCTTAAGAAACTGGATGGCCGCAAGGTGCATCTGGTGGTGAGCGACGTCAACATGCCCGTGATGGATGGCATCACCTTCGTCAAGCGCATGAAGCTGCTGCCCAGCTATCGGTTCACGCCGGTGATCATGCTGACCACCGAATCCCAGGAGGGCAAAAAGCTCGAAGGTCAGGCGGCGGGTGCCAAGGCCTGGGTGGTGAAGCCTTTCAAACCGGAACAGATGCTGGCTGCCGTCGCCAAACTGATCTTACCCTGAGTCGACACCATGCCAATCGCACGCATGCCCGACCGGGCCCTCTGGACCCTGCCAGCGGAGTTCAACATCTATCAGGTGGCGCAGCTCAAGCTGGAACTGCAGGACGCCCTGGCGCATGACATGCCGCTGGACTGCAATCTGGCGGCGGTGGAAGACATCGATACCGCCGGCGTGCAGCTGCTGCTGGCCGCCCGCGCCGCGTGTAGCGGTCGCGCCCTCGGCTTTCGGCTGACCGCCCATGCGCCAGCATCACTCGAGGCGCTGCAGGTACTGGGCCTGGATCCAGCCACGCTGGACGACGCGTGGCCGACAACCGACGCCAGCGCGCCCCCGGATGCGACAGCGGCCGCGGTCAAGCAGGAGGCGGCATGAAACTCGATGACGCCCTGGCAACGTTCGACGAGGAAGCGCGCGAACTGCTGGAGGACATGGAGCTGCAACTACTGGCGATGGAAACCGGCGACGCCGGCAGCGAGGCCATCCATGCCGTGTTTCGCGCTGCCCATACCATCAAGGGGTCGGGTGGCCTGTTTGGATTTGACGCCCTGGTCGGCTTCACTCATCACGTCGAGAGTCTGATCGACCTGATGCGCGATGGTGGCTGTGCGGCCAGTCCGGCCCTGATCGGCCTGCTGTTGCGCTGTGGCGATCACATGGGATTCCTGTTGGCCGAAGCCCTCGGCAAACGCGGTCGCGAGGCGACCGACAGTGCACGCGAAGCCGATCTGGTGCACTCCCTCGAGCAGGCCATGGGCAAGAGTCCGGCGGTCGCGCCGACCCCTTCCGTCAGCAGTCCCCCAGAAGCCCCGGCGCATGCGCCGGCACGCAGCAGCCAAGGCGTCTGGCAGGTGGAGGTGCAATTTGGGGCGGACGTGTTCCGCAATGGTCTGGACCCGCTTGGCTTCCTGCGGTATCTGGGCACCCTTGGCACCGTCTGCAGTGTGCATACCCGGCTACTGGCCGTGCCCCCGCTGGCCACGTTCAATGCCGAGACCTGCCACCTGTCCTGCACGATTGCGATGACTGGTGAGCTCTCGGCAGAACGCATTGCCAGCGCCTTCGAATTCGTCCGCGACGACTGCACCTTGCAGATCACCGCGCCCCGCGCCGAGGCGCCGGATTACCCAACGGGTGCCAACGATGCTACCCGGGCTGGTCAGGCCAGGCACGCCAGTGCCAACCTCGCTGAAGCGGCGGAACACGCCGCTGGTGACCCTGCCGGTCAGGTGGAGCACGCCGCTGTTGCGCCCGCCGACGGCGAGCACGGCGCGGAAGGCGTGCCGGAAGCCCGTGCGGGCCGTGAAGCGCGCACGGGCGAGAGCCGGTTCCTGCGGGTGGAGGCCGACAAACTTGACCTGTTGATCAATCTGATCGGCGAACTGGTGATCGCGGGGGCCTCCTGCAGTCTCGTGGCCCAGCGCGTGCGCAGCGCCGAAATGGTGGAAGCCACCTCGACCATCAGCACCCTGGTGGAATCGATCCGCGATACGGCCCTGAACTTGCGCATGGTGCAGATTGGTGCCACGTTCTCGCGCTTCCAGCGCGTGGTGCGTGACCTGAGTCAGGAACTGGGCAAGGAAATCGAGTTGCGCATCAGCGGTGCCGAGACCGAACTCGACAAATCGGTGGTCGAAAAAATCGGCGACCCGCTGATGCACCTGGTGCGCAACGCGCTGGATCATGGCATCGAATCGCCGGAAAAGCGTCTGGCCGCCGGCAAGCCCGTTACGGGCGTGCTGCAGCTGCATGCCTACCATGAGTCGGGCAGCATCGTGATCGAGGTTGGCGACGACGGTGGTGGTCTCAACACCGAGCGCATTCAGGCCAAGGCGGTTGAGCGCGGCCTGATCAGCGAGGGCGCAAACCTAAGCGAGCGCGAAATTCACAAGCTGATCTTCGAACCGGGGTTCTCGACGGCCGAGGCAGTGACCAATGTGTCTGGCCGTGGCGTGGGCATGGATGTGGTCCGCCGCAATATCGAGGGCCTGCGCGGCAGCATCGAAGTGGAAAGCCTGCGTGGCGTGGGCAGCACCATGCGCATCCGCCTGCCTCTGACCCTCGCCATCATCGATGGCTTCCTGGTCGGCGTGGCAGGCGACAGCTATGTGGTGCCGCTCAGCATGGTGGTGGAATGCCTGGAACTGCGCCCGGAAAACATTGAGGGCAATGGTGAGCGCAACTACGTGAACCTGCGGGGTGAGGTGCTGCCCTTTGTGCGCCTGCGCAGCCTGTTTGAAAAGGGCGGCGAGGCCGGACGACGTGAAAACATCGTGGTGGTGCGCTATGCCGGCCGCTCGGCTGGTCTTGTCGTCGATGAGCTGCTGGGCGATTTCCAGACCGTCATCAAGCCGCTCGGGCGCCTGTTTGGGGCCGTACGCGGCATCAGCGGGTCGACCATTCTGGGCAGTGGGGATGTTGCCCTGATCCTCGATGTGCCTTCCCTGATCCAACTGGCAGCAGACCGGGAAACTGCCGCAACCCATGCGGCACTTGCCGCCCCCGGCCGTTCGTAACTCTTATCTACTTTTGCTTCAAGGAACCGTCATGTCGCTTTTTAACTGGAATGCCGAACAGAAAGAAACCCAGCGCCTGCTCGACGCCCTTCTCGCCATGGAGAAGAAGCACGATCAGGGCTGGATCGACGAGACCATCAACGCCGACAGTTTCCAGGGCGTCCACGCCCAGCTGGCACGCCACATCAATAGCCTGGTGGGAAGCCACATTGCCGTGAAGATGCAGGTGGTCGACACGGTGACCGAATACGGCCATGGCAACTTCGAGCGCCGGATGGAAAAGCTGCCGGGCAAAAAGCAGGTCATCAGCGATGCCATCGAGGGCGTGCGGGTTGGCCTGAAGGAAGGCGCCGAGCACCAACGCCAGACGCTCGACACCCTTGCCCTGTTTGGCAAGGAGCAGGCGTTGATGAGCCAGCGTCACCGCGAAGGCGCCATCGACCACAAGATGGATGCCGACAAATTCACCGGTTCGTATCGTGAGATGGCCATGTCGATCAACGACCTGGTGCAGTCGCATATCGACATAAAAATGGAAGTGGTTGATACCGCCCTGCGTTTCGCCGACGGCGATTTCAGCATTCCGATGTCACGCCTGCCGGGCCTGAAGGCCAAGATCACTGCCGCCATGGACAAGGTGCAGGCCGGTCTCGAAAAGGCGGCTGCGGATCTGCGCTACAACACCGGCATCCGCATGGCGCTCGACAACTGCAACACCAACGTGATGCTGGCCGACGCCGGCCGCAACATCTCGTACATGAACAAGGCGGTGTTGGGAATGTTCCAGCGCGCCGAGCCGGAAATCCGGCGTGCCTTGCCGAATTTTGATGCCAACAAGCTGCTGGGCACCAACATCGACGGCTTCCACAAGAATGCAGCGATGCAGGCCACGATGCTGGCTGAACTGCGCGGCGTACACCGCGGCAAGATAGCGCTGGGTGGGCGGACGTTCCAGCTGATTGCCTCGCCCATTTTCGGTTCGGCCGGCGAACGCCTTGGCACGGTGGTGGAGTGGAACGACAAGACCGACGAACTGGTGATGGAGCAGGAAATCCAGTCCATGGTGAAGGCGGCTGCCAACGGCGACTTTTCGCTGCGCATGAACGTCGATAACAAGGAGGGCCTGGTCAAGAACCTCGGCACCGGCATGAACGAATTGATGGAGCGCAGCTCGGTTGGTCTGGCCGAAGTCGTGCGGGTGCTGGCAGCGCTGGCGCGGGGCGACCTGTCGGAAAAGATCACCAATTCCTACGACGGTACCTTCGGCGAGCTGAAGGATGCCTGCAACACGACGGTCGAGAAACTCTCCGAAATCATCGCCGAAGTCCGCTCGACAGCCGATGCCCTGACCACCGCCTCGGGAGAAGTCAGCTCGACCGCCCAATCGCTGAGCCAAGCCGCCTCCACCCAGGCTGCCAGCGTCGAAAAGACCAGCGCCTCGGTCGAGGAAATGAATGCCTCGATCAGCCAGAACACCGAAAACGCCAAGGTGACCGATTCGATGGCCTCGAAAGCAGCCACCGAAGCCAACCAGGGCGGTGAAGCCGTGCGCCAGACCGTGGCGGCCATGAAGCAGATCGCCAACCGGATTGGTATCATCGATGATATCGCCTACCAGACCAACCTGTTGGCCCTGAACGCTGCCATCGAGGCAGCGCGTGCTGGGGAACACGGCAAGGGCTTTGCCGTGGTGGCCACTGAAGTGCGCAAGCTGGCCGAGCGCAGCCAGGTGGCTGCGCAGGAAATCAGCGAACTGGCCGGCAGCAGCGTGGGGCTGGCTGAGAAGGCTGGCCGTCTGCTCGACGAGATCGTGCCGAGCATCAACAAGACTTCCGACCTGGTACAGGAAATCACGGCGGCTTCGCAGGAGCAGTCTGCCGGGGCAGGCCAGATCACGACCGCCATGGACCAGCTAAACCGGATCACCCAACAGAATGCCTCGGCGTCGGAAGAACTGGCGGCCACCGCCGAAGAAATGAATGGTCAGACGCAGCAGCTGATCGAGGTGATGTCGTTCTTCAGTCTTGCCCAGACTGGCACGGACGGCGCTGGGTACGGCGTGCGCGCCCCGAACGGCAATCATGCTCGCCGGCACGCGCCGACAGGCAGCCGGGGGGCTTCCGCCGCCACGGATTCAAATGAATTCGTCCGCTTCTGAAGCGCGAGGAGTCCGTCATGAGCGCAAGTAACAGCGCCTGGCAGCAGGCCAAGGCAAACCAGGCGGCGACCGCTGCGGCGGCCGCTGCCAGCGAACGCCAGCAATACCTGACCTTTTCCCTGTCGGGCGAGACCTTCGGGATGAATATCCTGACGATCAAGGAGATCATCGAGTATGGTCAGCTGACCGAAGTGCCGATGATGCCCGCCTTCATCCAGGGGGTGATCAACCTGCGTGGCAGCGTCGTGCCGGTGATCAATCTGGCCGTGCGCTTCGGCAAAGCGGAAGTGCCGGTTGGCAAGCGCACCTGCATCGTGATCATCGAAGCCGGTACGGAAGAAGAGCCCCAGGACATCGGGGTGGTGGTGGACACCGTCAACGCCGTGCTCGAAATCGCCGCTGCCGACATCGAGCCACCGCCGTCCTTCGGGGCACGCATGCGCACCGAGTTCATCGCCGGCATGGCCAAGGTTGACCAGCGTTTCGTGATCCTCGTCAATGTGCAGCGGGTTTTGTCGATTGACGACATGGCCACCCTGGGTACCCTCACCGAGGCGGCCCTGGACGCAGGCACCGGCGCCGGGGGGCTAAACTGAATACGGTTACCGAGCCGCAGGGGTTCATCAGCGACCGGGAATTTGCGGCATTTCAGAAGCTGATCAAACAACTGGCCGGCATCCATCTGTCGGATGCCAAGAAGCAATTGGTGTTTGGCCGCCTGCGTACCCGGGTGCGCCAGCTCGGGCTGGGCTCCTTCGAGGCCTATCTCGAGCTGGTCACCTCGGGCCGGCAGCCGGACGAGCGGCAGATGGTAGTGGACCTGCTCACCACCAACGAAACCTATTTTTTCCGCGAGCCCCGGCATTTCGACCTGCTCGCCGGCGAGATACTCAGCGGGCGTCCGCGCGGGCGTGCCTTCCGCGTCTGGAGTGCCGCCAGCTCCAGTGGTGAAGAGGCCTACAGCATGGCCATGGTGCTCGCCGACAAGATCGGCCTGGGCGTACAGCAGGCCTGGGAAGTGGTCGGCTCGGACATCTCGAAACGGGTGCTGGAACGTGCCCGCGGCGGCCATTACCCGATGCAGCGCATCGAGGGCATTCCGCGCGCCTATTTGCAAGAATACTGTCTGAAGGGCACCGGGCCGCAGGAGGGCACCATGCTGATCGACGCACCGATACGCGGGCGCGTCTCCTTCCGGCAGGTCAACCTGAACGAAACGCTGCCGCCAGACCTGGGGCTGTTTGATGTGATTTTCCTGCGCAACATGCTGATCTATTTCCAGAACGACACCAAGACCGAGATCGTGCGCCGGGTGCTCGGTGCCCTGCAGCCGAACGGCTGGCTGGTGGTCGGGCATTCGGAAAGCCTGAAGGGCTTCCACCCACGCCTGATGCAACATTCCCCCTCGGTCTATCGCTTGCTGCCACGATGATGGAAGACCGCGCCCCAGAAGATTTCATGGAGATCTTTCTCCAGCCGGGGGAGTGCTTTTTTGCCGATGCCGATACCCGGCTGCGCACCCTGTTGGGTTCGTGCGTGGCCATTACCATGTGGCATCCCAAACGCAAGCTCGGAGGCATGTGTCACTACCTGCTGCCCACCCGCATGGACGGCCATGAACCGGCCCTGGAAGGCCGCTACGGCGACGAGGCGCTGTTCCTGTTGCTGCGTCAGGCGCGTCAGGCTGGCTGTCGGCCGAAGGACTTTCACTTCAAGATTTTTGGCGGAGCAGACATGTTTACCAAATTGAATGGCAGCCGCAGCCGACCAGCGCGCAGGGGCAATGATGCCGCCATTGGCCGGCGCAATATCGAACTGGCCCATGCCCTGCTGGAAGATCTGGGGGTGAAGCCACAGAGCGAAGATGTCGGCGGCATGTGTGCCCGGGCCATCATGCTCGACAACTGGAGCGGCGATGTCTGGGTACGCAGCACCTATGACACCTCGCTCGTTGCCAACCGCGACCTGTTGCTCACGGCATGAACCCAATCAAGGTATTGGTCGTTGACGACTCGGCCGTGGTGCGGCAGGTGATTTCTGGCATCCTCTCAGCCGATCCCGGCATCAAGGTGATCGGCACGGCGGCCGACCCCCTCTTCGCGATGGACAAGATGAAGACGGACTGGCCGGACGTGATCACCCTGGATGTGGAAATGCCGCGGATGGACGGCATCTCCTTCCTGCGTAAGATCATGGCCGAGCGGCCCACTCCGGTGGTGATCTGTTCGACGCTGACCGAAAAAGGCGCCGAGACCACGCTGCAGGCCCTGTCCGCTGGTGCCGTCAGCATTGTCACCAAACCCAAGAGCGCGGTCCGCGCTTTTCTGGAAGATGCGTCAAGCGACCTAATCGCCCAAGTGAAGGCAGCCGCCCGGGTGCGTCTGTCGGCCATCCGTCCGCCGCTGATGATGCGCCCTGAGCAGGCGCGTCAGGGGCTGTCGCCCGCCATGCTGTCGCCCCAAATGGCGCCGTCCGCCGGGGCCGCCCTGGCCGAGACCACGCACCGGGTCGTGGCCATTGGTACGTCCACCGGCGGCACCCAGGCGCTGGAGCAGGTACTGTCGGCCTTGCCGCGCGTGTCACCGGGCATTGTCATCGTGCAACACATGCCAGAACGCATCACGGGCGCCTTCGCCCGCCGCCTCGACAGCCTCTGCGCCATCGAGGTGAAAGAAGCCGAGACCAATGACCGCGTGATGCCCGGACGGGCCCTGATCGCGCCGGGCGGGCGACACATGTCGCTGAAGCGCAGTGGTGCCCAGTACCATGTCGAAATCAGCGACGGGCCGCTGGTCAACCGTCACCGGCCGTCGGTAGACGTGCTGTTCCGTTCCGTTGCCAAATTCGCCGGCCGCAACGCAGTGGGCATCATCCTGACCGGCATGGGTGACGACGGGGCCGCCGGCTTGATGGAGATGCACGAAGCCGGCGCCGCCACGGTCGGGCAGGACGAGGCCAGCTGCATTGTCTACGGCATGCCACGCGAGGCTTTCCGGCGTGGCGCGGTGCAGAAGCAGCTGGCGCTGAGCGACATCGCCGCAGAAATCCAGCGCTACACCGCGATCTGAGGCGCCGCAGGCCGGCAGCAGGCCAGCAGCAGGTGCTCTCCAAGGAAAAAGGCCACGCAGAGCGTGGCCTTTTTCCTTGCAAGGTCTGCCACCCCGCTATGAGGCGGCAAGACTTACCCTTGCTCAGTCACCGAAACGGTCGTTCAGCTGCATGCCAAAGTCCTGAATGGCCGTTGCTGACAGACCCGTCACGGTGGTGGTGCCCGTCTCCGTACCCTGCGCGACCACGTAGTCACCCACAACGATGGATGCCAGGGTGAGGGCGGCGGCGTTATGTCCCCGTCCGACCACCGTGGTGGCACCGGTGCCGCTCGCGACGCTGGTGACCGTGACGCCATCCACCGTCAGCGTCACGCCACTGCCGCTGATGCTAGCAACCTTGCCGCCCAGCGCGACCACGTTATTGGCCGGCACGATCGCGAAGGATGTGGCCACCAGAGTGTTGGTGGTCGGGTCCAGGTAGCCCTGGATCGCCACGCTAGGCGGCGTGCTCAGCGCATTGATGTAGGTGGCGAAGGTGGTGGCATTGAAGGCCGAGGAAGTGCCGCGCGGCACGGTGCGGTCTTCGAGTCGGGTCATTGCGTTCACGGTCACAGTCGTGCCGAGCACACCTACCGAAAACGGCGCAGCCGTACCGCTCACCGCGCCGGCCTTCAGCGTGTCGGCGATCAGGAACGGGTTATTCTGCATGGCAGCGCTGTGTTCGATGCTGATGGCAGTCGCGGCGATGCTCAGGTCGGCATTCACCGTACCGGCCACCTCCACCACATCGCCTACAGCCGGCAGCGTCAGCGTGCCCGCTTCGATGGTCAGACCCTGCAGCACAAAGCTCTTGGCGGTGGTGTCGACGCTCGCCACCTTGCCTTCCACTTCGACTGACGAGCCCGCCGTCAGGGCGGCCACCTTGCGCTGCTTCAGCACATCGGGCGTAAAGGCCACCGAGATGGCCGTACCACCGGTGGTCACCGGCACCAACGTCTTGCCACGGGCCGTCACCACATTGCCCACCGCAAAATTGCAGGGCACGGCGGTGGTGCAGGCGGCGCTGCTGGTCAGCTGCAGACCACCCATCGTGAATTTCGGCTCGGTCGCATTGACGGCCGAAAGCGGGCCTTCGGCATGGAACACCGGCGTGGTGCCAGGATCCACCACCCGGACCAGACTGGCCTGGATGATCGGCCCGGCGCCGGCCGTGGCGCTGGTCGCCAGGAAACCATACACCTGAACGCTCAGCACGCCCGTGGTCGAACCGCAGGTGAAGCTGCCGCCGGTGGCCTGGTAACACGTGGTGTTGCCGCCGGTAGCTGCGCTCACAAAACCAGTCTGGTCGACGATGGCCGTGCAGGCGCCGGTGGTAGCCGAGACGCAGGCGCGGGCATCCTTGATGGTGGCAGTACCAACCGCGACGGTCTGGCCCATCACGCTGAGCGTGCCAGCCGTGCTGTCTGAATAATCGACATAGCCGCGGGCCAGCGGATGCACGTGGATTTCGGATGCAACAGGCGCGGCGGTCGTGCTGGAGGCTGCGGGAACCACGTCCACCTGCATACCCACGGCAAGGCCAGCAGCCGTGGTGCCCGTGGTGGTGGCGGCGGTGGTGGTGCCGGCGTCGTCATCAATCACGCTGGCAGACGTCGTATTGAACTCATGGCCGTTGACGAACACGCTGCCGAAAGCCGTGACCGTGCCCGAGGACAGGGCGGTGGGCGCGGCCTGGGCTGCGGTCGGCGCGACCGAATTGCCGGCCATCGAACCACCGCCGCCGCCGCAGGCGGCGAGCACCAGCGCGGACGTCAGACCGAGCGCGAACTGCAAGCTGGAGATACGCATATGTTTGAGACTCCTAATCCGGGGGGGCTAGCTATCTGAACCGCAAGGCGCGAAGAAAAATGCGCTACGCATGCCGATGGTAATCGAATTTATCAACGTGGGATATTATCCCGCGCAGCCTTTACCAGATTTTGCACAATCTGGCGTAGACCCCTGACGCGTGGTCAGTTTGTGCAAAATACAAGCCACGCTTCAGCGACGGGCAATGGAGTCAAACGCAGCCGGGAAAGTTCACGTCGACCAGGAAGAAGCCGCTGACCGTTGCCACAAGATAACGCCGGCGCGCCTGCAGTCGCTTCAGGAGGGCACCAGCCCGGCTGCAGTCGCTTCAGGACAACGCCAGCACGCCTGCGTTGCCTCGAGACAGTGCCAGCACGCCTGCGTTGCCTCAAGACAGCGCCAGCGCGCTGCGGGTGGCTCAGGAAAAGGCCGCGGTGCCCGTAGCGGAACGACGCGCCAACACCGCTTGCGCTGCCTGCTGCGCCTGGTGCTCAAGATCCCCAGGGCCGGATACCGACAGACCGAGATCGGTCACCAGACCATCGCTCAGGCCATATACCCAGGCGTGTACCGTCAGGTTCTGGCCGCGCGCCCAGGCATCCTGGATCACGGTGGTGCGGGCGGCGTTCACCACCTGTTCCACGGCATTCAGCTCGCACAACACATCATGCTGCTGCTCGGTCGGGATCTGCGCTAGCAGGCCCTGATGCTTGAATTTGACGTCCTGCACATGCCGCAGCCAGTTGTCGCTCAGCCCGAGCCTGCGGTCGTGCAGGGCACATTGCACGCCGCCGCAGCCGTAGTGACCCACCACCATGATGTGACGCACCTGCAGGATGTCAACAGCAAACTGCATGACCGACAGCGCATTCAGGTCGGTGTGGTTGATCACGTTGGCCACATTGCGGTGCACGAAGAGTTCACCCGGCAGCAGACCAACGATCTCGTTTGCCGGGACACGGCTGTCAGAACAGCCAATCCACAGATACTGGGGGGCCTGCTGCTGCGACAGTGTCGGGAAGAAATCCGGTTTGGTGCGCCGGATGGTCTCAGACCACGCACGGTTGTTGTCGAACAGGGTTTGCACAAGGTCGGCCATGAGTGAATGCCTCCACAACAGGTGAGCTCTGGAAGGTACCCGAAGCCTGTCGGCAACGGCAAGCGGAGTGGTTGGACCAGGCTTGCGTTTCCCGGGCCGCACCGTCAATCTGCGCACACCTGCGGTCTGGAATCCCTGCCACGCCGCGAACCTTTCTGTCGGTAACCTTGTGGCCACCCGAGACCAACTTGCTGCTTTCACCACCCGGCTGCGCGAAAGTGCGGCGCGCCGGTCCACGGTGTCCCTCTCCGATCTGCTGGTGACGATCGCCCCGCCGGTGATCGTGTTCGTGCTGATCGTAACGGCCTGTTTCCACTTCCTGAAGCCCCTGCCCCCGCGCACCATGATGATTGCCACCGGCAATGCCCGGGGCATCTACAGTACGTATGCCGAACACTACGCCCAGCTGTTCCGGACGGCCGGCATCACCCTGAAGGTGATGCATACGCAGGGGGCGGGCGATAACCTGGCGCTGCTCAAAGACCCTGCCAACCATCTCGATGCCGCCATCCTGCAGGACGGTGTTGCGCCGCAGGACGATCCGGCAGTGCGTTCGGTTGGCGCCATCGGTTACGAGCCGATCTGGGTGTTCTATCGCAGCCCGCGCCCCTGGAGCCGACTGTCTGACCTTGCCGGCAAACGGGTCAACATCGGCCGCTGGGGCGCTGGATCGCAGTTTTTTGCCCTGGAGGTGCTGCGCGAGGCAGGTCTGACGTGGAATGTCGAGGCGTTTGACCCACCCGGTCACAATGTCCATCTCACCACGCTGAACGGCCAGGAGGCCCTCGACGCCCTGCGCGCCGGGCAACTCGACGCCGTGATCACGCTGGGCGATCCAAGCGCGGCAACCGTGCAGGCCTATTTTCACAGCCCCGGGGTGCGGGCGTTGTCCCTCACACAGGCCGAGGCCATCGCGCGCCACCGGCCTTTCCTGCACCGCATCACCATTCCGCGCGGTGGCATCGACCTGAACGCCGACCTGCCGGATGCTGATCTGGAGACCATTGCCACAACGTCGGTGGTGTACGTGCGCGCCGATGTGCATCCGGCGCTCGTCACCCTGCTGTCGCAAGCCATGCGGGAGACCCACGGCGAACCGGGCCTGCTCAACGCCAAGCACGAATTTCCGTCGGACAAGGACCAGACCGTGCCGCTGCACGCCCAGGCTGAGCGCTTCCTGCGCAACGGGCCACCACTGCTGATGCGCTATCTGCCATTCTGGCTCGCCACCCTGCTCGACCGCACGTTCGTGGTGGTGGTGCCGCTGCTCGCTCTGCTGATTCCGGCTACCCGGGTGATTCCTCAGGTCTACACCTGGCGCATCCGCCGGCGACTGGATCGCTGGTATGGCGAGCTGAAATTTCTGGAGAGCGAACTCGGCCGCGACGATATCCAGGCCGAGCGCAACCTGCTGCTTGACCGGTTGGCGTGGATCGAACAACAACTGGAAATGCTGCGCCTGCCTCTCTCGTTTTCCAACCAACTATATGTGTTGCGCGAGCACCTCGAACTGGTCCGGCGTCGCGTGCTGCGGGTCACGAGGGCTTCGATCGAGGCGGCCGCGGTGACAGCACCGGTCACGGCGGCAGTTTCACCATCACCGTTACCGGGTGTATCGGCGTCACCGGGTGTATCTGCGCCAGGGGGCAAGACCTGATCGCCGCAGTGACCAGCACTGCGTGGTCGGCATGGCGCATGTGGTACAGCACGGTCTGCTCATCGTATTTCCTACAGCGCGGTCGGCACAACAGACGCAGGCACAATCGGCCACGCTGACGCTACAGGCGCAGCCCGCGCATGGCTCGCCGCAGCAGTGCCATCTGCGCAACCAGGCGCGGACAGGCGGCGCAGATGCGCAGGTGCAGGGACAACAGCAGACGCGCGTGCCAGGGCAAGACCTGGTCCTGGGAAGCCAGGATGTGCGCAGTTGCGTCTTTGCAGGTGTAGCGTAGTTTCATACGGTCCGGTGGTTGAACCACTTCACTTCAAGGCAGGTACGCAGTTTCAGCCGCGCCCGGTGCAGAAGAACCCACAGATTGGTCGCCGAGATGCCGACGGCCTTACAGATTTCCGTCGTTTCCAGTTCCATCCACTCACGCATCAGAAATACCCGCGCCATCTGCGGCGGCAGCGCTTCCAGGCACAATTCCATAACGACCATGAACTGCTGTTCCTGCAGGGAGGCATCGGGATTTCCCCAGTCAGCCGGGGGATGCAGATAATGACCATCAGCGCGGAAGCTGAACTCGGTCTCATCCTCGCCAGCCACTTCCCAGCTCAGGGGCACCTCGCGCTGTCGCCGGCGCAGCTGGTCAACCAGTTTGTGCTTGAGAATGCCGATCAGCCACGTGGAAAGCTGGGAGCGTCCGGCAAAGTCCTGCGGCCGCTCCAGCGCGGCAAGCAGGGTCTCGGAGACCGCGTCCTCGGCCCATGCGTCATTGCGCAGCTGTAGCCGCGCGTAGCGCAACAGCTGTCCGCGCAGGCTCTCCAGGATCTGGCCATAATCGTTTTCCATGCCGGCATCCTGCCCCAGCAGCCACTGGCCGGCAAATACTGCCTGTAAGGAAGCGCCCCCGTCCGGCGACAGAGCATGGCACCATCTTTTTTCCTCACTGCAGGTTGACGGCCATGACCCCTTCCCTGTCCTCCCCCCCGCCGCTGATCCATCCCATCTGGGTTCGACTGATGCACTGGAGCAATGCCCTCGCCTTTCTGGTGCTGCTGACCAGCGGCTGGCGCATCTACAACGCTTCTCCCTTCCTGCCCCTGCATATTCCCGCCGACGTCACCCTGGGTGGCTGGCTGGGCGGTGCCCTGCTTTGGCACTTTGCTGCCATGTGGCTGCTGGTGGTCAATGGTCTGCTCTACCTCACTGTCGGACTGGCAGGTGGCCGCCTGCGGGAACGGCTTTGGCCGATCCGGCTGCCCCTGCTGTGGCAAGACCTGGTGGATGCCCTGCGCGGTCGCCTGAACCACGTCGATTTGCGGCACTACAACCAGGTGCAGCGGGCGGCCTACGTGTTTGCCGTGCTGGACATCGTGGTACTCGTGATGTCGGGCCTGGTGCTCTGGAAATCGGTGCAGTTCCCGCTGCTGCGCACGTTGCTGGGTGGATATGAAACCGCGCGGCGGGTGCATTTCGCCGGCATGGCCGGTGGCTTTGGCTTCCTCTGCGTGCACGTGCTGATGACCCTGCGCTTCCCTCAAACCCTGCGCGCCATGTTGCTTGGGCGCTGATTGCGGAGCAAATACCATGACAACCCGAAAATTCCGCCAGACCCCCGGCAGCGTGGTTCGGGGCGACCAGGCCGCCGCCTCGGTCGAGCCGGCCCCGCCGACGGCGCAGACCCCGATTCTCAGCACGCCTGATCGCGCGCTACTGCTGAAGGACAGCAGCCGGCTGTTGCAGGCTCCGGCCCGCCGGCAATGGCTGCGTGGTGCCGTTACTTTGGGTGGCCTCAGCCTGCTGACGGGCTGCGAGATTGGTGGCGGCAACCAGGCAGAGCAGTTCCTGAAAGCCGTATCCCGTCTGAATGACCGCGCCCAGGGACTGCTGTTCGATCCGAACCACCTGGCGCCGACATACACGGAAGCCGAGGTCACCCGGCCATTTCCGTTCAACGCGTTTTATGATGTTGAAGAGGTGACCGAAGTCGAGGAATCGGACTGGCAGCTGTCGGTAAGCGGTCTGATCCAGGACCGCTCGCCCTGGACGCTGGCCGGGCTGCGCGCCCTGCCCCAGGAAGAGCAGATCACCCGGCACATCTGCGTGGAGGGCTGGAGCGCCATCGGACGGTGGGGTGGCGTGCGGTTCAGCCAGTTTCTGCAGCGGATCGGGGCCGACACCACAGCACGGTTTGTCGGCTTCCGCTGCTTCGATGATTACTACACCAGCATCGACATGGCCACCGCCTTGCATCCGCAAACCCTGCTGACGCTGACCTATGACGGGCAGGTGCTGCCCAAGGAATATGGCCACCCCGTCAAGCTGCGCATGCCAACCAAGCTGGGCTACAAAAACCCGAAATACATCGCCGAACTCTTTGTCAGCAACGTCAATCCTGGCGGGTACTGGGAAGACCAGGGCTACAACTGGTTTGGCGGAAGCTGACCCGGATCCGGCGGCAAGAATGTTACCGAAACCTGCCTGGCTAACAGCGAACAGCGAGCAACCAGTAGCCACCTGCTGATCGAGCGCAATCACGACCTGCCGACAGAGACCAGCCACCGGGCGTTCAGCAGGAACGCCCGGCGGGGTTGCGGTTTACTCGGCGATCTTCAGCCATTTGGCCGTGCAGGTCTGCACGTCCGGGTAATACCCCTTCTCGGGGCAGAACCAGCGCGAACCCGCTTCGGCTACCGGGGGAACGGTTGCCGTGCTGCCATGGGCCGGTGCGGAACCTGCCGGCGGCACGGTACCGCCGCCGTGGGACGGCGCCGACCCGACGGGTGGCGGCGGCACGGCCAGGGCTGAGCCAGCGGCCACCTTGGTCACCCGGGTAACACCGCTGCCCGAGGTCACCATCACGCGGTCACCGACCGCAAAGGCTTCATCGGCGCCCTGGGTGATGGCCGATAGCTTGCCGTTGTCAAACTGCACCGTGACCTCGACGCCAGTTTGCCGGCTCGCGGAGTTTTCAATGGCTGAACCGGCCACCCCGCCGACCACCGCACCTGCCACGGTGGCAAGACCGCTGCCATTGCCCCGGCCGACGCTGTTGCCAGCGATGGCCCCGGCGACCGCACCGGCGAAACCGCCAAGGCCGCTACGCGTGCCATCGATGTTCACCGCCCGAACGCTCATCACAGTGGCCAGACGGACACTCTGCTCACCGCGCACCTGGTAGCGGCCGTAGTCCGCACCTCCCACCGGCGTGGCGCAGCCCGCCAGCAGGGTGCTGGCGGCTGCGAGGGCCAGCAGGCCTGTCTGCATTGTCTTCATGATCATCCTTGCCTTAGTAAGTGGCTGAACCGTCTGGCACAACCTTCATCCAGGGTTGCGCGCAGGTCGGCACATGCGGGTAATAGTCGTTGCTGCTGGCGCAGTAGTATTGGTACACCACCTGCGATGCCGGAGTGGCCGCCGGCACCGCCACCACTGTGGTGGGTGGCGTGGCGTAAACCACCGCCGGCGCGACCGGGTAGTAATACGGATAGTAGGGATCGGCATATAGCGGAAAACCGAGATTGATGCCGATGCCGACGCGTGGACCGTAATAACCGTGATAACCATAACCATAGGCACTGGCGGTCTGGCTGGCACCGAGACCCGCGATGCCCAGCGCCAGGATGGTGGCTGCGATGACTCGTTTCATGGTGATTTCTCCTCTGAGGTTCGAAGGATTTGCCAGCGGACAGATGGTCCACCGGCATTCCGACCAAATGGGTGTACAACGCATCAGACCACCAATCGCGTTGACAGGTCCCGCTGCACCGCACCTACTTGTAACCAGATATTGCGCCTGCCAGTGGCCGTCCGCCAGCAGGTGCAGGGCGCAGGCCGTTTGGCGCGCACCGGCCAGTCCTGATACCCTGCGAGGTTAGCGCACCGTCCGTCCTGGTGCCCGGCCCCACTTCCCGATGGTTCCCTCCGCTCATGGCCCAATACGTATACACGATGAACCGGGTAGGCAAGATCGTGCCTCCCAAGCGTCACATCCTGAAAGACATCTCCCTCAGCTTTTTCCCCGGTGCCAAGATTGGCGTGCTCGGCCTGAACGGTTCGGGCAAGTCGACCCTGCTCAAGATCATGGCGGGACTCGACCGGGAAATCGAGGGCGAGGCCATGCCGATGCCAGGTCTGAAAGTGGGTTTCCTGCAGCAGGAACCCAAGATCGACCCGGCCCTGACCGTGCGCGAGGCCGTCGAACAGGGGCTGGGGGATGTGTTCGTGGCACGAAAGCGGCTAGAGGAAGTGTACGCCGCCTACGCAGATGAAAACGCCGACTTTGATGCCCTGGCTGCAGAACAGGCGACACTGGAGGCGGTTCTGGCCGCTTCCGACGGCCACAACACTGACCAGCAGATGGAGGTCGCCGCCGACGCGCTGCGCCTGCCGCCCTGGGAAGCCGTGATCGGCAACCTGTCCGGCGGCGAGAAGCGCCGGGTTGCCTTGTGCCAGCTGCTGATCTCGCGCCCGGACATGCTGCTGCTGGACGAACCCACCAACCACCTGGATGCGGAAAGCGTCGACTGGCTGGAACAGTTCCTGCGCAAGTTCAGCGGCACCGTCGTGGCCGTCACCCACGACCGCTATTTTCTGGACAACGCCGCCGAGTGGATCCTGGAACTCGACCGTGGCTCCGGCATTCCCTACAAAGGCAACTACAGCAACTGGCTGGACCAGAAGCAGACCCGCCTGAAGAACGAGGAAGCCAGCGAGAGTGCGCGCCAGAAGGCCCTGAAGAAGGAACTGGAGTGGGTGCGCCAGAACGCCAAGGGGCGCCAGTCAAAGAGCAAGGCCCGCCTGGAGCGCTTCGATGAACTCAGCTCCTACGAATACCAGCAGCGCAATGAAACGCAGGAAATCTTCATCCCGGTGGCCGAGCGTCTGGGCAACCAGGTGATCGAGTTCCACAATGTCAGCAAGGCCTTCGGTGATCGCCTGCTGATCGACAACTTGAGCTTCACAGTGCCGCCGGGTGCCATCGTGGGCATCATCGGCCCGAACGGCGCCGGCAAGTCAACGCTGTTCCGCATGTTGGTGGGACTGGAGCAGCCGGACAGCGGCGAGGTGAAGATCGGCCACACGGTGCAGATGGCCTATGTTGACCAGTCGCGTGACGCGCTGGATGCCGACAAGTCGGTCTGGGAGGCGGTGTCTGGCGGGGCCGACATCCTCAACGTGGGGCGCTTCGAAATGCCTTCCCGTGCGTACATCGGCCGCTTCAATTTCAAGGGTCAGGACCAGCAGAAAAAAGTGGGCCTGTTGTCTGGTGGTGAGCGCGGGCGGCTGCATCTGGCCAAAACCCTGCTGAAAGGCGGCAACGTGCTGCTGCTGGACGAACCCTCAAACGACCTGGACGTGGAAACCCTGCGGGCCCTGGAAGATGCGCTGCTGGAGTACGCCGGCTCGATCATGGTGATTTCCCACGATCGCTGGTTCCTCGACCGCATCGCCACGCACATCCTCGCATTTGAAGGGGATTCGCAGGTGGTGTTCTATCCGGGCAATTACCAGGACTACGAAGCCGACAAGCGTAACCGTCTGGGCGAAGATGCCGCGCGTCCCAGCCGGCTGCGCTACAAGCCGCTGCGCTGATCGTCTGGTCTCGCGCAGCAGCCGCTGCGCTGATCGTCTGGCCTCGCGCAGCAGCCGCTGCATTGACCGTCAGGCTTCGCGCAGCAGCCCCATCAGTTCGCCGACCGACAGCGTGGCGGCCTCGCCGGCGCCATCCAGCAGGCTGTCGGCGAGATGGCGCTTGCGTTCATGCAGCGCCATGATGCGCTCTTCGATGCTGTCGGCCATCACCAAGCGGTAAACCGTGACCGGGCGGGTCTGTCCCATGCGATGGGCCCGGTCGGAGGCCTGATCCTCCACCGCCGGATTCCACCAGGGATCCATGTGGATCACGTAATCCGCCGCCGTCAGGTTCAGCCCCGTGCCACCGGCGCGCAGGCTGATCAGGAACAGTTCTGCTTCGCCGGCCTGGAAGGCGGCCACCCGCCGACCACGTTCCACCAGCGGCGTGCCGCCATCCAGGTACTGATAGGCGATGCCGCGGGCGTCGAGCTGCTCGCGCAGCACGCTCAGATGATCGACAAACTGGCTGAACACCAGAGCACGGTGGCCACCTTCGCGCAGCTCGCGCACCAATTCCAGAAACGCCTGCGTCTTGCTGGCCTGGATCACGCTGTTGGCCGCCACCAGCCGCGGGTGGCAGCACATCCGGCGCAGGCGCATGATGCCGGCCAGCACCCGCATCCGATTCGGCTCGCCGCCATCGCCACTTCGCTCCACCTCACTCAACGCCTCGCGTCGAACTGCCTCGTAGAGGGCCCGTTCATCGCTGCTCAGTTCCAGGCGCATCGTCACCTCGGTGCGCTCTGGCAATTCGCGCAGCACATCCCCTTTCGTCCGGCGCAGGACAAAGGGCGCGATCAAACGCTTCAGGCCTGCCCGGGCCGTGGCATCGCCATCGCGCTCCACCGGATTGGCAAACCGCTCCTGGAACGACTCCAGGCTACCAAGCAAACCAGGGTTGATGAAGCGGAACAGGTTCCACAGTTCGCTCAGGTTGTTCTCGATCGGGGTGCCCGTGGTGATCACCCGAAATCCCGCCTGGATGCGCATGGCGGTCTGCGAGCGTTTGGTACCGGTGTTCTTGATCGCCTGCGCCTCATCCAGCACCACGGTGGCCCAGGCCTGGCCGGCGATGCCGAGCGCATCCTGCTGGAACAGGGTGTAGCTGGTCACCACCAGATCGCCTGGCCCCCAGGCTGGCAGGTCCTGCTCGCGTTGCCCGGGACCGATCCAGATCACCCGCAGGCCAGGCGCAAACCGTGCCGCTTCGGCTACCCAGTTGCCCGACACAGAGGTGGGTGCCACCACCAGCGCCGGCCCGAGCGCCGCCCGGTGCAGCAGCAGGGTGAGCATCTGCACGGTCTTGCCCAGCCCCATGTCATCGGCCAGGCAAGCGCCGGCCCCGAGATCGGCCAGCCGCGCCAGCCACTGGAAACCGGCGCGCTGGTAATCCCGCAGCTCGGCGCGCAGGCCCTCGGGCAGGGCATGCTCGGCGCGCAGTGCCTGCGTCTGCCGCGCCAGCAGCGCGGTCCACGGCCGGTCACTGCGCATGGGCCCGGCCTCTTCCAGCACCTCCTTCACCTGGACGGCCGCCAGCAGGGGCAGTCGCAGCTGTCCCTGTTGCCATTCGCCCATCCGCGCCAGTTCGGCAGCTCGGGCGCGTAGCGCCTCCTGCAGGCGCAGGAAGCGGCCTTCGCCAAGCGCCACAAAGCGCTCGCCCCGGGCAGAGGCTTCCAGCAAGGCCTGCAGGTCGAGCACCCGGCCTTCATCAATCTGCACGCCACCGTCAACGGCCAGCCAGTTCTCGCCCGCCCGGATGCGGCTGTGCAGGTCACCCAGGCGCCCTTCTCCGGCAATCCGGATCTGCTCCCCCTCCGGCCAGCGCACCCGCACGCCAGGGCTGGCCTGTAGCAGGTCGAGCACCTCGCAAGCCGCCACGGCCTGTTGACTGTTGCCGCTGCAGGGGCTGTCGCCCCGTTGCAGATACGGCAGGCAGCGGTCAAACAGGGCTAAGGCCTGGGCGCGCTCCAGCGCAAGATCGCGCAACAGCGGCGGGCCGCCGGTGCCGGCCGGCACGGCAGCCGATCCTTCGCCGGGCAGGTAGAGCGGCCGCTCCTCACCGCCCGGATAAACCACCAGCTGCAGGTGGATGCCGGCCGGATGGGGCGACAACAGGGCATGCAGGGTTGCATCCGCCGGGCGCGCCGGCACGCCCAGATCAGGGCTTTGCGCCGCCACCAGCACCTTGTCCCGCAGGCCGGTCAGGATGCCGGTCAGTCGGCCCAGCCCCGGGCGCGGGACGCGCAGCCCGTCCGGCCCGAGGATGCGCGCCAGCCGCTGGTGCTCCGGCTTCAGTTCCAGCAGCCGCAGGCGGTCCGGTGCCTCGCGCACCACGCTGCTGCCGCCGTTGTGGGGTGTTGATGGCACCAGTTCCAGCAAGACTTCGTCGCCCAGATCGCGCGCGCACAAGGCAGGCTCGCCACGCACCAGGGATACCGACCGCTCGGGCTGGTGCGCCCAGAACAGCAGGGGATGGTCGACCAGCACGGCCAGGGCACCGGGCATGTCGAGCGTTGGCGCCGTGGTGCCGCGCGTCCGCTGGGTGCGCACGAAGGCCAGGGCAGCGCGATCCTGCTCGCTCAGACAATCGAGGTCGGTGCCAGACACAGCGCGCCGCAGCGACAGCTGGCGTCCGCGCGTCCAGTGTCCATTCGCATCACGCTTCTGCTCGCGCGGCTCAAGACTGCATGCCCGGGTCTGGGCGTCGTAGGTCAGCATCCACACCAGGCGCGCGCTGAGGGGCTTAGCGGCGGGTACAGTCAGTTCGCTGGCGAGTTTTGCGAGGGCACCGAGGCCACGTTCCCAGGTGGATTGCCGACGGATCAGTTCCGCCAGCGGCCGGGTGCCAAGGGCGGCGTGCCACTGCCCGGCCTGTTCCCGCCAAGCCCCCTGCCCCAGGCGTTTCAGCAGATCGGCACATTCGGCGGCGACCCACAGGTAACCACCAGCGTTGGCGCGGTCAGCCAGACGCTGCAGACGCTCCGCATGCTGCTCTAGCCGGTCGGGGTCGAGCCACCAGGCACACAGGGCGAGAAACAGGGTAGCCAGCGGATCCCGCTCAATGCCCTCTGCCTCGGCCTGCGGCGCTTCCGGCGTTTCGGTCACGGCCAGGGCCGCCCGGGCGGCATAACCCAGCGCCGCATACACAGGCATCCAGGATGAGCCAACCCGCATCGCCAGCGCAATCTGCTGTGCCGCCAGCTCCAGCCGGGCAGCGTCACCAGAGCCGATCAGGCTGACCACCGATGCCACCCCGACCAGGCCGCCAATCTGGGTGCGTCGGGCCGGGGGTGCCCGGCGGGCGTCGGTCAGCGACTCTTCAAACAGCACCAAGCTGGTCTCGTGATCACCACGCAGCAGGGCGATCAGACCCCGCAGCCCCGGGCCGCGCTGACGCTGCGCCCAGTGGTCGGCTTCTTCCAGGCGACCCAGCAACACCAGATGTTCGGCAATCACCGTGGCGTACCAGGCCACCTGCTCGGGCGGCACAGTACGGCCGCGCTGGATCAGCCATTCGAGGGGTGCTGTGGCAGCCTCGAGCCGGTTGGCGCGGACCGCCAGGATGGTCGCTGCCGCCTGGGCGGCAAGGTCGCCAGGCAGCCGGTCCTGCCATGCCGGATCAAAGGGCAGATCGAACAGGGTCAGGTAGGGATGGCGCGCTTTCCACTCGGCACTGAAATAACCCTGCAGCGCCTGAATCTGGCGCTGGAAGTCGGCAAACTGGCCGGCATGCAGGCACAGCCGCAGGTCGCGCACGCCTTCCTGAAAACTGCGCACTGCGTGTCCGTAGCGATGGTCGGCCACCCGAAAAACCTTGCGCACCGCATCGATCATGCGCAGGGTGCGTGGCGTGGCAGCGCCCAGCCGGGCTGCCGGTTCGGCAACGCCGGCCGGGCAGTGCAGCCGCTGCCCGCTCAGGCTCAGCAGGCCGGCGGCAAGCAGCAGTTCGACAGCCGCCGCCAGGGTTTCCGCCAGCCAGGGCAAGCCATCCGGGCCCATGATGGCCGCCGCCTCCAGACACTCGAGCAGCTGGCTGCGGCTCACCGGCAGCCAGGCCAGGGAGCACACCTGCAGCACATCGCGATGGGCATCATCGAGCGCCGCCATCCCGGCGGTGACGGCATAGGCGCGCTCCTGGGCAGGAGCAACACCGGAGGCGCTGGAAGTGGCGGGATCGGCAGACATAACTCCCAAGTGTACATCAGCCTGCCATTCCGGCCGCCGCCGGGCGGTCGTGTCGCTTGCCACTGCCAGAGACCCTGCCTACCATGCAGGGCGATGGGCGGCCTGCGCCCAGACAAGGATGCTGGATGGACACGCTGGTTGAGTTCGAGGATGTGCACTTTTCTTACGGCGACCGGCCGGTGCTGCAGGGGCTGTCACTGCGCATTCCGCGCGGCAAGGTGGTCGGCATCCTGGGGACCAGTGGCAGTGGCAAGTCCACCCTGCTGCGTCTGATTGGCGGCCAGCTGCGGCCGGACCGGGGTGTGGTGCGCTTCCGCGGTGTGGACGTGCACGCACAGGACAGTGCCTCGCTATACCGCATGCGCCGTGAAATGGGCCTGATGTTCCAGGCGGGCGGGCTGTTCAGTGACCTGAACGTGGCCGAGAACGTCGCCTTCGCCATGCGCGAGCATACTGCCCTGAGCGATGACCTGATCCGCCTGCTGGTCGATCTCAAGCTGCAGGCCGTGGGCCTGCGCGGTGCCGCCGGATTGCAGACGTCCGAGCTGTCGGGCGGCATGGCAAGACGCGTGGCGCTGGCCCGGGCCATCGCAATGGATCCGCCACTGGCCATGTACGACGAACCCTTCGCAGGACTGGATCCGATCTCGCTCAACGCCGTGGCGAACCTTATCCGCCAGCTCAATGACGCGTTGGGCACGACCTCGATTGTGGTGACGTATGACGTGACCGAATCGCTGAAGGTGGCCGATTATCTGTATCTGATCGCCGATGGCAAGGTTGTGACCGAGGGCACGCCTAGCTTTCTCGAACAGTCTGGCGATGCCTACGCGGCGCAGTTCATTCACGCCGCCGCCGAGGGACCGGTACCGTTTCACCAGCCGGCGCCCACCCTTGCCAGTGATTTCGGCCTGCGCCCCTGACGCCAGGGCCAGGGAATGCCGGATGGGTGGTACCGGCTGTCTGCCTGCCGTGTGCCGCTGTTCACGGCGTTTGCCACCTGCCGCTGCTGCTGCCACCCGCCGCTGCTGCTGCCGCTCGCGACCGGCCTGGCACGACTCTCAGCGAACCTTTTCTCATGAGTTGTTACAAATGAGGCAGGTCTCGTCTGCAGCATCCGGGCGTCAGACTGGCATTATCCGCGTCTGTCGCTGTTTTCCTCCCCCCGTTTTGTTCCGTTCGTCGCCGTCCGGCCGGCCCACGCCGGTCTGACAGCAGCCCCTGCCCATCGCGTCTTTGACAGAGACTTCCTGTGATCCGTCCCCCTGTGTCTGCCCGAAAGCCTTCCCTGTCACAACCTGCCGCTGGCGCCCTGCGGTCGGCCCTGATCGTCGCCGTGCTGGTCGCCGGTGGCGGCACCTGGTGGTGGCTGCATCGCACCCCGGCTGCGCCGGGTACCACCGAGGTCACCGGCAAGGGCGGCAACCCCGGGGATGCGGCGGGCAAGAGTGGCAAAGGCGGCAAGGCCGGCAAGGGTGGCACGCCTTCCGTGGTTGTGGCCCGGGTGAAACGGCGCGACTTCCTGGTCTGGCAGGACAGTCTCGGCACCATCACGCCACTGGCCAATGTCACGGTGCGCACCCGGGTGGATGGTGAGTTGCTGAAACTGCATGTCAAGGAGGGTCAGTCGGTGCGCAAGGATGCTCCCCTGGCCGACATCGACCCGCGCGCCTTCCAGGTCGCCCTGGATCAGGCCCAGGCCACGCTGGGTCGCGACGTGGCCCTGCTGGACAACGCGCGCATCGACCTGCAGCGGTATCAGGATCTGGCGAAGCTCGACGCCATTCCGCACCAACAACTCGACACCCAGCTGTCCCTGGTGCACCAGGAAGAGGCCACCGTGCGCAACGATCAGGCGGCAGTCGACAATGCCCGTCTCAATCTGAGCTACTGCCACATCACGGCCCCGATCAACGGACAGGTCGGCCTGCGCCTGGTGGATCCCGGCAACATGGTGCATGCAGCCGACGCGAATGGCCTGATCACGGTGGCGCAGATGCAGCCGATCAGCGTGCTGTTCAGCCTGCCTCAGGATCTGCTGCCAACGCTGCGCCAGCGTCTTGCCAGTCACGAAAAGGTACGTGTAGAAGCGTATGACCGCACCGGCGAACAGCGGCTGGCCGGCGGCGTGCTGGCCAGCTCCGACAACCAGATCGACCCCACCACCGGCACCCTGAAACTGCGGGCGCGCTTTCCCAATGACGATGCGGCGCTGTACCCGAACCAGTTTGTCAACGTGCGCATCCTGATGGATGTGCGCAAGGACGTGCCGGTGATGCCGGCGTCCGCCATCCAGCGCGGTGCCCAGGGCCCCTACGTGTATGTGCTGAAGGCGGATCGCACGGTGGCGGTGCAGATGATCCGGCCCGGACCCGCGGACAAGGCGGAGATCAGCATCGAAAGCGGCCTGAACGGCGACGAACAGGTGGTGATTGATGGCGCGGACAAGCTGCGTGACGGCATCGAGGTCAGCCTGGCCGACCGGCCGCGCGGCAAAGGCGGGCCAGGCGGCAATGGCGGTCAAGGTCTCAATGGCGGTCAAGGTGTCAATGGCGGGCTAGGCGGCAACGGCAAAGGCGGACCCGACGCCAGTGGCGCGGGTCGTGCGGCTGGCGCCGCCAGGGACGCCCGTTGAATCCCTCAGCCCCATTCATCCTCCGTCCCGTCGGGACGGCGCTGCTGATGTTGGCCCTGCTCCTGGCCGGGCTGATGGCATTGCGCTTCCTGCCCCTGTCGGCCCTGCCGGAGGTGGACTACCCCACCATCGAGGTCACCACCCTCTATCCCGGGGCCAGCCCGGACGTGATGACCTCGTCGGTCACCGCCCCACTCGAGCGGCAATTCGGCCAGATGCCGGGGCTGAAGCAGATGCTGTCCACCAGCTCCGGGGGGGCGTCGGTGATCACCCTGCAGTTCACGCTCAGCACAGGCCTGGATGTGGCCGAGCAGGAAGTACAGGCCGCCATCAATGCCGCCAGCAACCTGCTGCCGGTCGACCTGCCCCTGCCGCCGGTGTACAGCAAGGTCAATCCGGCCGACGCGCCAATCCTGAGCTTCTCCGCCACGTCGGACAATCTGCCCCTGCCGAAGATCTATGACCTGATCGACACCCGGGTGGCGCAGAAACTGTCCCAGGTGGCAGGGGTGGGGCTGGTCAGCATTGCCGGCGGGCAGCGGCCGGCGGTGCGCATCCAGATCAATCCCACTGCCCTGGCAAGCCTCGGCCTGGGGCTGGAAGACGTGCGCACTGCCATCACCAATGCCAATTCCAACATCGCCAAGGGCAGTTTCGACGGCCCGCTCCGGGCATCGACCATCGATGCCAACGACCAGATCAAATCGGCGAAGGAATACAGCGCGGTGATCGTAGCCTTCCGCAATGGCGCGGCCATCCGGCTGGGCGACGTCGCCAGCGTGGTCGAAGCCGCCGAGAACAACAAGCTCGCGGCCTGGGATGGCGCCCATGCTGCCGTGATTGTCGACATCCAGCGCCAGCCGGGTGCGAACGTGATCGGCGTGGCAGACCATATCAAGGCCCTGCTGCCGCAACTCGAGGCCTCGCTCCCGGGTGGAGTGCACCTGCAGGTGATCAGCGACCGCACCACCACCATCCGGGCTTCGGTCGAGGACGTGGCATTCGAACTCGGTCTCGCGGTGGCATTGGTGGTGCTGGTGATCTATCTGTTCCTGGGCGATCTGCGCGCCACCCTCATTCCAGGCATCACCGTGCCGTTGTCCCTGATCGGCACCCTGGGCGTGATGTACCTTTGCGACTACAGCGTCAACAACCTGACCCTGATGGCGCTGACGATTGCCACAGGATTCGTGGTGGACGATGCCATCGTCATGATCGAAAACATCAGCCGTTACATCGAGGAAGGCGAAACCCCGCTGCAGGCGGCCTTGCGTGGTTCGGCGCAGATTGGCTTCACCATCGTGTCGCTCACCTTCTCGCTGATTGCCGTGCTGATTCCCCTGCTGTTCATGGGCGACGTGGTCGGACGGCTGTTCCGCGAATTTGCCGTGACCCTGGCCGTGGCCATCCTGATCTCGGCGGTGATCTCGCTTACGCTCACCCCGATGATGTGCGCCCGCATGCTGCGGCACCGTCCGAAGCCTGACGACCTGTCAGCCCGCGCTGGTAGCCCCGGTGCCGGCATCGGTGCCGGCAGCGGCAGCGGCACCGGCACCGGCGGCCGTGGCCAGGGTGGCACGTCGGAAGAGGCCGGCGTGCCGCAGGGCGGCTTCATCGGCACGCTGATCCGGGGCTATGCCCACGTGCTGGACCTCGCGCTGCGCTTCCAGGGCATCACCCTGCTGATCGCCCTGGGTACCATGGCCTGCACTGTCTTGCTCTATCTCGATGTGCCAAAGGGCTTTTTTCCGGTGCAGGACACCGGTCTGATCCAGGCGATCACCGAGGGTCCGCAGAGCATCTCATTCGGGGCGATGGGTGAGCGCCAGCAGGCGCTGGCCGAGGCGATCCTGCAGGATCCGGCCGTGGAGCGTGTGTCTTCCGTCGTCGGCATCGACGGCAACAACGCCACCCTGAATGCCGGGCGCATGACCATCGCCCTGAAGGACCAGGCCAAGCGGCCCGGCGTGAGTGCCAGCGACGTGATCCGGCGGCTAAACCAGTCCCTCTCGTCCGTCGATGGCATCCACGCCTATCTGCAGCCGGTGCAGGACCTCAGTATCGAAGATCGGGTGGCCCGTTCGCAGTATCAGTTCACGCTCGAAGATCCCGACGTGGATACCCTCAACCGGGCAGTGCCGCGCCTGCTCGAGCGCCTGCGCACGCATCCCGAGATTGTCGACGTGGGCAGCGACCTGCAGAACGATGGTCTGCTGGTCTACGTGCAGATCGATCGCGATTCAGCCAGCCGCCTGGGGGTGAGTGCTGCTGCCATCGACAATGTGCTGTACGACGCCTTTGGCCAGCGCCTGGTGTCCACCATCTTCACCCAGACCAACCAGTACCGGGTGGTGCAGGAGGTGGGGACCGCCTTTCAGGCCGGGCCGGAAGCACTCGGTGCCCTTTTCGTGCCGACCCTGGCCGGCACCCAGGTGCGCCTGGACAGCGTCGCGCGCATCAGCCAGCGCACCGGCGCGCTGTCGATCAACCATTTGGGCCAGTTCCCGGTCGCCACCCTGTCGTTCAACCTGGCCAAGGGCGTAGCCCTCGGGGATGCCGTGGCCATCGTCGACCAGGAGGCGCGCGCGCTCGCGCTGCCGGCGTCCACCCAGATCAGTTTCCAGGGCGCTGCGCTGGCCTACCAGGCCTCGCTCTCCAATACCCTGCTGCTGGTGCTGGCGGCGGTGATCACCATGTACATCGTGCTGGGTGTGCTCTATGAGAGCTACATCCATCCGGTCACCATCCTGTCGACCCTGCCCTCGGCAGCAGTCGGTGCCCTGATCGCCCTGCGTCTCAGCCACAATGACCTCGGCATCCTGGCTGTGATCGGCATCGTGCTGCTGATCGGCATCGTCAAGAAAAACGCCATCATGATGATCGACTTTGCCCTCGAAGCCGAACGTCACGAAGGCCTGCCGCCGCTGGCCGCGATCCGCCGCGCTTGTCTGCTGCGCTTCCGGCCGATCCTGATGACCACCATGGCGGCACTGCTGGCGGCCCTGCCGCTGATGTTCAGCCAGGGCGTTGGTGCCGAACTGCGCCAGCCGCTTGGCATCACCATGGTGGGCGGCCTGATTGCCAGCCAGCTGCTCACCCTGTTCACCACGCCGGTGATCTATCTGGCCTTCGACCGCGTGGCCCGGCGCTTCGGCCGTGCAGCCCCAGGGGCGGCGCCGGCAGCCACCCAGCGGGCCTGAACGGCAGATGAATCCGTCACGTCCGTTCATCCTGCGGCCGGTAGCCACCACGCTGCTCACACTGGGCATCCTGCTGGTGGGTGCCGTGGCCTTCTTCCTGCTGCCGGTGGCGCCCCTGCCACGGGTCGATTTTCCGGTGCTGGCCGTCTCGGCCGCCCTGCCGGGGTCCTCGCCGGAGAACATGGCGGCCACCGTCGCCACGCCGCTGGAACGGGCCATGGGGCGGATTGCGGCGGTCAACGAGATGACCTCGCAGAGCACCCTCGGCAACGCCCGGATCACCCTGCAGTTTGACCTGGAGCGCAACATCGACGGGGCGGCGCGCGACGTGCAGGCGGCGATCAACGCGGCCCGCACCCTGCTGCCAAGCGGCCTGCCCACCAATCCCACCTACCGCAAGTTCAACCCGGCCGATGCGCCGATCCTGATCATGAGCCTGACCTCGGCAACCTTGAGCCAGGGTCAGCTGTACGACGCCGCCTCGACGGTGCTGGCGCAGAAACTCTCGCAGGTGGATGGCGTGGGCCAGGTGCAGGTGGGCGGCAGTTCGCTGCCGGCGGTGCGCGTGGACGTCAATCCGCAGGCGCTCGCCAACATCGGCCTGTCGATGGAAGCGGTGCGCAACATCATCGCGGCGGCCAACGTCAACCGGCCGAAAGGCAGTGTGGAATTTGGCGACCGCCGTTGGCAGATCCAGGCCAACGACCAGGCGCAACGCGCCCGCGACTACCGACCGATTGTGGTGGCCTACCGCAATGGTGCTGCCGTGCGCCTGGGCGACATCGCCACCATTACCGATAGCGTGCAGGACATCCGCAACGCCGGACTGGCGAACGGCAAACCCGCCATCCTGCTGATCATCAGCCGCCAGCCAGGCGCCAACATCATCGCCACAGTAGACCGCGTGCTGGCCCTGATGCCGGCACTGCGCGCATCCATCCTGCCGGCGGCCACCCTCGATGTCGTGCTGGACCGCACGCCAACCATCCGCGCATCCCTGTTCGAGGTGGAACGCACCCTGGTGCTGTCGACCGCGCTGGTCATCCTGGTGGTGTTTCTGTTCCTGCGCAGCGCACGGGCCACCCTGGTGCCGACCGTGGTGGTGCCCACCAGCCTGATCGGCACCTTTGCCGTGATGTACCTGCTGGATTACAGCCTGGACAATCTGTCGCTGATGGCTCTGACGGTCGCCACCGGTTTTGTGGTAGATGATGCCATCGTGGTGCTGGAAAACATCCAACGTCACATCGAAGCCGGCGTGCGGCCGATCGACGCTGCCCTGCGCGGCGCCCGCGAAGTCGGTTTTACGGTGGTCTCGATCAGCCTCTCGCTGATCGCCGTGTTCCTGCCGATCCTCGCCATGGGCGGCCTGGTCGGTCGTCTGTTCCGCGAGTTTGCGGTGGTGCTTTCAGCGGCCATCCTGGTCTCGCTGGTGGTGTCGCTCACCACCACGCCGATGATCTGTGCCCGCCTGTTGAAGCGCCATGGCGCGCCTGGCCCGGCCGACACGGCAGGCACGGCAGGCACGGCGGCGATGGCAGACCCGACGGCCACGTCGCACCTGGCTGGCGAAGCTGGCGACAAAGCCGAGACCATCAGCATGGAAGCAGCCGACGCCGTGCTCGCGAAAACGCACGGCGTATTTGGCAGCGTGCTGCGCGGATACGACCGCAGCCTGAACTGGGCCCTGCGCCACCGGCGCATCATGCTGGTGCTGCTGTTGGCCACCATCGGCCTGAACATCTGGCTCTACACCATCGTCCCGAAGGGCTTCTTTCCCCAGCAGGACACCGGGCGGCTGATCGGTCAGATCCAGGCCGACCAGAGCATCTCTTTCCAGGCCATGCGCGCCAAACTGGCGAAATACATCGAGATTGTCGGACAGGATCCGGCCGTTGCGAATGTGATCGGATTTACCGGCGGGGGCCAGCGCAATGCCGCCACCATCTTCGTCGCCCTGAAGGACGTCGGCGTGCGCAAGGCATCGGCCGATGACATCATCGCGCGTCTGCGCCGTCCGATTGCCGCGGTGCCCGGAGCCAGCCTGTTCCTGCAGTCGGTGCAGGACCTGCGCTTTGGTGGCCGCCAGGGCAATGCGCAATACCAGTACACCCTGCAATGCGACAACCTGGAGGATCTGCGCGCCTGGACGCCGCAGATCGTTGCCGCCCTGCAGCGCGACAAGCGGCTGGCCGATGTCAGCACCGACCAGCAGGACAAGGGGCTGACCAACACGCTCGCCATTGACCGCGATGCCGCCACCCGGCTGGGGCTCAACCCCACGGTGCTCGACCAGACCCTCAACGACCTGTATGGGCAGCGGCAGATTTCCGTGATCTACAACGCGCTGAACCAGTATCAGGTGGTGTTGGAGGCCAGTGCCAGCCAGCTCGACAGTCCTCGCACGCTTGACAACACCTATGTCACCACGGCGGGCGGGGTCAGCATTCCGCTGCGCACCATCGTCACGCGCAAGACCGATGCCAGCTCTCTGGCGGTCAATCACCAGGGTCAGTTTGCCGCCGCCACCCTCAGCTTCAACCTGGCGCCTGGCGTTGCGCTGGGCGATGCCACCCAGGCGATCGCGGCGGACATGGCGGCAATCGGTGCGCCGGCGTCGATCATCGGCGGCTTTGCGGGCACCGCCAAGGTGTTCCAGGACTCGCTCGCCACCCAGCCCCTGCTGATCCTAAGCGCCATTCTCGCCATCTACATCGTGCTGGGCATCCTGTACGAGAGCCTGATCCACCCCTTGACCATCCTCTCGACACTGCCGTCAGCCGGGGTCGGCGCGCTGCTGGCCCTGCTCGCGACCGGCGTGGAGTTCAGCCTGATCGCGCTGATTGGCGTGATCCTGCTGGTCGGTATCGTCAAGAAGAATGCCATCATGATGATCGACTTTGCCCTGGCCTGGCAGCGCCAGCATCACTGCAGTGCTGACGAAGCGATCCGCGAGGCCTGTGTGCTGCGCTTCCGGCCGATCATGATGACCACGGCGGCGGCCCTGCTCGGGGCCCTGCCGCTCGCGATCGGCTTTGGGGATGGCGCGGAGCTGCGCATCCCGCTTGGCATCTCCATTGTTGGGGGGCTGCTGGTCAGTCAGGTGCTCACCCTCTACACCACCCCGGTGGTCTATCTTTACCTGGATCGTCTCCGAAGGACTGCCTGATGAAGCGCGCCCTGCCTCTCCTGGCCTTGTTGTTGACCGCGTGCGCCAGCACGCCCCCTGCCCAGCGGCCGGCTGCGCCAGCCTTCCAGAAGGCCTGGAAGGTGCCGGAAGGATTCAAGCGCGCGTCGCCCGCCGATGACCATATCCAGGGCGACTGGTGGAGGGTCTACCACGACCCGGTGCTGGACGATCTGGAAGGCCAGGTGGCACAGGCCAACCAGACCCTCGCGCAGGCCGATGCCCAGTATCGGCTCGCCAAGGCAGTGCTGGCTTCGTCGGAAGCCAGCCTGTTTCCCACCGCCAACCTGACCGTTTCGGGGACGCGGTCGCAGCAGCCGATTCTGACCAGTGGTGGCGGTCTGGCCAGTCCCCCGGCCAGCAACCTCTATAACCTAGCCGTGGCCGCCAGTTGGGAACCCGATCTGTGGGGTGCCATCCACAACGCCGTGAGTTCCTCGCAGGAAAGCCTCTATGCGGCGGCCGCCAATCGCGCTGCTGTACTGCTCAGCCTGCAGGCAAGTTTGGCGACCAGTTACTTCCAGTTGCGCACGGCCGATGCCACCATTCATCTGCTCTCCGAGACGGTTGCCGCCTATCAGCGCAGCCTCACCCTGACCCAGGCACGGCTGGCCAGCGGTGTGGCCGGCCGCACGGATGTGACGCAGGCACAAAGCCAGCTGGCTTCCGCCCAGGCCAGCCTGAGCGATGCACGCATCACCCGCGATGTGCAGGAACATGCCATCGCTGTATTGACGGGTCATGCGGCGCAGGACTTCCATCTGGATGCGCGACCGGACAGCGTGCTCGACCAGTGGCCAGCCATTCCGCTGGCGGTGCCCTCGACCTTGCTGGAGCGGCGCCCCGACATCGCAAACGCCGAACGCCAGGTCACCGCGCAGGCCGCAAAGCTGCTCGCAACCGATGCCGCCTTCTTCCCGGTGGTCACGCTGAATGCAAATGCCGGATTCGAGAGCAAGAATTTCCGCAAATGGCTGAGCCTGCCCACCTCGCTCTGGTCGATCGGGCCGCAGCTGACGCAATATCTGCTGGACGGCGGCAATCATATTGCCGTCCATGACCAGGCGGTGGCCACCCTCGACCAGCTCACCGCGAACTATCGCGAGGTGGTGATCGAATCCTTCCAGTCCGTGGAAGACCAGCTCAGCAGTGTGGCCTGGCTGGAGGAGGAGCATCGCCGCGATACCGCTGCCGCACAGGCGGCGGCCGCGACGCTGGAGCTGGTGAACCGGCAATATCAGGCTGGCACCGTGGCCTATCTGAACGTGCTGAGTGCCCAGACCACCCTGCTTTCCGCGCAGCTCAGCGCCCTGTCCACGGCCGGGCGCTGGGCTGGTGCCCATGTGGCGCTGATCCGGGCGCTGGGCGGTGGCTGGCAGGAATCCAGCCTGCACATAGGGGGTTGACGGTCGCGCTTCCTTTCGCCAACACTCCGGCTTAAGCATTTCTGAACTGCCAAACCCGCCGTGCTGGTCCTGCCCTGGAGCGCACCATGAAGCTGCTGGTGTTTTGTCGTGCTGATCTGTTTCGCGATGGCTTGCAACTGCTGCTGGAAAGTCGCCTGCCCTTCTGCCGGGTGGAATTTGCCTGCCCTGGCCTGGTGCCTCCGGTGCCGGTCGATCAGACGGAAACCGTCGCCGCAATCCTGGTCGATCTGGCCCTGGAGGAGGTTCCACCGGACGGCCTGATCCGCATGCTGGTGGACCGCTGGCCCGAAATTCCGGTATTGGGCCTGTACGGCGGCGCACAGGAGGCCAACATGCCGCAGTGCCTGCAGGCGGGTGCGCTGGCCTGCGTGCGCAAGGACGCTCCAGCCGAAGTCCTGCTGGCGGCGTTGCAGGTGGTCCTCTCGCCGGCGGTGTTCCTGCGCCGCAGCGGGCAACAGCCCGGCCAGATCCGGCTGTCCGCCACACGGCCCTCCGTGCTGTCCGACCTACCAGATCCGTCCATCCTGTCGTGGTCAGGCCCCCTTACGCCGGCCGATCGCGCCTCTGGCGCAGCCTTGCCGGGCGAGCCCTTGTCGGCACTGGAGGGCGACCTGATCAACGGCCTGCCCACCACCGCCGCCAGCCTGGGGCTGACGCCGAAACAACGGCGCGTGCTGGCCCTTCTCCTCGAAGGCAAGTCCAACAAGAATATCGCCCGCGAACTGGGCCTGTGCACCGGTACCGTCAAGACTCATACCACCGCCGTGCTACGGGCCCTGAACGTCAATACCCGGGTGCAGGCGGTGGTCGCCGCCCGCCGGCTTGGCCTGCACGCCGATTCCAGTCACTGAAGCGGCGGCTGCCGGTTTGCCAGGCGCCGGTTTGCCGGTAGATGGTTTGCCAGTGGATGGTGTACCGGATGCCGGTTTGCCAGTGGACAGAGGGTGATGCAGACTCCGGGGCTGGTGCTTCCTGACTGCCGCTGATGATTCCCGCCCTGTCATTCCACAATCTCTACCAGCATGACCTGATCCGTACTGCCGTGGCGGTGCCGCGCGTGCACCTGGCCAATCCCCTGGCCAACGCCCGGGAAACCATCGCGCTGATGGCGTCGGCGGCAGCCCAAGGCGCCTGCCTGGTCGTGTTTCCCGAACTGGGCCTGAGCGGTTACAGCTGCGAAGACCTGTTCCACCAGCAGGCCCTGCTCGACGCCGCCCTGGCGGCACTGGTTCAGGTGGTGGAAGCCAGCGCCGCCCTGCCCCTGGTGGCGGTGGTGGGCTTGCCGCTGCGTCACGACGACCTGCTGTTCAACGTGGCCGCAGTGGTGCAGGGCGGGCGGCTGCTCGGACTGGTGCCGAAGACCTACCTGCCGAATTACCGCGAATTCTATGAGGCCCGCCAGTTCACACCGGCGGCGGTGTTGCCAGCCGGGGACCTGACGCTCGATCCCTGGGGCAGCGTGCCCTGGGGCACCGACCTGCTGTTCCGCTGCGAGGGTGAAGTACGTTTCACTCTGGCCGTCGAGATCTGCGAAGACCTGTGGGTGCCGGTGCCGCCCTCTTCCCTCGCCGCCCTGCGTGGCGCCCAGGTCCTGGTCAATCTCTCGGCCTCGCCCGCCAGTCTTGGCAAGGCAGCCTATCGGCGCGATCTGGTGGCCCAGCAGTCGGCTCGCTGCATGGCGGCGTACCTGTTCAGTGCCGCCGGTTTTGGGGAATCGAGCACCGATCTGGCCTGGGACGGGCATGGCCTGATCTGTGAGAACGGGCAGTGTCTGGCAGAATCCGAGCGCTACGCCCAGACCAGCCAGCTGCTGCTGGCCGATGTCGATATCGGTCGCCTGGGGCAGGACCGCATGCGCCAGAACACCTTTGGTGAAAATGCCCGCCAGACCGCCCGGGCCAGCCTGCCGCGCCTCGTGTCGATCGCCCTGCCTGCGCCGGTACGTGGCCGGCTTGACCTGCTGCGGCCGCGTTCACGCTATCCCTATGTGCCGGCACTGATGGCCGAGCGCGACGACCGCTGTCGCGAGGTGCTGCAGATCCAGGCGCAGGGACTGGCCCGTCGGCTTGAAGCGAGTGGCCTGCGGCATCTGGTGATCGGCATCTCGGGCGGACTCGATTCCACCCTGGGGCTGATCGTGGCCCTGCAGGCCCTGAACATGCTCGGCCTGCCGCCCAGCCATCTGCTGGCCTGGACCCTGCCCGGATTTGCCACCAGCGCGCGCACCCTCGACCAGGCGCGTCGGCTGATGCAGGCGGTGGGCTGTCAGGCGGGCGAAATCGACATCCGGCCGGCCTGCCTGCAGATGCTGCGCGACCTGCAGCACCCCTATGCGGAAGGCAAGCCGGTGTTCGACATCACCTTCGAAAACGTCCAGGCCGGCGAACGCACCAGCCTGCTGTTCCGGCTTGCCAACCTGCATGGTGGACTGGTGGTCGGCACCAGTGACCTGAGCGAGCTCGCCCTAGGCTGGAGCACCTATGGGGTGGGCGACCACATGGCGCACTACCACGTCAACGCCAGTGTGCCGAAAACCCTGGTGCGACATCTGATCCAGTGGTCGGCCAGCACCGGCGACTGGTCTGCCGCCTTCACCACGGCCTTGCACGACGTGCTGGCCACGGAGATCAGCCCCGAGCTGATTCCCGGCAGCGCGGATGGGCAACCGGCCCAGCGTACCGAAGACGTGCTGGGCAGCTACGACCTGCACGACTTCTTTCTCTATCATGTGTTGCGTTTCGGCTTTGCGCCCCAAAAGCTGCTGTTTTTGGCCATCCAGTCCTGGGGGCTCGCGCCGCAGGGCGAAGCAACCGCGCCACCGGCAGCGGTGCTGCCCGATGCGACAGGATCGGCCGGCGGCACCCGGGCGGAAGGGCTGGGACTGGCCGCCTGGGACCAGGGGCCAAGCGCCCGATACTATCCGCCAGCCGTGCTGCGTGAGGTGCTGCACACCTTCCTGCGCCGGTTTTTCACCAACAGCCAGTTCAAGCGCAGTTGCATCGCCAATGCCCCGAAAGTGGGCACCGGCGGGTCGCTGTCTCCCCGTGGCGACTGGCGCGCCCCCAGCGACGCCGATGCCACGGTGTGGCTGGCGGCGCTGGCGGCGGTTGACATCAGCTGACGCGGAAGGCGGCCACCTGGCCGTTCAGCCGTTCCGCCAGGGCGCGCATGCGCGTCATGCGTTCTTCGGCGATGGTGAGGGAGTTCAGATTCTCGGCCGACATGCGCGAGATCTGTTCGACGTGTTCGGCAATACTTTGGCCAGCGGTGCGCTGTTCTTCCATGGCGTGCGCAATGTCACCAATCTTGGTCAGCGTCGACTGGGTGCCTGTTCCCAGGGCGTTGACGTTGCGGCCGGCTTCCCCTGCCAGTTCCACCCCGTGGTGCACGCGCTTCACGCACTCTTCCATGCCTTCCACGGCATGACGGGTACCCACCCGGACAGAATCGATTTTCTGGGTGATGTCCTTGGTGGCCTGGCCGGTGCGTTCTGCCAGCTTGCGGACTTCATCCGCCACCACGGCAAACCCGCGGCCCTGCTCGCCGGCGCGCGCGGCTTCGATTGCTGCATTGAGGGCCAGCAGGTTGGTCTGATCGGCGATCTCGCCGATCACCTTGACGATCGAACTGATGGTTTCCGACTGACGGCCCAGTTCCTGGATCGCCTCGGATGAACGTGTCACCGAGGTTGCCGTCTCGCTGATCTCGCGCATCACCGAATCGATCGAGGTGCGGCCGTCATCGGCAAACTTGCCTGCTTCGGCAGCCACAAAATGCGCATCGGCGGCGTGGTTGGCCACCATCGACACCGTCTCGAAGCTTTCTTCGATGGTTCGGGCGATTTCTGCTGACGCGTCATTCTGCCGGTCGGCGTGCTTGGCAATCTCACGGGTCGAGTTCGACAGGTCGCCAGCCAGGCTGGCCACTTCGGCCGAGCCCTCCGAGATCGCCCGAATCAGGGTGAGCATCTTTTTGCGGGTGGTGTCGGCTTCGTGGGTGAGCCAGGCAAACTCATCTTTTCCCTGCAGGCTGACCTTGCTCGTCAGGTTGCCCTGGGCCATGTCATTCAGGGCACCGACCACCGTTTCGGCGCGGCGGCCAAAGTGATTGCCAATAACGGCGGCAAACATCAGGGCGGGAACGGCCCCCAGGCCAAGTCCGATCAACAGGGTCGGCATGCCGGCCGCCTGCGTGGCAGCCGCCCCGATGACGCCCGCCGTTTCCGTCAGGATGGCAACAATAGCCATACAAAACATGGCTTTGCGCAGGTCCAGATGACTCATTCGACTTCCTCCAATGTGTGCCCGGCGCGGGCACTTGACGCAGCATGTGATCGCCGCCTGACCCATTAACGGCTGGATCATGAAGAAATTTAACCGCGGCACGCTTAGAATCGACTCATGCTTCCCTTCCAGCCGATCACCGCGCAAAACCTGCGTGACCTGCGTGCCATCTGCGGCAACTGCTCGATGCGCGAACTGTGCCTGCCGGTCGGGCTGGATGCGCAGGAAGTGGAAACCCTGGACGCCCTGATCAACACGCGCCGTCGATTGGAACGCGGCGAGGCCCTGTACCGCACGGGCGACCCCTTTCATGCCCTCTACGCGGTGCGCAGGGGTTTCCTGAAAACTTTCGTCGTGCATGAAGACGGCCGCGAACAGGTCACTGGATTCCAGATGACCGGTGAGATCCTGGGCATGGATGCCATCAGTACGGACCACCACGCCTGCGATGCGCTGGCCCTCGAGGACACCGAGGTCTGCGAGGTTCCCTTTGATGCCCTGGAGCATCTGAGTGGTACCTTGCCCACCCTGCGGCGCCATTTCCACAAGACCCTGAGCCGGGAAATCGTGCGGGACCAGGGCCTGATGCTGTTGCTGGGCAGCATGCGCGCCGAGGAGCGGCTGGCGGCCTTCCTGCTCAACCTGGGCCAACGCTTCGGCGACCGCGGTTACTCGCGGGTGGCGTTCAACCTGCGCATGACCCGCGAAGAAATCGGCAGCTACCTGGGCATGAAGCTGGAAACCGTCAGCCGCACCCTGTCGCGCTTCCAGGAAGAGGGGTTGATCGTGGTGCAGGGCAAGGCGATCGAGCTGCTGCAGGTGGAAAAGCTCAAGGCCCTGACCTCGTGCCGTTGACCGTCTGACCGGCCTGCAGGGCCTGACCGTCGCGCCAGGCATGTTCGGTCACCAGCGGATCGCGATACACCGTTGCCAGCACCAGACACAGCACGCCCCACACAATCGCGGTGACGGGCGCCATCATCAGTAGCCAGGGCCAGGGGTGGCGATACCAGGGCTGGACGTCAGATCGGGAAGGGTTCATGGGTTGCTCCTCATCGGGTCAGAAACTGGGTTCGGCTGACCGCTTGCACCTGTCGGTCATCACTCGCGCGGACAGCCAGGGTGATCGGGGTGCGGCGGCCACGCAGCACCGCAGGATCAACATCCACATCGATGGCCACCTCGACCGAGGCAAGACCAGGCACCTGTACCGCCTGGCTGCCACGGCCAAGGTGGATGCCTGGGATTCCGGCGGCTTCCACCACAAACGCATGTGCTGTTTCCTGGAGGTTCAGCACCTGCAGGCGATACACGTTTTCGACCTGGCCCTCGGGCGTGTCACGGGACAGCACCGCACGATCGCGCATCACATCCAGGCGCACGCCCGGCCGCTCGACAACCGCCGTGACCAGGGACGTGCTGGCCAGGGCGAGCAGCAATGCGTAGGCCAGCACTCGCGGCGAGGGTCGGCGTGAGCGCCCTGCCCGCCCTGCCCGTATTGCTTCCCCTGCCCGTATTGCCCCCCCGGTCAGACAGCGTTCGCTGACGTAGCGGATCAGGCCGCGTGCGTAGCCCTGTCGGTCCATCACCACATTGCAGGCATCCGCGCACAGGCCGCAATTCAGACAACCGATCTGCAACCCCTGGCGGATGTCGATGCCGGTCGGACAGACCTGCACACACAAGCTGCAGTCCAGACATGCCCCCAGGCCAGCCTTGCCGGCGTCGACCTGCCGGCCACGGCCGCCGCGCGGTTCGCCGCGCCCGGCATCGTAAGTCACCGTCAGCGTGTCGGCATCCATCATCACGCCTTGAAAGCGTGCATACGGACACAGGTACAGGCACACCTGTTCGCGCATCCAGCCGGCATTGCCGTAGGTCGCTGCGCCGTAGAACAGCACCCAGAACACTTCCCACGAACCGGCACTGCCGGCAAGCAGCGTCGGCAGCAACTGCCGGACGGGTGTGAAATAGCCGACAAAGGTGAAGCCGGTCCAGAGGGCGAGCGCGCCCCAGCTCAGATGTTTGCCGACCTTGCGCACGCTTTTGCCAAACGTCCAAGGCGCGGCGTCCAGACGGCGGCGGGCCGGGCTGTCACCCTCCCAGCGCCGCTCCAGCCAGAGGAACAGCGACGTGTAGACCGTTTGCGGACAGGCATAACCGCACCACAAGCGGCCTGCCAACGCCGTGAACAGGAACAGTGCCAGGGCACAGCACACCAGCAGACCGGTAAGCAGGATGAAATCCTGTGGCCAGAATGTCAGGCCAAACAGATGAAAGCGCCGTGCCGTGATGTCGAACAACACCGCCTGGCGGCCATGCCACCTGAGCCAGGGCGTGCCGTAGTACACCCCCTGGGTGATTGCTACCATCACCCAGCGCAGGGTGGCAAACGGTCCGCGCGTGCGTCGCGGATAGATCTTGGGCGCGACGGCGTACAGGCTCGCGCCAGACTCAGCGGCTGAGGCCATACACGTAGGCCGCGAGCAGGTGGACCCGGGCCGGACCCAGACGGCCCTGCTGTGCCGGCATCTGGCCGTGGCGACCGTTGGTCACGGTTTCGATCAGGTCAGCCTCGGTGCCGCCGTACAGCCAGATATGGTCGGTCAGGTTGGGGGCGCCAACGGCCACATTGCCCTTGCCGTCGGATCCATGGCAGCCCGCGCAGATCGCGGCGAACCGCGGCTGCCCGAGGGCGGCCAAGGCTGGATCATGGCGGCTGCCACTGAGCGAAAGCACGTAGTGAACCACCTGCTGCACGCCGTCCTTGCCC
>CAIPBT010000006.1 GCA_903863375.1 uncultured Ferrovum sp.
GGAGCTCGACCGCCGACTAAAGTGATGCGTGATTTCGTTGACGCGCACCGTGACACCCATGGGGTCGAGCCGATCTGCAGAGTTCTGCAGATCGCCCCGTCTGGATACCGCCGCCATGCCGCCCAGAAGCGAAATCCGTCGCTGCGTCCGGCGCGGGCGCGCCGTGACGACGAACTGATGCCGCAGATCGAGCGTGTCTGGCAGGTCAACTTCCAAGTCTACGGTGCGGACAAGGTTTGGAAGCAGTTGGGGCGCGAAGGCACACCGGTAGCGCGATGTACAGTCAAGCGTCTGATGCGGCGACAGGGCTTGCGCGGCGTGATGCGCGGCAAGGTCGTGCGCACAACCGTGAGCGACATGAAGGCGCCGTGCCCGCTGGATCACGTCAACCGCCATTTCCGGGCCGAACGGCCGAACCAGCTCTGGGTATCGGATTTCACCTATGTCTCGACGTGGCAGGGCTGGCTTTACGTGGCATTCGTGATCGACGTATTTGCTCGGCGTATCGTTGGCTGGCGCGTCAGCAGTTCGATGCGCACCGATTTCGTTCCGGATGCCCTGGAACAAGCCCTTTGGGCTCGCCAGCCCGAACGGAACAACAGCCTGGTCCATCACAGCGACCGCGGGTCCCAATACGTATCGATCCGCTACAGTGAGCGTCTGGCCGAGGCCGGAATTGAGCCCTCGGTGGGCAGCAAGGGGGACAGCTACGACAACGCCCTCGCCGAAACCATCAACGGGCTCTACAAAGCCGAATTGATTCACAAGCGCGCCCCGTGGAAAACGAAAGAGGCAGTCGAATTCGCTACGCTGGAATGGGTGGCCTGGTTCAACAACGTGCGACTGCTTGAACCCATCGGTTACATCCCTCCTGCCGAAGCTGAGGCAAACTACTACCGGCAACTCGCCGAACAACCCGCCGCCATGGCGGCATAACTTAAACCAACCGGCCTCCACAGAAGCCGGGGCGGTTCAGTGGGCGACCTGTTTCTGCTGCCCAGCCGGCGTGGCGCGGATCGCATCTACGTCTTCCGCACCACGCAATACGCGAACATCATGAACCGCACCTTGGAGGTGGGGAATGTGGCGCATTGCGGATGTTCGACTATCTTGAACTCTCGCAATGGATAGGACGGCGCGATATGACACTGGGTCAGCGGTACATCGTGGTCAGTTACGCACGGCATAAGGGCAGGCACGTCGCATTGCCAAAATCAGAAGACGCCCATTTGTTCTGCAAGCTGCTCGGCACGGAAGCGCTGTCCGGCGCTCACCTGGAAGTCATCCGTGCGTTGCGCTTCGAAATTGAGGAGCTTAGGCAACCGCCCCTAAGGCTCGTTGGTGACATGATGGCTGAAGTTGACGCCAAGCTGGATGCGGTCATGGAGGCAGGCCGGTCACGGGAAGCGGATCGGATTGCTTCGCGTCAGGCGCACGATGCGCGCATCGCAGTGGCGCGGGCAGCCAGGCAACTGCGAGATTACGCGGACAAGTTTGAAACCGGCTGGCTCTGATCCGGCTGGCTCTGATGGGGCGTGATCCGTCCGCTGCCCAAAATGATCTGTCCCAGATAGCGTGCGGATGACTCCACCACGGCCAGGCAGATTTTGGGGAGCAGCACCGCGTCATGTCGCCCGAATCGACCGTACCCTTAACTCGAAGGCCCCGGCCTGTCCACCGGCGATCATCAGGCCGACCTGGCGAATCCGCGCCGGGTCCAGTGGGGGAGCAGCAATACGGCGACCGCGAAACGTGGGTGAGAACGCCGCCACCGGCAGGTGAATGGTGCGCCAGGGATGCGGTGTTCCCTCGAAGCCTGCCTGATAGTTGATCCCGTCAAAGGCGTCGTCCGTCCGCAGATTCAGCTTGTAGTGCCTACCGTCGCCACAACATTCCAGGCAGATGGCTTGGGCACCTGGCGCCGCCAGGTCGAGCACGCAGGAGCGGATCGAGGCAAAGCCGCCTCTATGGGCGAGCGACACCGTTCCCGTGAACACGGCGAAGCCGGCAGCACAGTACAGGAGTTGGCTCGCGGACCGGCCGCCCATCACGCTGTCGTCGACAGCAGACCAGTCGGTCACTGCGTCAGGTGATTCGAAGTTGAACAGTTCGCGGATGATTGCAGATATCTCCATAGGCTGGTGTCAGGGCGAATCGCCTTGCGTTACCGGAACGTGACCCGGTCCAGGTTGCCCGAACACCTACACCCAAGCGTCTCACAGCTTGTATGCCTGCGGCAGCGCTGATGTCGAGATGCAGGCGGGGCTGCTGCTGATGCCATCCGGGTCATGGCAATGGCGCTTGTTTGTAACATGCGCCGTGCGAGCATTTCGGGAATGCCGGTTGCCAACGTGCCACTGGCCGTCACCGTCGCGAATCCACAGCTGATCCACAGCTGATTCATCCACCGCAACGAGCTCATCATGAGTCCAAGCAACATCCTTACCCGCACCAAGGTCCCCGAGGTCACTTTGGGTTTCTGGCTGATCAAGATCGCCGCCACGACCCTTGGGGAGACTGGGGGCGATGCGGTGTCAATGTCGATGCAGCTGGGCTATCTCGTTGGCACGGCGATCTTTGCCGCCATGTTCCTGGTCGCCGTCTGGGCACAGGTGCGCGCGACGTCCTTTCATCCCTTCCTGTACTGGGTGACCATCATGGCAACGACCATGGTGGGCACGACACTCGCCGACTTCGCCGACCGCACGCTCGGCATTGGCTATGCCGGCGGCACGAGTCTGCTGCTCGTACTGCTGATCGCCTCGCTGCTGGTCTGGCATCGTGCGACCGGTTCGGTCTCGATGGGCACGGTCAGTACCCCCAGGGCTGAACCGTTCTATTGGGTCACCATCATGTTCTCGCAGACGCTGGGAACTGCCCTGGGTGACTGGACTGCGGACACGGCGGGTCTGGGCTACACGGGAGCGGCATTGATTTTCGGTGGCCTGCTGGCCCTGATCGTCGCTGCTCATTTCCTGACCCGGATCTCCGCGACCCTGCTGTTCTGGGCCGCCTTCATCCTGACCCGCCCGCTGGGGGCGGTGGTTGGCGATTTTCTGGACAAGCCGGTCGCTGCTGGCGGGCTGGCGCTCAGCCGCTATTCAGCGTCATTGGCGCTGCTGGCTTTCATGGTGCTGGGCATTCTGCTGTTCCGGCAGCGCGCTGCCGAGCAGAGCCATTGAGCAGATCCTGGCTGGCTCTGGCTCTGGCTCTGGCTTCGGCTCAGGCTCAGGCTCCGGCTCCGGCTTTGGCACCGTCACTGGCATTAGCGCTGCTGGCCTTGCTGGTCTTCCCTGTCCTGGCGGCGGGCGACCCGTCAGCGACGCCGCCGCGCGTCGAGACTGTGACCGTTTCGGCACCGCGGCTCAATGAAGAGACCCTGATTGATCGCAAGGTCTATCAGGTCGGCACCGATCTGCAACGGACCTTCGGATCGGTGGGGGATGTGCTGGGCGCGATTCCGTCAATCACGGTGGATGCGGATGGCGGCTTGGCGCTGCGCGGAGATGCCAATGTGCTGATCCTGGTCGACGGCAAGCCGTCGGCCCGGTTTGCCGACCGCAGCGTGGCCGAGAGCCTGTTGTCGCTGCCGGCGCAGGACATCGAACGCATCGAAGTGCTGACCACGCCACCGCCCGAGTTCAAGGCCGATGGCACGGCGGGTGTCATCAACATCGTGATGCGCAGCAAGCGCCGGGCGGGACTGGTGGGACAAGCCCAGGGTGGCATCGGTCCGCAGGGGCGCGTGGCGTCGGGTGCCAATCTCAGCTGGCAAGAAGGCGGGGTCGGCATCTCCGCGGTGGTCGGATTCCGCCAGGAGGTTCGGCAGCGTCAACTGCGCTCAGACTTGCGCACCACGGCCGCCCCCGGCGTGCCCAGCGGAAACAGCACGGCGCTGACCGACGAGACCATCCATCGCTCCTCACCCTCGGTGGAGCTGAACGGCGAGGCCGTGCTGGATGCGCATCAGAGTGTGTCGGCGGCCCTGAGCTGGAGCCGACGCGGCGGCTTGCGCACCTACAGCGAGCAGACCGCCGTGTTTGCCGATGGTGCCGGGCTGACCGGTGCCGGGCCGGCCGGTAGCGGGCTGATCAATTCCGGGCCGACCAATCCCGGGCTGACTAGTGCCGCAGGGCGCGGCAGCCGCGGCCATGACCCGGAGAGTGGCCTGGATGCACGCCTTGGCTATGCGCACAAGTTTGACCTGCTGGATGGACGTCTCAACCTGACCCTGCACCGATCGGACATCCATCAGCACGAGCACTACGATTACGCAGACACCAGCTTTCTGCCGCCGTCGGCGACCACATTCAGCAATCTGGATTTTCTGGAGACGCACGCCATCACGGACCTCGGCGCAGACTATGTGGCATCGCTTGGCGAGGGCCAGACACTCAAGCTCGGCTACGCCTTCCAGCTCGACAATTATGATTTTGGCAATGCGGCGGCCACACTCGATCCCGTCACCGGGGCAGCAACCCCCAACCTGAACCTCACCAATGACTTCCAGTATCGCCAACGCCTGCATGCCGTGTACGGTAGCTACCAGGCCACCATGGGCGCCTGGACGTGGCTGGCGGGACTGCGCGCTGAACAGGCTCTGACCGAAACGACCCAGATCACCAATCAGACGTA
>CAIPBT010000007.1 GCA_903863375.1 uncultured Ferrovum sp.
AACACCTTTGGCGAACACCACAGTTACCTGGTGGCGCACGCCGATGGCAGTGCGGTGCTGCCCGGCCAGCTGCTTGGCGCCCGCAAGGTGTTCCATGTATCGCCTTTTTTTCCAGTGCAGGGCCATTACCAGTTCCGGGTGCGCGCCGGCGAAGCCGGCCTGCAGGTGCGCATCGAGTATCAGGATGGCGCCGGACGTGGCCTGTTCGCCTACTTGCAGGGCCAACCGGTGGCGTTCCGCAGCCTGCCGCTGCTGACGGCTTTCGTCCGCCATCCCCTGCAGACCCTGACCGTGTTGTCCCGTATCCATCTGCATGCCCTGCGCCTGTGGCGCAAAGGGGCGCAATTCCATCGCAAGCCGACCGCCCCTCTTGAGGAGATATCCATTGAACGCACCTGAGCCATCGCGTGCCGCCCTGGCAAGCAATGCCCCACGCGGTTTCTACGCCCGTCTGCTGAACCACGTCCTGGGTCGGCTGCACTGGGGCAGCCTGCGTCTGACGACGCCAGACGGACAGGTGCTGGAATTTCGGGGCAAGGCACCCGGCGCTCACGGTGACATGCATATCACCCACTGGAAATTCGCCCGCAAGGTGCTGGGGGGAGCCGAAATCGGCTTTGCGGAAGCCTACCGCGACGGTCTGTTTGAAACGCCAGACCTGACGGACCTGCTGGCTGTGCTGTCGAACAACTATTTCGCGCTGGAAGAAGCCCTGCCGCTGGGCCGGCTGATCATGGGGGTGCATCGGCGCCTGCATGTGCTGAAAAAGAACACCCGACGAGGCAGCAAGCGCAACATCCATGCACACTATGACCTGGGCAATGCCTTCTACCAGGAATGGCTGGACCCCAGCATGACCTATTCCTCTGCCCTGTTCAGCGAAGCCAAGGACAACACCTGCCTGACCTCGGCGCAGACGGCGAAATACGATCACATCCTGGACCGCCTCAACCTGCAACGTGGTGCCCATATCCTGGAAGTCGGTTGCGGCTGGGGCGGGTTTGCCGAGCATGCGGCGCGCACCCGGGGCATCCAGGTGACAGGCATCACCATCTCGCAGGCCCAGTACGATTTCGCCAAGGCCCGGGTCACGGCGGCCGGTCTGGACGGTCAGGTCGAGATCAAACTGGTGGATTACCGTGATGTGCCAGGCAAGTTTGACGGCATCGTCTCGATCGAGATGTTTGAGGCCGTAGGCGAAGAGTTCTGGCCCATCTACTTCAAGACCCTGAAGGAGCGTCTGAAATCCGGTGGCCAGGCAGTGATCCAGACCATCACGATTGCCGAAGACAAATTCGACCTGTACCGGCGCACCACCGACTTCATCCGCGAATTCATCTTCCCGGGCGGGCTGCTGCCCTCACCCAGCCGCTTCGTGCAGGAAGCCAGCAAGGCCGGCTTTGTGGAGGCCGGACGACGCGACTTTGGCCATGACTACGCCGAAACCCTGCGGCGCTGGCGCGCTGCCTTCGATGAAAAGGCCGGCACCGTTGGTGCCATGGGGTTTGACGACCGTTTCCGTCGTCTGTGGCGCTTTTATCTGACCTACTGCGAGGTCGGTTTCGACCTCGATTTCACTGACGTGTCGCAGTTCCATCTGAAAGCACCTTGACCACTGGCAGTGCCCTGAGCGCCGGGGGTGCTCTGATCTCAGGGGCTCACCACCGGCAACTCCCGCTTCTGGGTGCGCTGGTGGTGGGGGTGCGCTGGTGGTGGGGGTGCGCTGGTGGTGGGGGTGCGTTGGTGCTGGTAGGGGTGGGGGTGCGCTGGCACTGGTGCGCGCGCCCAGCGGCTGGGCGCGCGGTAACTCAGTGCTGGATGCTGCGGTCTTGCGGCACCGGCGGTGACACACTCTTCGTCGGTTGCGCCGGCAGGCTGGCGGGGTCGAGGTATTCAAAAACCTTCACCACGCGTTCCACGCCCGACGTGCTGCTGGCCACCCGGGCGGCATCTTCGCCCTCGGCGGGCGTCACCATGCCCATCAGGAACACTTCATGCCGCTCCACGATGGTGGCCACCACGGTTGCCTGGATGTGGCCATCCGACAGGTAGCGCGCACGGATCTTGTCGGCCATCAACGTATCCGAGGCGCGGTCGGCAAGCGCGGAAAAGGGCAGCACAGCAGTCTCGTTGACCACGGTGCGCACATTTTCGCTGGTTCGGGCAATTTCCTCGATACCAGCGCGCACCTCAGCATTGCGCACCTCGCCAGTCAGCAACACGATGCGGTTGAAGCTGTGCACGTTGACGTGCGCCTCCGGCCCATATTTGCTGCTGATGCGGCTGCCGATGCGTACCTCGCTGGCCTGGTCTTCAAACACGATGCCTGAGGTGCGGCGGTCGGTGACCACCAGCGCGGTGCCGATCATGCCGCCGGCGATGATCGGAAAACAACCGGCCACGGTCGTGCTGAGCAATGCCGCCAACAGGGCAGGCACAATCCATCGGCGTTGGTTCACTCTTCCACTCCCAGCAACATGCAGTCGATGGCATCGCACAGGCAATGCAGGATCACGATGTGCACTTCCTGCACCCGCGCCGTGCTTTGCGCTGCCACATTCAGAAGAACATCGTTGGCGTTCAACAGGCTGCGGATCTTGCCCCCATCACGCCCGGTCAGCGCCACCACGGTCATGTCCTTTTCATGGGCGGCGGCGATGGCGGTGAGCACATTGGGCGAGTTGCCGCTGGTGGAGATGGCCAACAGCACATCACCACCATGCCCCAGCGCCCGCACCTGCTTGGAGAAGATCTCCACATAGGCATAATCGTTGGCAATCGAGGTGAGGGTGGAACTGTCGGTGGTAAGCGCCATGGCCGCCAGGCCCGGCCGTTCCATCTCGAAACGGTTGAGCAGTTCGGCCGAGAAATGCTGGGCGTCAGCCGCGCTGCCACCGTTGCCACAGGCCAGGATCTTGCCTTCGGCCATCAGGCTTTGCACCATCTTTTCCGCTGCGAAGGCGATTGGTCCGGCCAGTTCGTCGACAACGGCCAGTTTCAGGGCGGCACTGTCACGGAAATGCCGCTGGATGCGAGAGATTAGGTCCATGATCCGGATTCTAAGGCTTTTCGTGCGCCTGCGGTTCAAATGCCCTGGATCCAGTTCCACCCGGCTGGGCCATTGCCATCGCGGCAAAGGGCATCGATGCGGCACGGCAGCTCGTGGTAGGGCTGCCCATCCCGGGGCATGACCTGCTGCTGTCTCTGCTGCAGCAGCCAGGACAGCGCCGCACGGTGCAGGCGCTGCCTTTTCTGCCGGCCAATGCTGGCGCAGGCCCCGCCGAAGCGGTCATCACGACGCCAACGTACCTCGACAAACAGCAGACGTTGACCGTGCTGCGCGAGAATGTCGATTTCCCCGCCCGGAACGCGCACGTTACGGTCAAGGATCAACACGCCCTGTGCGGCCAGCCAGGCAGCGGCAGCTTCCTCGGCGGCCCGCCCGGCGCGGATATGGGGCGCGATGGCCACCGTGGCGGCATTGGCAGATTGGGGAAGACGCGGCATGGCAAGCGAGGTTCGGCGTGGGAGGCAAGCGACGCAGTGTGCCGGGCAAACTCCCTTCAGGCCGGACGGAACAGCGCGATACACTGCAGGCATGACAGATTTCAGCTATCCCGGTGCTGTGGGCGGCACGCTGCATGTGGTGGCCACGCCGATCGGCAATCTTGGTGATTTCAGCCCACGGGCACGGGCCATCCTGGCGTCGAGCGACCTGATTGCTGCGGAAGACACGCGCCACAGCGGGCAACTGCTGGCGCACTTCGGCATCCAGGGCCGCCTGCTGGCCCTGCACGAACACAACGAAGCACAGCAGTCGCCCGTGCTGTTGCACCACCTGCAGGAGGGCCGGTCGGTCGCGCTGGTCTCTGACGCCGGCACGCCCGGGGTCAGTGATCCCGGCGGCCGGCTGGTGGCGCTGGCGCATGCGCACGCCATTCCGGTGGTAGCGATTGCCGGCCCCAGCGCGCTGGCCGCGGCGCTGTCGGTTGGCGGCCTCGATGCCCTGCCGATCCAGTTTCATGGCTTCCTGCCGGCCAAGAGCAAGGCGCGCCGCGCAGCCCTGACCACCCTGACGGGGTTGGTTGGCACACACGTGTTTTACGAGGCGCCACACCGTATCGTCGAAATGGTGACCGATCTGGCGGCGCTGTTTCCGCCCGATCGCGAGCTGGTGCTGGCGCGCGAACTCACCAAGCGCTTCGAATCGGTGCAGCGGATGCGGCTGGATGCCGCACCGTCGTGGCTGGCTGCTGACGCGGACCGGCAGCGTGGCGAATTTGTGGTGCTGCTGTCAGGGGCACCTGCAGCGGCTGCCGTCGATGCCCTGGCCGAGGGGCAGCGCGTGTATCAGGTGCTGGAGAGCTTACTCAGCGCATCCGAGGCGGCACGGGCTGCTGCCCGGATCACCGGGGCCAGCCGCAGCGCGCTCTATGCCTGGGCGCTCGGACGGCGAGACGGACACGGCGAAGGGACGGATTGATCCCGGGGCAATCCGTCCATCTGGGGCCAAGCAACTGCCTGGCAGGGCGTGATACGCCCGCATGCGCGGTTCGGCGATGGTGGAACACAGGAAGGACAGGAAGCCCTCGGGCACCGCGACCGGGTACACATACGTTGCAGGCAAGTCGGTATAGGCGCTGTCCTCAATGGTCAGCAGATTACCGCTGGCCGCGGAGGTGATCCGAAAGCTCCACAGCGGTCGACGCGAGCCAGTACCCAGCCATTTCAGATAGGCCTCCTTGCCCACCCACGCCTGATCCACCTGTCGGCGCAGATTGGGCGCACGCATGTCCAGTGCTACCCGTTCGGACGTATGCAGCAGCAGGTCGGCCATCAGGTGCACTTCCTCCACCCACTCGTTCACCCACTCCAGATCGAGTCCAAGTGGCGTACTAGCCACCGCGAGAAGGGCGAACCGGCGGCTGCGCGCGAGACTGAAGAAGGGCCCCTGACCAACCAGGGCCGGCTTGCCAAACGCGTTGCGCCGAAACGTCAGTTGCGCAGGCGCGGCATCCCCATAGCTGGCCAGCACGCAGCGCAGGGCGATGCGGCTGCGACCGAAGTCTTGCGACCCAAACAGCACCTGCTGGCTGTTTGCACGCCCTGCTTCATCCGGATCCAGTACGTTGGCCAGACCGTCCCAATCGGCGTCGGCAAGATCGACATGCCAAAGGTCAATGTCCTGGCTGCTGAGCTGCTGCATCAGGGCCCCCCCTCGATGGATGTAAGCCCTCGGCAAGTCAGCTGGGACGCGTAAAAGCCCTGACCCCATCCCCTTGCGGATTTTTACGGCGCGAAGTCTGAATAAGTCGGAGTTCCTTCGCGCCGGGCATACCTGACTATGATGCGGGATCGGCGATGCTCCGACCGTCTCTATCTGGGGACATGCATCCCGGCACCAACCCAATGTTGCCACCGCCTGAAGCGGTTTAGAGACAGGCCCCGGTCAGGATTTAAGGAAGAGGCAAGCTACAGCGTCAGTCACGAAAATTGTTGAACTGTAATGGGAGTTCGGTGACTTCCTTGCGCAGCAGGGCGATGGCCTCCTGCAGCACATCCCGCTTGGCCCCGGTGACCCGCACCGTGTCGCCCTGGATCGCGCCCTGCACCTTGAGCTTGCTGTCCTTCAGCAGCCGGATGACTTTCTTGGCCAGCTCAGTCTCGACGCCGGTCTTGATGGTGATCTCCTGCTTGACCTTGCCACCGCTGACCTTCTGCACGTCTTTCACCTCGACCGTGCGGATGTCGATGTTGCGCTTCACCAGCTTGTTGTTCAGCACATCCTTGACCTGATCCAGCTTGAAGTCGTCGTCGGCGAACACGGTCAGGACGTAGTCGGCCTGCTCGACACGCGCGTCCGAACCCTTGAAGTCAAAGCGTGTGCTAACTTCCTTGTTGCACTGGTCGACCGCGTTCTTCAGCTCCTGCTTGTCAACCTCCGACACCACATCAAATGAAGGCATCCTGCACTCCTGGTTATTTGCGCCCGGCGCGGGCAGCGATACGCATGCGCAGGGCATTCAGGCGGATGAAACCGGCGGCATCGGACTGTTGATACGCCCCGCCATCATCCTCGAAGGTGCTGATGGTGGGGTCGAACAGCGAATCGGTCTTGGAGTCGCGACCGACCACGGTGACATTGCCCTTGTAGAGCTTCAGGCGCACCCAGCCATTGACCACAGCCTGGGTTCCGTCGATCAGTCCCTGCAGCGCAAGACGTTCCGGGCTCCACCAGTAGCCGGTATAGATCAGCGCGGCGTAGCGCGCCATCAGGTCATCTTTCAGATGCGCCACTTCCCGGTCAAGGGTGATCGACTCGATGGCCCGGTGCGCGCGCATCATGATCGTGCCGCCGGGTGTTTCGTAGCACCCGCGCGACTTCATGCCAACGTAGCGGTTTTCAACCAGATCGAGCCGGCCGATGCCGTGCCTGCCACCGATCCGGTTCAGTTCGGTCAGCACGGTGGCCGGGCTCATCGGCACCCCATTCAGTGCCACGATATCGCCCCGGGCGTATTCCACATCCAGGTATTCGGACTGGTCGGGGGCGGCTTCCGGCGACACGGTCCAGCGCCACATGTCTTCCTCCGGTTCGCGGGCCGGATCTTCCAGCACCTTGCCTTCGTAGGAGATGTGCAGCAGGTTGGCATCCATGCTGTAAGGGCTGCCGCCGTTCTTGTGTTTCATCTCGACCGGAATGCCATGCTGCTCGGCATAGGCCAACAGCTTTTCCCGGGAGACCAGGTCCCACTCGCGCCACGGTGCAATCACCTTGATGCCGGGTTCCAGCGCGTAATAACCCAGTTCAAAACGAACCTGGTCATTGCCCTTGCCGGTAGCCCCGTGGGACACCGTATCGGCGCCGGTTTCCCGGGCAATCTCGATCTGGCGCTTGGCGATCAGCGGCCGTGCGATCGAGGTACCCAGCAGGTATTCCCCCTCATAAATCGCATTGGCCCGAAACATCGGAAAGACGAAGTCGCGCACGAACTCTTCGCGCAGGTCATCAATGTAAATCTGCTTAATACCGAATTTCAGGGCTTTCTGCCGGGCAGGCTCGAGTTCCTCCCCTTGACCGATGTCGGCGGTGAAGGTCACCACTTCGCACTGGTAGGTGTCCTGCAGCCACTTGAGGATGACGGAGGTGTCCAGACCGCCGGAATAGGCCAGCACGACTTTCTTGATGTCACTCATGTTCGGGTAATCCGCCTCGCAAGGGGGTCAATCGATGGGCATCAACGCATGGCGTTGAAACAAAACCGCAATCATACGCCGCACCGGGGGCTTGTGGCGCGGCAGGCGGGGTACCGGTTCAAACCGCCTGGCGGCCAAGCAGCAGATATTCCATCAGCGCTTTCTGCACGTGCAGGCGATTTTCGGCTTCGTCCCAGACGACCGACTGCGCCCCCTCGAGCACCCCCTCCGAGACCTCCTCGCCGCGATGGGCGGGCAGGCAGTGCATGAACAGGGCCGCGGGATGGGCCAACGCCATCATCTCTTCGTCGACCTGAAAGTCGGCAAAGTCCTTTTTCCGCTCTGCGGTTTCGTCCTCAAAACCCATGCTGGTCCACACGTCGGTGGTGACCAGGTCGGCACCACGGGCGGCCTCCATCGGATCCTGGAAGACGTTCAGGAATGGGGCATCGGCGGCAGTCACCCGTTCCGGTTCGATGCCATACCCCTCCGGAGCAGCCAGGTGCAGGCGGAAGTCAAACAGCCGGGCAGCCTGCAGCCAGGTATAGAACATGTTGTTGGCATCGCCGATCCAGGCCACGGTTCGACCCTGGATGGACTGCCGGTGCTCGATGAAGGTGTAGACGTCGGCCAGGATCTGACACGGGTGGTACTGGTTGGTCAGGCCGTTGATGACCGGCACACGGGAGTACGCCGCAAAGCGCTCGATGATGGACTGGTCGTAGGTGCGGATCATGACCAGGTCCACCATGCGACTGATCACACGGGCAACATCTTCGATCGGTTCGCCCCGGCCCAGCTGGGTGTCACCGCGGGTCAGGTTGATCGACGAACCGCCCAGCTGATGGATGCCTGCTTCAAACGAGACCCGGGTGCGGGTGGACTGCTTTTCGAACACCATCGCCAGCATGCGATCCTGCAGCGGATGATGGATCACATAGTTCTTGAACAACGACTTCAGGTGACGCGTGCGATCGAACAGATAGTGATGTTCGTCACGCGCCAGATCGCTCAGTTGCAGAAAATGTTTCACGGTCATGGTTCTCGACCCCGGGACGGGGCTCTCGCGGCAGGTGCCCACCGCGGGCACCTGGGTTCGGACAGGGATGCGGTGTCAGGCCGCCAGGAAATCGCGGATCAGCGGCACCAGCAGGCGAAGGATTTCCGCGGCCTGCTCATCTTCGAGGATCAGGGGGGGCAGCAGGCGTACCACGCTATCCTGCGTGACGTTGATCAGCAGGCCTGCCTCGATGGCCTTGGCCACCAGAACGCCACAAGGGCGGTCCAGTTCGATCCCGATCATCAGACCCTGCCCACGCACCTCGAGCACCCCGGGTACGTCGGCCAGGGCGGTGCGCAGCCCCTCCATCAACTGGTTGCCGAGCACGGTCGCGCGCGTCAGCAGGCCATCCTCTTCCATCACGGCCAGGGTTTCGAGCGCCGCGGCGCAGACCAACGGCCCGCCACCAAAGGTGGTGCCATGGTTGCCCGGCTTGAAGATGTCGGCAGACGCTCCGGCCGCAACACAGGCACCGATCGGCACGCCCGAGCCCAGCCCTTTTGCCAGGGTCATGACATCGGGCAGCACGCCCGTGTGCTGGAAGGCAAACCATGAACCCGTGCGGCCGATGCCGCACTGCACCTCATCAATCATGTACAGCAGGCCCTTGCTCTTGCAAAACGCATGCAGGGCAGTCTGGTACTCGATATCGGCGACCCGGATGCCACCCTCGCCCTGAAGCGGTTCGAGCAGCACGGCGACCACCTCGGCATGATGCTCGACCACCCGTTCAATGGCCGCAAGGTCGTTGTAGGGAACCCGGATGAAACCCCCCACCAGCGGGCCGAATCCAGCCTGCGCCTTGGCACTGCCGGTAGCCGACAGCGTGCCCAAGGTACGGCCGTGCCAGGCCCGTTCCATCACGATGATGGTGGGGTTCTCGATGCCACGCTGGTGACCATGCAGTCTGGCGAGCTTGATCGCCGCTTCGTTGGCTTCTGCCCCGGAATTGCAGAAGAACACTCGGTCCATGCCGGACAGCTGCGCGATGCGGGTGGCCAGCGCCTCCTGCTCGGCAACCTGATAGATGTTGGAGACGTGAATCAGGCGCGCAGCCTGTTCGCTGATGGCGCGAACCAGGCGCGGGTGGGCATGCCCGAGACCATTCACGGCGATGCCGGCCAAGGCATCCAGATACCGTCGGCCTTCTGCATCCCACAACCAGGCGCCCTCGCCACGCACAAAACCGACTGCCTGACGACCATAGGTATTCATGAGATGCGACATCACACGCTCCTTGCGGCAAAACCCATCATGGTAGGGATCGCAGATGGCAATTGCAATCGCGACCGGCGCGCTTGCCGGTCGGCCGTTGCGGCCGTCGTGGTGATCCAGATCGGGCATGGCCGGCAAAGCAAAAACAGGGAGCCTCCCCTGCGGGTGACTCCCTGCTCAGCCGGTACGGCTGTCGTACCTGCGGTGCCTGTCGTGCCAGCGATATTTGGTCGCGGCAGCGTTACCGAAGCATGCCAGGGCGACCTGCCCCGCCGCCGCCGTTGCCGGTGGCCCGGGCGATCAGGCGCTGACGGACATGCCCTTGATGGCAGCGGCCAGACGGCTCTTGTGCCGGGCAGCCTTGTTCTTGTGGATGATCTTCTTGTCGGCGATCCGGTCGACCACGCTCATGCCAACCTGATACTCGGCAGCGGCGGCAGCCTTATCGCCGGCCAGGATGGCTTTCTGCACTTTCTTGATCGCGGTGCGCAGGGTGGAACGGAGCGAACCATTGTGGCTGCGCGCCTTTTCGGCTTGACGGGCGCGCTTCAGCGCCTGCGGGCTGTTTGCCATGTGAGGCAACTCCTGATAAGTGGGGGCACGGGTTCGCGGGGCGAACGCGTAAATAGGATGCGGAAAACCAGGTATGATAGGGGACTTCGCGCTCCCCTGCAAGCGCTTCAGCGCACCCTCCTGCTCCTGCTCCCAACATGAATCTGCTGCGCGCGCTGGCCACCACCAGCAGCATGACCTTGGCCTCACGCATCCTGGGCTACGCCCGCGATGCCATCATTGCCCACAGCTTTGGTGCCGGGGGCCTGACCGACGCCTTTTTCGTTGCCTTCCGACTGCCCAATCTGCTGCGACGGCTATTTGCCGAAGGCGCCTTCTCGCAGGCCTTCGTACCCATCCTGGCCGAATATCGCAACAAGCAGGGTCAGGAGGCCACCCGCAACCTGCTCGACCACACCGCCACCGCCCTCTGCGCGGCACTGGTTCTGGTAACGGCGGCCGGCATCGTCTTTGCACCGCAGGTGATCTGGCTGTCAGCGCCGGGCTTTCTGGCCGATCCGCACAAGTTTCAGGTCTCGGTGCAACTGCTGCGGGTCACCTTCCCCTACATCCTGTTCATCTCGCTCACCTCGCTGGCAGCCGGGGTGTTGAACACCTACCAGCAGTTCTGGGTGCCCGCCTTCACACCAGTCTTGCTCAACCTCAGTTTCATCGCCTGTGCCCTGCTGCTGGCGCCGTGGCTGGACACCCCTATCCTGTCCCTGGCCTGGGGCGCCTTTTTGGGCGGGGTGCTGCAGTTTGCCTTTCAGGTTCCGTTTCTGGCCCACCTGAAACTGCTGCCGCGCCTGCGCTGGAATCTGCGCGACCCGGGTTTGCGGCGCATCCTGCGTTTGATGGCACCAGCCGTGGTCGGCGTCTCGGTCGGCCAGGTTTCCCTGCTGGTCAGCACCATCTTCGCCTCCTACATGCCCGCAGGCAGCGTGTCCTGGCTGTTTTATGCCGACCGCCTGATGGAATTTCCAACCGGCCTGCTGGGCGCGGCGCTGGGCACCATCCTGCTGCCCAGCCTGGTCAAGCACCATACCGACGGCGATACGGCGCGCTACTCCTCCCTGCTCGACTGGGGCCTGCGCATCACCCTGCTGCTGACCTTGCCGGCGGCTGTCGGCATGGCAGTTTCATCCGTGCCGCTCGTCAGCACCCTGTTCCTGCGGGGCGCCTTTCACGCGAGCGATCTGTGGCAGGTGCGGCAGGCCCTGCTGGCGTACAGCGTGGGCCTGGTCGGCCTGATCTGCGTGAAAATTCTGGCACCAGCCTACTACGCCCGTCAGGACATCCGGTCGCCGGTGCGCATCGCCATCATCACCCTGTCGCTCACCCAGGTGCTGAATGTCGTCCTGATGACGCCCCTGGCCCACGCCGGGTTGGCGCTCGCCACAGGTCTTGGTGCCTGCCTGAATGCCGGTCTGCTCCTGCGCGGACTGCTCCGTCAGGGCATCTACCGGCCGCAGGCCGGCTGGCTCGCGTTTGTGGCCAAACTTGCCGTCGCGCTTGCCGCGCTGGCAGGCACGCTCTGGGTCGTGCAGGGCGACCCGACAGTCTGGCTGGCCGGCAATGCCCTGCACCGGGTGCTGCACCTGCTCGGAGTGATGGCGGCCGGCGCAACGGTGTATTTCGGCACCTTGGCACTGCTCGGGTTCCGGCTGGCCGATTTCAACCGCCGGGCAGCCTGAGCCTACAGGCCGACGTCCTGGTCCGCCTCGTCGTGCCCGCGCAGGGCAAGCTCCACCGTATGCGCATCGAGGTGAGGCGCGAAGGCCTCAATGAAATCCAGGGTATAGCGGCGCAGATAGGCGCCACGCCGAATGCCGATGCGGGTGGTGCTGTGGGCAAACAGGTGGGCTGCGTCGATCATGCCAAGGTCGCCATCGGTCTCGGGCTGATAGGCCATCCCGGCGATGATGCCCACGCCCAGGCCCAGCCGCACATAGGTCTTGATGACATCCGCATCCAGCGCCGTGAGAACCAGGTCAGGTGACAGATTGCGCTGCGAGAACGCCTGCAGGATGCGGTTCTGACCGGTAAACGCGGTGTCGTAACTGAGCAGGGGGAAAGTGGCCAGCGCCTCGAGCGAGAGGGAGGGCAGATCGAGTACCGGATGGCCGCGCGGCGCCACCACCACCCGGTTCCATTCGTAACAGGGCAACATCACCAGGTCGGAAAACCGGTCGAGCGCCTCGGTGGCGATCGCCAGATCGGCGCGTCCGGCCACCACTTCCTCTGCCACCTGCACCGGGTTGCCCTGATGGAGACGCAGGTTGACCTGAGGGTAACGCGCCCGGAAGGCGGCAATCACGGCGGGCAGCCGGTAGCGGGCTTGGGTATGGGTGGTTGCCACCACCAGGGTGCCCGCCGCCGGATTGGCAGCTTCGCGCCCCGCCCGGCGCAGGTTTTCCGTCTCGATCAGGACGCGCTCGGCAATCGCCAGGATACGCTGTCCGCCTTCGGTGATGCCAACCACCCGTTTGCCATTGCGGACGAAAATGTCCAGCCCGAGCTCCTCCTCCAGCATCCTGACCTGCTTGCTGACCCCGGGTTGCGAGGTGTGCAGGTGCTCGGCCGCCTGAGATACGTTCAGCCCGCTGCGCGCAACCTCGACCAGAAAACGCAGCTGCTGGAGCTTCATGGCGATTGGTAATTCAGCACGATGGATCGAAAGGATAGACCTTCCGATTCTATGGATAAAGCGGCTTTTTCCAAGATGCGCAGGTCAAAGCGCCTACACTCGCGGCTCGCCTGCTTCCAAATCTCCTGGCATGCCTGATTTTCTGTTGCACCTTCATCTGTCCTACGCCATCTCCGGGCTGGTCGGTGGCTTTCTGGTCGGCCTGACCGGCGTGGGAGGCGGATCGTTGATGACGCCACTGCTGGTGCTGCTGTTTGGCATCGCACCATCCACCGCCGTTGGTACCGACCTGCTCTATGCCGCTATCACCAAAGCCAGCGGGGTGCCGGTGCATGCCAGAAAACGCCACATCGACTGGCGCGCCACCCGCCTGCTGGCCTACGGCAGCCTTCCAAGCGCCGGTCTTACCCTGCTGGCGATGCAGCAACTGCACCCGGGCAAGGCATTTGAAGACCTGCTGAAGACCGCGGTAGGCATTGCCCTGGTGGTGACGGCGCTGGCCATCCTCTGGCGCGCCTCGCGCCGTGGCATCCTGCGATTTGTGACAGATGACAGCGAAGTGGCGCCCTTGGCCGGCGCGCAGGCCGCTATTGCGCAGGACCCGTCCGCAGCGCCGGCGGATGCCGCCGAACTGGCGGCCACCCATCACCCGGTGCTGGCCACCGTAGTGGTGGGCGCGGTTCTCGGTGTGCTGGTCACGGTGTCATCGATCGGCGCCGGCGCCATCGGGACCGTCGCCCTGGTGTTCCTGTATCCGCGATTCCCGGTCACGCGGATTGTCGGCACGGATATCGCCCATGCCGTGCCGCTGACGTTCGTCGCTGGACTGGGCCATCTGATGCTGGGCCACGTCAATCTGGCGCTGCTGATCAACCTGCTGATCGGCTCGATTCCGGGCATCTGGCTGGGTTCGCATGCCAGTGCCGGGCTGTCCGAACGGTGGTCGCGTCCGATCCTGGCAACGCTGCTGCTGGCCGTTTCCGTCAAGATGATCGCGCACTGACGCCAGCCCGATCGCGCGCCGGCAAGGGTAGCCGCAGCAAGCAGGTATACTGTTGGCTTTTGCCTGTTGTCCGCGCCCATGCGCCTGCACTTCGGGGTGCCCGACCTTGACCGCGCACCCATCGCCCTGACCATCGGTAATTTCGACGGCGTTCACCGTGGCCATCAGGCCATGCTGGCGCGCCTGCGCGCGGCCGGCCGCCGGCTGGGCGTCTCGACGGCCGTGATGAGCTTCGAGCCGCATCCGCGCGAATTCTTCCGGCCGCAGGATGCCCCGCCCCGGCTGACCAGCCTGCGCGAGAAAGTCGAACTGCTGCGCGCCGAAGGCATCGATGAACTGTTCGTTTGCCACTTCAGTGCCACCTTTGCGAGCCAGTCGCCGCAGGCATTCATCGATCAGCTGCTGGTTCGGCGCCTGCGCACCCGCTGGCTGCTGGTAGGGGATGACTTCCGGTTTGGGGCGCGCCGCGCCGGCGACTACGCGCTGCTGGCATTCAATGGCACGCAGCAAGACTTTGCCGTCGAGGCCCAGGATACCGTGGAGGATGGCAACGACCGCATCTCGAGCAGCCGGATCCGCGAACTGCTGGCGGCCGGCGACATGGAACATGCCGCCCATCTGCTGGGCCGGCCCTGGCATCTGAGCGGTCGCATCGCCCATGGCGACAAGGTCGGCCGAACCTGGGGGTTTCCCACGGCGAACCTGCCCCTGCGCCACCGGCGGGTGCCGGTGACCGGCATCTTTGCCGCCCGGCTGACTGGCCCGGACGGCGTGGCCCGTCCGGGCGTGGCAAGCCTGGGCACCCGTCCTGCCGTAAAAACCGCCGGACTGCAGCTGCTGGAAACCTTCCTCTTCGATTTCAACGGCGACCTGTATGGTCAGCGGGTGCAAGTGGAACTGCTGCACAAGTTCCGCGACGAAGCCTCCTTTTCCGACCTCGATGCGCTGCGCGCCCAGATTGCCATCGACGCTGCCAATGCACGTGCCTACTTTGCAGCCCTGCCGGGCTGACCGGACACCCCTGATCCATGAGTGATTACAAAAACACCCTCAACCTGCCTGACACGCCCTTTCCGATGCGGGCTGACCTTGCCCGTCGCGAGCCGTCCTGGCTCGCGCAGTGGCAGGATGAGCAGCGCTATGCCCACCTGCGCCGGCATTGCGCCGGACGTCCGACCTTTGTGCTGCACGATGGGCCGCCGTATGCCAATGGCGACCTGCACATGGGTCATGCCGCCAACAAGGTACTGAAGGACATCATCCTCAAAAGCCGCACGCTGGCTGGCTTCGATGCGCCTTACGTGCCAGGCTGGGATTGCCACGGACTGCCCATCGAGCATGCCGTGGAAAAGACCCACGGCAAAGGCCTGCCACCGGAAGTGTTCCGGCAGAAATGCCGGGAGTTCGCCGCCGGCCAGATCGAGCGACAATGCACCGCTTTCATGCGCCTGGGCATCCTGGGGGATTGGGAGCACCCCTATCGCACGATGGACTTCCAGACCGAGGCCGATACGGTGCGCGCGTTGGCGCGGATCCTGGCCAATGGCTGGCTGGTACAGGGTGCCAAACCAGTCAACTGGTGCCTGGACTGCAATTCGGCTCTCGCCGAGGCCGAGGTCGAATATGAAGACCGCACCTCGACCGCGGTCGACGTGGCCTTCTCGGTGCGCGACCCGTCGGCGCTCACCGCCGTTTATCCGGTGCTGGCAGGACGCCCTGCCAGCATCGTGATCTGGACCACCACGCCCTGGACCCTGCCCGCCAACGAAGCCGTCTCGGCCCATCCGGAGTTCGCCTATGCGTTGGTGTCTTCCGACCGCGGCCTGCTGGTGCTCGCCACGGATCTGGTCGAGAGCTGTGCCACGCGCTGGAACCTGCCGCTGACCGTGCTGGGTGAGGCCTCGGGTGCCGCGCTTGAGCACCTGCTGCTGCAGCACCCGTTCTACCCGGACAAGCAGGTTCCGGTGATCCTCGGCACCCATGTCACTGCCGATGCCGGCACCGGCTTCGTACATACGGCACCCGCCCACGGCGTGGACGACTACAACGTCGGACTGGTCTACGGGCTGCCGGTCGACAACCCGGTGCTCGATACCGGCCTGTTCCGCGACAGCCAGCCCTTGGTCGGCGGGCTGCATGTGTGGAAGGGCAATGCCCGGGTGCTGGAAATTCTGCGCGAGGGCCAGCACCTGATCGCCGAGGCACCGCTGCATCACAGCTATCCGCACTGCTGGCGTCACAAGACCCCGATCATCTATCGCGCCACCCACCAGTGGTTCATCGCGATGGACCGCGCCGCGCAGGACTTCGGGCAGGGGCAGGCCTCTGGCTCCCGCACGCTGCGCGACATCGCGCGTCAGGGCGTGGCAGACACCACCTTCTATCCGGATTGGGGGCGGGCACGGCTGTCGGCCATGATCGAGAACCGACCCGACTGGTGTGTGTCACGGCAGCGGTCCTGGGGAACGCCGATGTCCCTGTTCGTGCATCGGGAAACCGGTGAACTGCATCCGCGCACCCTGGAACTGATGGAACAGGTCGCGCAGCGTATTGAACAACGCGGCATCGAGGCCTGGTTTGCGCTCGACCCAGCCGAACTGCTGGGTGACGAAGCCAGCCAGTACCGCAAACTGAGCGACACCCTGGACGTTTGGTTTGACTCGGGCACCACACATGAGAGCGTGCTGCGGCGCCGTGGGCTTGGCAAACCGGCCGACCTCTATCTGGAGGGCAGCGATCAGCATCGCGGCTGGTTCCAGTCATCCTTGCTGACGGGCTGCGCCATCGACGGCCGCCCGCCCTACAAGGCCCTGCTTACCCACGGTTTTGTGGTGGATGGCAAGGGACGCAAGATGAGCAAGTCGGTCGGCAATGTGGTGCTGCCGCAAAAGGTGATCGACCAGCTGGGTGCCGACGTGCTGCGCCTGTGGACCGCCGCCACCGATTACTCGGGCGAGCTCAACCTGTCCGACGAAATCCTGAAGCGGGTAAGCGAAAGCTACCGTCGATTGCGCAACACGCTGCGCTTCCTGCTGGCCAATCTGGCCGACTTTGACCCGGCCACGCAACTGCTGCCGCCCGAGCAGTGGCTGTCGATCGACCGCTACGCCCTGGAACTCACCCGGTCGCTGCAGCTTGCCGTGACCGGCGACTATGCGCGCAACGAATTCCATCTGGCTGTGCAGAAGCTGCAGATCTTTGCGTCGGAAGACCTGGGCGGCTTCTATCTCGATGTGCTGAAGGACCGTCTGTACACCTCGCCGGTGGCAGGCCATGCCCGTCGATCGGCCCAGTCGGCCCTGCACCATGTGGCACATGCGCTGGTGCGCCTGTTGGCCCCGGTGCTGAGCTTCACCGCCGAAGAAGCCTACGAACTGCTGGCCACCCGGGCGGAACGGGACGCGGCCACCGCCGCCAGCCGCCCGCTGTCGGTATTTTTCTGCACCTGGCATGACCTGCCGCAACAGGCCGGGGCCGAGGCCCTGGTGGCCGCCTGGACGCGCCTGCGGACGCTGCGGGGCAGCGTGCAGAAACACCTGGAATTGCTGCGCAGTGATGGCAAGGTCGGCTCCTCGCTGGCTGGCGATGTGATGCTCTACGCTCAGGGCGCTGACGCGACTTTCCTGCAGGGCTTTGGAGACGACCTGCGCTTTGTCTTCATCACCTCCAGCGCCGGCGTCGACACCGGCACCCCGCCACCCGATGCCGTGGAAACCGCAGAACCCGGCATCCGTCTGTGGGTGCAACCCAGCCCGCATGCCAAATGCGAGCGCTGCTGGCATCTGCGCGCCGATGTCGGCCGCAATCCGGCCCATCCCACCCTGTGCGGCCGGTGCGACGACAATCTGCATGGTGCCGGTGAGGCACGCCATCATGCCTGAGGGGCCGGTCCTGTCGCCTGGGCCGAACGCTGGCGACCCTGCTGGCGACCGTGTTCGAGGCCCTGTTGGAGGCCCTGCTGGAGGCCCACGTCCAAGGGACTCGGCGGCACTGGGCCGCCCCAGCGCGTGGATGCGCTGGCTGTGGCTGGCCGCCGTGGTGATCGGGCTGGACCAGGTCAGCAAGCAGCAGGTTGTCGAGTGGTTCACCAGCCATCCGCCCCTGCGGCTGACCAGCTGGTTCAACCTGGTGTTGGCCTACAATCGCGGGGCAGCGTTTTCCATGCTGGCCGAGGGCAGCACCCTGCCGCGCTTCCTGTTCAGTGGCATCGCGCTGGTCGCTAGCGCCGCCCTGATCCAGATGATCCGCACCCCGGCGAGCACCGTGCCTACCCGGCTCGGCGCAGCGTTGATCCTGGGGGGAGCCCTGGGCAACCTGTGTGACCGGATCCGCCTGGGCGCGGTGGTAGACTTCATCCAGTGGCATGCCGGGGATGCATACTATTTTCCGGCCTTCAATGTTGCCGATTCCGCCATCACAGCGGGAGCCTGCGTGCTGGTGCTGGGCAGCCTGCTGGCGTCCCGTTCTTCCGGACCTCCGTCATGACCCAGAAAACCATCCCGATCCGTGTCGAACTGGCCAACCCGCGCGGATTCTGCGCTGGCGTAGATCGCGCCATCGAGATCGTCGAGCGTGCGCTGGAACTGCATGGCGCCCCGATCTATGTGCGCCACGAAGTGGTGCATAACAAATACGTGGTGGAAAACCTGCGCAACAAGGGTGCTGTATTCGTCGAGGCGCTCGCCGAGGTGCCGACCGGCAACACGGTGATCTTCAGCGCCCATGGCGTGTCGCAGGCGGTTCGCCAGGAGGCCGCCGAACGCGGCCTGCAGGTGTTCGACGCCACCTGCCCGCTGGTCACCAAGGTGCATACCGAGGTCACCCGCATGCGCAACCAGGGACGCGAGATCGTGATGATCGGCCATGCCGGTCATCCCGAGGTGGAGGGCACGATGGGCCAGAGCACCGGCGGCATCTACCTGGTGGAAACCGAAGCGGACGTGGCCCGCCTGCAGGTGGAAAACCCCGCTACGCTGGCCTTTGTCACCCAGACCACCTTGTCGGTCGACGATGCCAGCCGGATCGTCGAGGCGCTGCGCGCCCGCTTTCCGAACATTGCCGGACCGCGCACTGACGACATCTGCTACGCCACCCAAAACCGCCAGGATGCCGTGAAGGCACTGGCAGGCAACAATGATGTGGTGATTGTGGTCGGATCGCGGATGAGCTCGAACAGCAACCGGCTGCGCGAAGTGGCCGAGCAGCTGGGCGCACGCGCCTACATGCTCGACCGGGCCGACGAGATCGATCCCGCCTGGCTGGTCGGTGCCAGCCGGGTAGGCGTCACGGCCGGCGCGTCGGCCCCGGAGGTGCTGGTGCAGGACGTGGTGACCCGACTGCGTGAATTGGGTGCCGAATCGGTCAGCGAGCTGGCCGGCACACCGGAGAACGTCACGTTCCCGTTGCCGCGTGGTCTGATGCTGCAGGCCTGATGCTGCAGGCCTGATGCTGCGGGCTTGA
>CAIPBT010000008.1 GCA_903863375.1 uncultured Ferrovum sp.
AAGCGCTCGGGACCGCCGCCGGCTGGCGCCGGCCGCGTCCAGCGGCAGTCCCCCGGACTGCCGCTGTCGAACCCGGAGCGGGTTCTCGCACCTACCCACTCGACCCTCACCAAGCAAACAGGCCACCCGATGGGTGGCCTTTTTGCTTGGTCTGGCGGAGAGGGCGGGATTCGAACCCGCGTTAGGTTATTCACCTAAACACGCTTTCCAGGCGTGCGACTTAAACCGCTCATCCACCTCTCCGGAACCCGCGACTATAGCCTAGTGGGGGGTGGCGGGCAAACGATAACGCATCCGCCAAGGCGGCCGCAGGTTGCCGCAGCCGGCGGCGGCTGGCGATCGGCCGACGCCTAACCCAGAACGGCTACCCCGCCCCGCACCTGCTTGCCCGCAAGGTCAGTGTCGGCGCCGGAAGAATCCGCCGAAGCCGGTGCGAAAGCCGAGCAGCACGCCGAACAGCAGCAGAAAACCCAGATGCACGGGCCATACGCCTATCCAGGGTGGGATGCGGCCGGACGCCGTCCACGCCTGCGCAATGCTCATCACGTTGTAGTACACCATGTAGCAGAGGATGGCCGTGGCCAGATTGGCCCCCCGTCCGGAGCGCACGTTGACGTACGACAGCGGAATTGCCAGCAGCGACAGCACCAGCATGCTGACCGGCAAGCCGATGCGCCAGTGCAGCTCGGCCAGATTGTCGAGCGTGGGCTGCGCAAGGATCTGCGCCACCGTGCGGGTCTTGGTATTCAGTTCACCGGCCTTGGCCGTGTGCTGCTCGATGCGCAGCTCTGCCCGCTCGAAGTCGGTGAAATTGTAGTCGGGGGTGCCGGGGGTGCCTTCATAGCGGCGCCCCTGCAACAGCACCATGAAGCGGTCGCCGTTCGCCGCCGTGCGCACGAAGCCCTTCAAGGCCACGGTGATGCCGAGCTTTCCGCCCTGAACCGACTGCACGAACACGTTGTTGACCTGACTGTGCTCGTCGCTCATGGCATCGACGAAAAATACCTGATCGCTGGTACGTGATTCACGAAACACGCCGGGGCTGATCAGCGAGACATCGTCACGGCTGTCCAGCCGGGCCTGATAGACCGAGCGCTGTTGCAACGCCCAGGGTGCTACCACCAGGCTCATCAGGGCCACCAGCAGGGCCAGCGGCAGAGCGAAGGACAGCACTGGCCGGATGAACCGGCTGATGCCGATGCCGCTGGCAAACCACACCACCACCTCGGAGTCCCGCCAGAGTCGCGAGAGGGTGAGCAACAGGGAAATGAAGACTGACGCCGACAGCACCACCGGCAGATAGGTGAGCGCACCAAAACCGACCATGGCCAGCACGGCATCCGCCGCCAGTGCTCCTCCTGCCGCGAGCCCCAGCAATTTCACCACCGATACTGTCAGCAGGATGCCCAGAAGCGCAGCGGCCACACTCAGGCCGGTCTGGCTGAACTCACGTACCAGGCTGCGGGAAAAGATCAAGGCACGGGCTCAGGTTTTGGATAAGGGAAGGTCGGCTTGGCTGCTTTGACTTTTGCCTTGAGCCAAAAGGATAATCACCGATCGGGATCGTTTGCACGACCCTGCGGTCCGACGAGCACTGACGGGCGGCCTGCAGGTTGGTGCCGTCATGACACCATCATTCGCCCGGCTCGATCCGAATGCGTGGATTACCTTAAGGTCTCAGGAGATCGTCTTGGAATTTAGCACAAAAGCTGGCACCCCCGAAAAAGACAAATCCGACTGTCTCGTGGTTGGAATTTTTGAGGGCAAAAAGCTCTCGCCGGCCGCAAAGGTGCTGGATGACGCCAGCGGCAAGGCCATCACGGCAGTGCTGAAAACGGGCGATCTGGCCAACAAGGCAGGCAGCACGCTGCTGCTGCACAAGCTGTCCGGCGTGGCCGCTGCCCGCGTGCTGCTGGTCAGCGTGGGCAAGGACAGCACGCTCTCGCGCAAAACTTTCCGCGATGCCCTGCAGGGTGCCTTGAAAGCTGTTGCCGCTACCAAAAGCGCCAGTGCGACCGTGTTCCTCACGGAACTGCCGGTGGCCGACGACAGCGGCAGCTGGGCGCTGGAACATGCGGTGGTGCTGGCGCAGGAACAGGCCTACCAGACGCCAAAGCCGGGACGGAAAGAGGATGCCGAGGCGGCGAAAGCACTGACCAGGCTGACCTTCGCCGCGCCGGCCGGGCTGTCTGCCGCCGCGCAGAACGCGGCCCTGTTGCAGGGTTCGGCAATTGCCAACGGCCAGGATCTGGCCCGTGACCTGGGCAACCTGCCACCGAATGTCTGCACCCCAACCTATCTGGCTGATACCGCCAAAGGTCTCGCCAAAACCCACAAGCTCAAGGTGACGGTGCTGGAAGAGGCGCAGATGGCCAAGCTCGGCATGAACACCCTGCTGGCGGTCAGCAAGGGTTCGCGTCAGCCGCCGAAGTTCATCGTGCTTGAATACAAAGGCGGATCGGCCAAGCGCAAGCCGGTGGCCTTGGTCGGCAAAGGCATCACGTTCGATACCGGCGGCATCTCGATCAAGCCCGCAGCCGAAATGGACGAAATGAAATATGACATGTGCGGCGCCGCGAGCGTGCTCGGCACGATGAAAGCAGTCGCCGAGATGAAGCTGCCGCTGAACGTGGTCGGCATCATCCCGACCTGCGAGAACATGCCGGACGGGCAGGCCACGCGCCCGGGCGACATCGTCACCAGCATGAACGGCCTGACGGTGGAAATCCTCAACACCGACGCCGAAGGCCGCCTGATCCTCTGCGATGCGCTGACCTACACCGAGCGCTTCGAGCCGGAAGCCGTGGTGGATATCGCCACCCTGACCGGCGCCTGCGTGATCGCGCTGGGCCACCATGCCTCTGGCCTGTTCGCCAACCAGGATGCGCTGGCCGAAGAACTGCTGGCCGCGGGCGAAACGGCAGCCGACCGCGCCTGGCACATGCCGCTGTGGGACGAATACCACGACAGCCTGAAAAGCAACTTCGCAGACCTGCCGAACATCGGCGGTCGCGCGGGTGGCAGCATCACGGCGGCCTGTTTCCTGTCGCGCTTCGCCACCAAGTTTGACTGGGCGCATCTCGACATCGCTGGCACCGCCTGGCGCAGTGGCGCCGCCAAGGGCGCCACTGGCCGTCCGGTGGGGCTGCTCGCGCATTTCCTGATCGGACGGGCTGGTCGCAAATGAAGGCCAGGCAGTGAGGGCGGCGCCCGGCAAGGCCAACGGGTGAAGCCGATCCGGCAACCTTCCGGCAGGATGGGTGACCACCCGGCACCCGGCCGCCAGATCCGCCCCAAGCCTGCGCGGTGTGGATACCCGTGACGGAAATCGACTTCTACACCCATGTCGAGGATCGCCAGCGGGTAACCTGCCAGCTGGTGCTGAAGGCGTGCGCCAGCCAGATGCGGGTGCTGGTGCTGTTGTCGGACGAGGACCAGGTGGACCGCTTCGATGCCTACCTGTGGAGTTTCCAGCCGCAGTCTTTTGTGCCGCACTGCCGGCTCGAACATCCCCTGGCGGCGCAGACGCCGGTGCTGCTGACCTGCCGCGAAGACCTTGCGGTGCCGCATGACGAACTGCTGGTCAACCTGCGCAACACGCCACCGCAGGGCTTTGCGCGGTTCCGGCGGCTGCTGGAGGTGGTCAGCACCGCCGAAGCCGACCGCCTGGCGGCGCGTGAGCGCTTCCGGTTTTACCGCGATGGCGGCTACCCCCTGCGTACCCATCAGCTCGGTGCCAAACCGGCCGGAGGCACTGCCGCGTGAAACGTCGCCCGCCGCACGCCGATGCCCTGCTGGAACACATGGAGGACCTGCTGAAAACCTGGCGGCCCGATAGCCTGCAGGCCGACGGCCAGTTCGAAATTCCGCTGCTGACCGACACGGTGAAGGACGCCGCGCAAGGGATCGGCGACCGCCCCCCGATTCCCGCCGGTGTTACCCGCGAACTGCTGCAGGCCCATCTGGCCGTGGCGGCCGAGCAGGTCATGCAGTCGCTGTATCACGAGTTGGCCACCGACCTGGGGGAACACCTGCATGAGCGCTTGCGCCACACCATCGATGGTGCCGTCGACCAGGCCTTGCAGCATGCCTTGAATTCCCTGCGCCGCCAGATCCTGGTGCGCGTGGCCGACGCACTGACCGAGAGCATCGAAGGGCTGGGCCGTGCCGAACCCTCCTGATGCAATTCCATCGGGACGACGGCAACGCACGCTGTCCTGACGCCACCGGGCCAAGCGCTCAGGGCGTGGTCAGCCCCGATCCGCGCGAACCTGCCAGCCTGTGCGGGCCGCAATCCTCCGCCGCCGAATCCTTTTCGTAGCGAACCGATACTGAATCATGGAACTTGCCAAGAGCTTTGACCCTGCCCCGATCGAATCCTGCTGGTACCCGCGCTGGGAGCAGCGTGGGTACTTTGTCTCCACCACCGCGGGTACCGCGCCAGCCTACTGTATTCAGCTGCCGCCACCGAACGTCACCGGCACCCTGCACATGGGGCACGCCTTCCAGCACACCCTGATGGATGCGCTCACGCGTTTCCACCGCATGTGTGGTGACCGCACGCTGTGGCAGCCCGGCACCGACCATGCCGGCATTGCCACCCAGATCGTGGTCGAGCGTCAGCTCGACGGCACCGGCGAGTCGCGCGAGGCGATGGGACGGGAGCGTTTTCTGGAGCGGGTCTGGCAGTGGAAGGAGGAGTCTGGCTCCACCATCACACGCCAGATGCGCCGCATGGGCACCAGCTGCGACTGGCAGCGCGAACGCTTCACCATGGATGCCGGCCTGTCGCAGGCGGTTACCAAGGTGTTCGTGCAGCTCTATGAAGAGGGGCTGATCTATCGCGGCAAGCGGCTGGTCAACTGGGACCCACAGCTGCAGACCGCAGTCTCTGACCTGGAGGTGGTCTCGGAAGAAGAAACCGGCAGCCTGTGGCACATCCGCTATCCGCTCGCGGATGGCAGCGGCGCGCTGGTGGTGGCCACCACCCGACCCGAAACCCTGCTGGGCGACGTGGCGGTGGCCGTGCACCCGGACGACGAGCGCTATCAGGCGCTGATCGGCCAACAACTCACCCTGCCGCTGACCGGCCGTACCATTCCGGTGATCGCCGATACGTATGTCGATCCCGCCTTCGGCTCAGGCTGCGTGAAGATCACGCCGGCGCATGACTTCAACGACTTTGCGGTGGGCGAGCGTCATGGCCTGACGCCGATCGCCGTGCTGACCCGACAGGCCACCATCACCACCGATCCGCCCGGCCCCTATGAGGGCATGGACCGCTTCGCCGCGCGCACGCGCATCCTGGCAGACCTGGCAGCGCAAGGCCTGCTGGTGGAGACCAAGGAACACAAGCTGATGGTGCCGCGCAGCGACCGCACCCGACAGGTGATCGAACCGATGCTCTCCGAGCAATGGTTCGTGAGCACCGCGGGCATGGCCAAGCGCGCGCTGGAGGTGGTGGACCGTGGCGAGATCCGCTTCGTGCCGGAAAACTGGACCAGCACCTATCGCCACTGGATGGAGAACATCCAGGACTGGTGCATCTCGCGCCAGCTGTGGTGGGGTCATCGCATCCCGGCCTGGTATGACCAGCATGGCCACGTCTATGTGGCAGCCGACGAGGCGGCCGCGCTGGCCCAGGCCCAGGCCGCCGGGCGCCCGGATGCCGTGCTGACGCGTGACGAGGATGTGCTGGACACCTGGTTTTCGTCCGCCCTCTGGCCCTTCTCGACGCTGGGCTGGCCGGAACAGACGCCCCACCTCGACACCTTCCTGCCCTCTTCTGTGCTGGTCACCGGCTTCGACATCATCTTCTTCTGGGTCGCGCGCATGGTGATGATGACCACGCACTTCACCGGCAAGGTGCCCTTCCATGAGGTGTACGTCACCGGCCTGGTGCGCGATGCCCAGGGCAACAAGATGAGCAAGTCGAAGGGCAACATCCTCGATCCGATCGACCTGTTGGATGGCATCGATCTCGAGGCGCTGGTAGCCAAGCGCACCAGCAAGCTGATGGACCCCAAGCAGGCGCGCGCCATCGAGAAGGCCACCCGGGCGGAATACCCCAACGGCATTCCGGCGTTTGGCGCCGATGCGGTGCGCTTCACCTTCGCCAGTCTGGCCACCCACGGCCGCGACGTGAAATTCGATCTGCAGCGCTGCGAGGGCTATCGCAATTTCTGCAACAAGCTGTGGAATGCCACGCGCTTTGTGCTGATGAACACGACCGGCCAGGATTGCGGCCTGGACGAGACGCTGCCGGTCACGCTGTCGGTGGCCGACCGCTGGATCATCTCGCGCCTGCAGCAGACCGAGGCCGCCATGCGCGAAGCGTTTGCCACCTACCGCCTCGATCTGGCGGCACGTGCGATCTATGAATTTGTCTGGGACGAGTACTGCGACTGGTACCTCGAACTGGCCAAGGTGCAGGTGCAGGGCGATGCGGCCGGCGATACCGCTGCGCAACGCGGCACCCGGCGCACGCTGGTGCGCGTGCTCGAGGCGGTGCTGCGGCTAGCCCATCCGCTGATTCCCTTCATTACCGAAGAGCTCTGGCAGCAGGTGGCTCCGCTGGCCGGCAAGCTCGCGCTGCAGGCCGATGGTACGCCGGTGGAAGACAGCATCATGGTGCAGCCCTATCCGCAGCCGGCGCCGGAACGGATCGATGCCGGCGCGCTGGCCGCAATGGCGACGCTGAAAGATCTGATCAATGCCTGCCGCACCCTGCGCGGCGAGATGAACGTCGGCCCGGCCGAACGCGTGCCGCTGCTGGTCGCCGGCGTGGCCGAGGAGCGCGCCCGGCTGGCTGGCCTGACCGCTTACCTGCAGGGCATGGCGCGGCTGGCGTCGGTTACCCTGCTCGCGGGTGACCTGCCCGATGAAGGGGCGCCCGTCTCGGTGGTGGGCGGCCTGCAGCTGATGCTGCAGATCACCATCGACATCCCGGCCGAACGGGAGCGCCTGGGCAAGCAGGCCGAAAAGCTGCGCGCCGAAATCGCCAAGGCCGAAGCCAAGCTCGGCAACGAGAGCTTTGTGGCCCGGGCCCCCGAGGCGGTGGTGGCGCAGGAGCGCGAGCGTCTGGCGGGTTTCCGCGCCACGGTGGCCGAGATCGACGCCCAGTGCGCCCGTCTCGCCGCCAAACAGGCCGGCTAGACCCATGGGCCATGACCGGCGGTCCGGGACGGATACCCGATGAACGGGCAACACGCCCTGAAGGCCCTCGACGCCTGGCGGGTGGCCCCTGGCGCGACCCTGGATCTGGCCGCCCTGGATGCCGATGCCCACCCCGCCAGCGGTGGCAAACGGTCTACCGACGAGGCGCGCCTGAAAGATTTGGGAGCCACGCTGGGCGAGCTGCAGGGCCGTCTCTATGCCAACCAGCAAAAAGCCGTCCTGCTGGTGCTGCAGGGCATGGATGCCAGTGGCAAGGATGGCGTGGTGCGCCGGGTGTTCTCGCAGGTCAGCCCGCTTGGCGTGCGTGCCCACGCGTTTGCCGTGCCGGCAGGCAGCGAGACCCGTCACGACTTCCTGTGGCGCGTCCATGCCCAGACCCCGCCACGTGGCGAGATCGCCATCTTCAACCGCAGCCACTACGAAGATGTGGTGGTGGCAAGCGTGCGCAACCTGGTGCCGGCGCCACAGGTCACGCGCCGTCTGCAGCACATCCGCCATTTCGAACAGATGCTGGTGGACGAGGGAACGGTGGTGCTGAAGCTGTTCCTGCACCTGTCCTACGAGGAACAGGGCGAGCGCCTGCGCGATCGGCTGGCGACCCGGGAGAAGCAGTGGAAGCTGCAAGCCAGCGACATCGCCGACCGGGCGCACTGGAAAACCTTCCGACGCGCGTGGGAACGCGCCATCGAAGCGACCAGCACCGACGCGGCCCCCTGGTATGTGGTGCCCGCCAATTCGCGCTTCCAGCGTGACCTGATGGTGGCCGAACTGATGGTGCATCACCTCGCGGCCCTGCATCTGGAATACCCGCCCGCCACCTTGCCGCCGGACACGATCATTCCGTGAGTTCGCCAATCCCGGAGCACCCGTCGTCCGGTGCACGCGCCGGCTGGCAGCACGCCGTGCGTGCCCTGCGCCATCGCGCCTACCGGCGGTTTTTCCTGGCACAAAGCGCGTCCCTGATCGGCACCTGGGTGCAACTGGTCGGGGTGTCCTGGCTGGTGTGGCGCCTGACCCACGATGCCGCATGGCTCGGCTGGACCGGCTTCGCTGCACAGATCCCGATCCTGCTGATCGCCCCCTTCGCTGGGGTATGGTCAGACCGTTTCGACCGCCGGCGGCTGCTGCTGGTGACGCAGGCCCTGTCCCTGCTGCAAAGCCTGGGGCTGGCCCTGCTGGTGCTGACCGGCACGGTCGAAGCCTGGCACTGCCTGGTGCTGGCCGGCCTGCTCGGTTGTATCAACGCCTTCGACACCCCAGTGCGGCAAAGCTTCACCGTGGCGATGGTGGCCGACCGCGCCGACCTGCCCAGCGCAATTGCGCTGAATTCCTTCATGTTCAACCTGGCGCGCCTGCTGGGCCCGTCGGTTGCCGGCTTCCTGATCAGTGCCTTCGGCGAGGCCGCCTGCTTCCTGTTGAACGGCGCAAGCTATCTTGGCGTGCTGAGCGTGCTCGCCACCCTGCGCCTGCCGCCCCCGCCGCGGCGGGCCGCCAGCGGTAGCGTGGTGACGGCCCTGCTGGAAGGTGCGCGGTTTGCCTGGCATCACGCCCTGATCGGCCCCCTGCTTTTCCAGCTGATGCTGGTCAGCGCGCTGATCGCTCCGTATGTGCAGCTGATGCCGATTTTTGCCGGGCAGGTCTTTGGTGGCGATGCCCGGACGCTCGGCCTGCTGATCGGGGCTGCCGGGGCCGGCGCGGTCGGTGCCACCGTGATGCTGGCCACCCGACCGGGTATCCACGGGCTTCCTCGAGTGATTGGCCGGGGCGGCTTGCTGGCCGGGCTGGGGCTGGCAGGCTTTGCCCAATCTACCGTCCTGCCCTTGTCGATGACCCTGATGGTGGCCGTCGGTTTCGGCATCATCAGCACGGCCGCCAGCGTCAACACCCTGATCCAGAGCCGGGTACCGGATGACAAGCGCGGACGCATCATGAGTCTGTACACCATTTCCTTCCTCGGACTCTCGCCACTGGGCTCACTCACCCTTGGGCATCTGTCGGCCGCTTTCGGTGCGCCACGCGTTCTGGCCGTCGCAGGTCTGCTGTGCGCGCTCGGCAGCCTGCGCTTTCTGCTGCGCGCCAGCGCCCTGACCCGGACGCTGGTGCAGACAGGCGCGCAAAAAGAGCTTGATTAAATCAGACCTTTTGGCGAGACTCAGTTGACGAATCGCAGGCGCTATTGCGGTGTTTGGCAGGCTGTTGTCGGGGGGTGACAGCCGGTTGACGTCCAGTTCCGAATCATTGCCGCAGAGCAGAGTTGTCATCCCCGATGAGTGCGACCCAGCAAGTCAGCGAAATCATCACCAGCACCGAGTTGTGTTTTGCCTTCCAGCCATATGTGGACGCCGTACTTCGCACGGTGGTCGGGCACGAGGCACTGGTGCGCGGTGCACACGGCGAGTCTGCCGACGCCGTCTGGCAACGTGTGCCCGAGGCCGAGCGGCTGGCTTTTGATCTGCGCTGTCGGGCTACCGCCCTGCGCGAAGCCAAGCGTCTGGGGCTGGACCAGACCGGCCAGATGCTCAACCTGAACGTGCTGGCCAACGCCATCGGTGTCCACGGCGAGCACCTGCTCGAAACGCTGGATGTGGCAGTACAGCTGGGCTTTCCCTGCGCTTCCCTGGTGATTGAAATCACCGAGGTGGAATATCTCGAAAACCCGGCCGGGCTGCGCGAGGTGTTGCGAGACCTGCGGGGCATCGGTTTTCGCACCGCCATCGATGACCTGGGCGCAGGCTGGTCGAACATGCTGATGCTGGCGGAAATGCAGCCAGACCTGGTCAAGATCGACCGCACCCTGATCGAGGGCATTGATGCCAACCCGCGACAGCGGGTGATCGTTCGCAGCATCAAACGCGCCTGCGACGATCTCGGATGCAGCATCGTGGCTGAAGGCATCGAGGCCGAGGCCGAATCACAGACCCTGATCGATCTCGGCATCCACCTGCAACAAGGTTTCCTGTTCTCGCGTCCATGCCTGAACAGCCTAGATCTGACGGCGAGTTTCCCCACCCTGCGCGTGTCGGGAAAATAATTTCCCGGAACGGCGGCAAACCGCCCGCCTTGATCTACAGTGCAGTGTGTAGTCCGGATGGCGCAACACTCTAAAGTGTGGGTGGGGGTGCTGCGGCTCGCAGACACCGACCATCCAGCGAAAAACTGGCACCCTGCTTGATAAAAAGGGCTAGCCCATACGCTGGCAAATGCGTTAACCTTTGTTCAATCTTAAGAGCGGCTCCCTATGTAGGGACAGGCGAGCCGTGTTGAGTGCCGCATGATGATGCAGCCGTCCACTTGATGATCTACTCCGAAAACAACGCCACCGCCGGCTCCCGCATCGCCATGATGGGGTCTGCAGAGACCGCCGGCGCGCGGCGTGGTGCCATTGGCTCTGGCATTCGCCTGCGCAGCATGGTCAACACGGCGCACCACCGTACCGTCGCCCATGAAATCCTGATGGAGGTGGAAGGACCGAACGACTTCGAGCGGCATGCCCTGGCGGAAGGTCGCGACGCACTCAGCCTGGAAGTGTCCCGGCGCGTGGCCGTGGTCCACCGGCTGCTGGAAAGTCATCTGCTGGGCGAGGGACATTTGCTGTTCCTGCCGATCAAGCCCTATCTTCCTGGCGTTTCCCATCAAGGGCTGGGGCCGATCCTCGATTCCATCGAATCCTGTGCCCTGCCGCCCGACCAGCTGGTGCTGCAGATCGAAGAGGCGCCCGGCCACGGCGACCTCGAACGGGTACGGTTATTGACCCACACGTTCCGGCGACGGGGCTACCAGGTTGCCATCAGTGGTTTTGGCGGTGGCTTCAACGGCTTGAAGGAACTGCTGGAATGCCCGCCTGACTTTGTGCGCCTCAGTGCAGATCTCACCAGCAAACTGCTGGTGGACCGCGCCCAGCGCAGTGTGGTCAAGGCACTGGCGGGACTTGCGCAAGACCTGCAGCTGCCGCTGGTGGCCGATGGTGTGAATTCGGCCGAGGTGGCCGGGCTGCTCCACAGCCTGCAGATCGTGCTGCAGCAGGGGCCGCACTATGGCGCCCCGAAAGCGCTGGATGTCGTGATACCAGGTCTCGGTCAGCGCTGATCAGCGCTTCTGCAGGAAGAACACAAACTCTGGTCCGGCGGTATCGGCAGCCAGCAGCGTGTTGCCGGTCTGCCGCGCGAACGCTTCGAAATCGCGGACTGCGCCGGGGTCGGTGGCCATCACCCGCAGCACCATCCCGCTGGTCAGGCCGGCCAGCCCCTTCTTGGTTCGCAGGATAGGCAAGGGACAGTTCAGGCCCCGGGTATCCAGTTCCAGATCATGGAGCGGCCAGGCCGGCACCTGACCCGATGCCGCGCGAGCGCCCTGATCACGGATGCCTCCGCCGCCGTCCGATCCCGCCACCGGCGCCTTGGTGGCAGGCTCCGTGACTTTGCTCTGATCATCCATCACTGTGTTCCTCGTTCGCCACCGCCTGCAGGCGTCGGGCCATTTCGGCGCGCAGGTTGCGACGGGCGGCCCCCGCCCGGAAGCGCCGGCGTTGTTCGTCATTGGCGGGCATCAGCGGCGGGATGGCAACAGGTCGCCGGTCTGGCCCCATGGCCACCATGGTGAAGAAGCAGCTGTTGGTGTGGCGCAGGGTGCCCCCCTGGATGTCTTCCGTGACCACCTTGATGCCAACCTCCATCGAGGTACGGCCGGTGTGATTGACACTGGCCAGGAACGTCAGCAGTTCGCCCACATGCACCGGTTGCAGGAAGGTGACCTGGTCGACCGACAGGGTCACACAATAGCTGCCGGCGTAACGCGCGGCACAGGCATACGCCACCTGATCGAGCAGCTTGAGGATGGCACCGCCATGCACATTGCCGGAGAAGTTGGCCATGTCCGGCGTCATCAGCACGGTCATTTCCAGCTGATGGGCGCGCAGCCCCAGACTCTCGCGTGACACGGCTTCCCCACGGCGGGCGAGCGTCACACCGGGATAGCCGGCCACCGGGTCAGTCGGCTTGCCAGTGCCCACTGCGCCCCCCCTGCTTTTCCAGCAGCCGGATGCCCTCCATCCGCATGCCACGGTCGACCGCCTTGCACATGTCGTAAATGGTCAGCAGGCCGACCTGAACGGCCGTCAGGGCCTCCATCTCGACGCCGGTCTTGCCGACCGTCTCCGCGCGCACTTCGCAGCGCACGCCACAGGTCTGTGGCGGCACGCTGGCGGGATCGGCATCCTGCAACTGCAATACGACATCGACGCGCGTGAGCGGCAGGGGATGGCAGAGCGGGATCAGGTCAGCGGTGCGTTTGCTGGCCATGATGGCCGCCAGACGGGCCACGCCGAGCACGTCACCCTTGCCGGCCTGTCCGCTCCGGATCATTGCCAGGGTGGCGGGCTGCATGACGATCACCCCCTCGGCCACCGCCACCCGATGGGTGGCGGCCTTGGCACCGACATCCACCATGTGGGCCTGGCCCTGGGCATCAAAATGTGTGAAGACGTCGCTCAAGCTTCTTTCCTGGAATGGCGCCCCAGGCGCCAGTGGTAAAGAGTGGTGACAGGCACCTGCCCCTGTCGGCCAACATTGTATGATATCCGCATGAGAAAGCTGCTCACCGCCTTGTTGCTGGCCACGTTGGCATTCCCGGCCTGTCCGGACGAACTGCCCGAACTGGGAGACACCAGCTCGGCCGCGCTAACGGGCCCGCAGGAGCAGGCGCTTGGCCGCGGCGTGATGCTGGAAATCCGCAGCGACCGTGACTACTTCTCTGATCCTTTCACCGCAGATTACCTGAATGGTCTGGGCTACCGTCTGGTCGCCAACGCTGGTGGCGGCGCTCAGGAATTCGAATTCTTTGTGGTGCGCGACAGCACCCTCAACGCCTTCGCGCTGCCTGGTGGCTTCATCGGCGTGCACACCGGACTGCTGCTGGCCACGGAAAACGAATCCGAACTGGCCTCGGTGCTAGGCCATGAAATTGCGCACGTCACCCAGCACCACATCGCGCGGTCGATCGAGGCCCAATCGCGCAATACCCTGCCGATGCTGGCGGCCCTGGCGATCGCCATCCTCGCGGCGCGCAACAGTCCGCAGACCGCCGAGGCCGCTATCGTTGGGTCGCAAGCCGGCATGATCCAGGCGCAGCTCAACTTCACCCGCGAAAACGAACGGGAGGCCGACCGCCTGGGCATGCAAACGCTGATCAAAAGTGGTTTTGACCCGCACGGCATGGCCACTTTCTTTGAGCGGCTGCAGAAATACACCCGGTTTTACGAAACCAATGCCCCGGCATTCCTGCGCACCCACCCGCTCACCTACGAACGCATCGCCGACATTGAAAACCGTCTGCAGGGTCTGCCCTATCGGCCGGTGCCCGACAGTCTGGACTTCCAGCTGATGCGCGCACGCCTGCGCGGCCTGCTGGATGGCCCGCGCGAAGCCGTGCAGTGGTTTGAATCCCGTGTCGCCGAGGGGGCGGCCGATCCGCTGTCGCCGCCGCAACTCTATGGCCATGCCCTCGCGTTGACGCGCGCCCGCCGCTTTGCCGAGGCGCGTCAGGAACTGGCGCGACTGCAGCAGAAACTGCCGGATCATCCGCTGGTGCTGCATCTGGCCGCTGTGCTGACCCACGATGAGGGCCATCCTGTCGAAGCGCTGGCGGCGTGGCGCACCGCCCTGGCGCGTAGCCCGGACAGCCGCGGACTGCACTACGGCTATCTGGAAAACCTGCTTGAGGTGGGGCAGGCACAGCAGGCCCTGGATTTTGCATCGCAGCGCCTGACCGTGAGCCATAACGACGACCAGCTCTACGAGTTGCAGGCCCGTGCCTATGCCGCACTCGACCGGCAGCTGCTGCAGCACCGGGCCCAGGCCGAGGCCTACGTCAACCGCGGCAACATTTCGGCGGCCGTCGACCAGCTGCAGATTGCGCTGAAGAGCAAGGACGGCGACTTTTATTCCCTGTCCAGCACGGAAGCGCGACTCAAGGAGCTTCGCGCCATTCTCGACTTTGACCGCCTGCAGCGCGGCGGTCGCCGCAGCCTGATGCCCTGACGCATGCCAGAACGACCAGGCCACCCCGAAGCAAAGGACACCGCGGAGGGACCGGGCAGGGGCACCAGAACGGCGAGGTCGGCAACCGCCCACTGCGATCGGATGCTGGCGATCAGGGCTTCGGCGTCAGATCGCGTGTCTCACCACGTAGCGCGTCGAGGGTGGCCAGCAACAGGCCATGCCAAGGTGTCCACGAGCGTGACCGCAGGCTGCGCACGCCGGCCCGGGCCGACAATGTGAACAGCCGCAGGGCACCAAACAGCCAGGCCTGACCCGGCCCGCGGGCCAGACGCCTGGCCAGGCGCCAGTGCGAACGGTTCATGTGATATTCGTAAAACAGCGAGCCGCGTCGGGCGCTGGCGGCGCCGGCATGCCAGACCACGGCCTGGGCACAGGCCACCACGCGCCGGCCTTGCCGGGCGAGATGCTCCCCCAGCATGACGTCTTCCAGATAAAAGAAAAAATCGGTATCGAAGAGGTCGGGCTGCACCAGCGCCGGCGACAACAGCAGACAACAGCCACAGGGCACCTGTACACAGTCCAGTCCATGCGCTTGGGCAAACAGCAGCCCGGTGGCGCGGTGATAGTGATGAAACGGGGGCGGTCCGGCCAGGGTCTGCGGGTCGCGCAGGGCCGGAACCACCACGTCCGCCTGCGCAAGCTGCGGCAGTAGGGTGGGCAGGGCGTCCGCAGCCAACCACGCATCCGAATTGATCAGCAGCACCGGCCGCGGTCCAAGTTCGCGGGCACGCGACAGGCCGAGCGCCACACCAGCGGCGAAGCCAAGATTGCGCCCCGGATCAAGCCGGTGGATGACGCCTGCCGGTGCCGGACCCGGCGTGGCGCGGCGGCAGGCAGCCTGCAGCGCTTCCAGCTGCTGCCAGGAGGCCCCGCCGTCGGCGGAATTGTCGACCACCACCACGTCCGGAATCCCGGCAGCACGCAGCGACTGCAGGCAGGTGGCCGTATGCTGCGGTGTGCGGAAATGCAGCACCAGACCGATCACATCGCCGGGGGTCTGCGGCGCGGAATCAGGCGCGGTCATGGCGACGGGCGGCCGGAAGATCGGGGTTGCGCGTGGTGGCCTGCAGACGCGCGCTGCGCAGGCCGTCCACGACGCCCAGCACCATCGCACGCAGCTGCTGCCAGCGCTGGGAATCGATGGCGAGTGTCACGGCAATGGTCAGCAACAGCTTGGGCACTGCCCAGACTTTCCACACCAGCGGTACATACTCACAGCGCAGCAATCGCACGGCGTTACGAAACAGAAAGCGATGACGTCGGGCGGTGCGCACCGGCCACAGACGCCAGCCACCCAGCCAGATCCGGCGGCTGGCGACGCCCATGCGATGTTCGAACACCGCAGCCGGCACCCCAAACAACCGATATCCCTGGGCCTGCAGCCGGAAGGCCCATTCGGTATCGACGTGATCGATGAAAAACGACTCGGCCAGGCCGCCTGCAGCCTGAAAGCGTGCCACGCTCATCAGCGTGCCGCTGCCATTCAGGTTGGCGCACGACACCGGCGAGGCATCAGGTGCCGGAAACACCCGTGACCAGCGCCAGCCCTGCGGCTGATGAAAGCCATGCCACATGCCGGTGACTGGGTCCCAGAGGGCCGGACCGACCGCGCCGACCGGCTCACCCGCCGCCATCAGGGTGTTCCAGGCGGACAACAGCCGCGACACACTGCCCGGTTTGGGCAGGCTGTCCTGATCCAGCAGCAGCACCCACCCAGCACCCGCTGCCGCCGCACTGGCCACCCCCTGGTTGAGCGCTGCCGCCAAACCAAGATTCTCGCGATTGCAGATCAACTGAACAGGTGGGGTCTGGATGCCTGGGGTCTGGTCGCCTGGGATTTGGATGCCTGGGATTTGGATGCCTGGGGTTTGGGGGCCAGGGGTTTGGGGGCCAGGGGTTTGGGGGCCTGGGGTTTGGGGGCCTGGCAGCTCGGTCAGCAACGCGCGCAGGGCTGCACAGGCTTCAGGCGGGCTGGCATTGTCGACCAGCACCCACAGGCAGTCCGCAGGAAGGCTTTGCCGCTGCGCGCGCAGCAGGGCCAGATCCGGATGGTGGGTCACCGTGATCGCCGCCAGCATCGCTTAGATCCGTCGCGAGGACCTGGCCGCCGCCAACACGGCCAGGCAGGCTGCCGTCAACGCCGCACCCCGTGTTAGCCAGGAAAAGCGCTCGGCATGGGAGCGGCAGGCATCTTCCTGCAGCCGGGGCAGCGCACCCGCCAGCACGGTCTGTACGGCCTGCGCAAAGCCCGCCGCGTCACCCGCCGCCACCAGCAGACCAGACTGCCCGGCGGCCACGGCTTCTGGCACGCCACCAACCGCGTATGCCACCGTCGGGCAACCGGCCGCAGCCGCCTCCAGGGCAACCATGCCGAATCCCTCCACATCACCGGGCAGGGCCAGCACCGGAAACACCAGCACATCGGCGCTGGCGTAGGCCAGCTGCAGGGTGTCCTCGTCGACATCGCCCAGCCAGCGCAGGCATCCGGCCAATCCCGCGGCGGCGGCCGCCGCCGTCACGTCGCCCTGCACCCCCTGATCCGTGGCCTGTGCGGCGTTGACGGCCGCGCCCCCCACCACCAGCAGGGTCAGGCCCGGATGGTGCTCGAGCAGTCGCGGCAGCACTTCGCGCACGAAGGGTTCCAGCCCCTTGCGTCGGGTGAGACGCCCGACACTCAGCAGGACCGGACCCTGCAGCTGCCAGGTCTGGCAGAACGCTGCCAGTGCCGCGGTGTTCGGCGCAGCGGGCCGACGCACACCGGGGTGGACCACCGTGATCCGGTCCGCCGACACGCCGGCCGCCAGCGCGAGCGACCGGGTGTGCGCACTGTTGGTCACCACATGATCCAGTTGCCGGATGGCGGGCACCCACACCCGCTGGTAGACCGGATGGTCGGCGACCACATCCAGACCATGCAGATAGGACATCACAGGCACCCGCAGCAGACGCCCAAGCAGCCAGCCGACCGGCGCCAGCAGGCCACTGCCACACAGGATCAAGTCCGGTGGCTGTTGCCGCCCGGCACGCCAGGCGTCCCACAGGGTCTGCAGCAGAAACCGCGGTAAGGGGCGATGCGGACGGGCACTGCAACTGGCACCCGGCGGGGCGTGGGCCGCACATCCAGCCGGGCCAAACAGACTGACCGCAAAGGGTCCGTGCAGCTGCTGCACCAGTTCCTGCAACAGCCGCTCCATGCCGCCACGCAGGGGAGGAAAGTTTCGGGTCAACACGAACAGTCGTGGCGGACCAGCCTTCATCAGCGGTCGGAATCGCGATAGTTGAGCGCCGTAATCTGTTCAGACACCAGCCCGATCAGGAACACCAGCAGGGCGTTGATGAACAACAGGGCCGACATGTTGGTGAAGCGGTGGGTAGTGACAAAGGTGTAGCCATACCAGCCACAACCCGTCAGAAACAGCAGCAGGCTGATCGGCAAAAAAATCTTCAGCGGCGAATGCAGCGTGCCGATCTTGAAGATGATCAGCAGAAAACGCGTACCGTCCCGCCAGATGCGCAGGTGACTGCGGCCGATCCGCGGCGGAGCAACGATCGGTTCGTAGGCCACCGGATATCCGGCCCGGAAAAAACTCATCGTGATGGTGGTGGGATAGCTGAAGGTGTTTGGCAGCAGGTACAAAAACCGGCGGAAGCGTTCGGCGCGCACCGCGCGAAACCCGGAGGTGAGGTCTTCGATCGGGCTTTCCACCATCCAGCTGGCCAGACGGTTGTAGAAGCCGTTGGCCAGGGCGCGATGGGCACCGGCCTGGCCGGCACGTGCCCGCGTACCGACCACCATGTCGAAGCCCTGCTCCAGCCGGGTGAGCAGACGGCCGACATCGGCGGCGCGATGCTGGCCATCACCATCCATGAACACCAGGATGGCACCACGCGCGGCGCGAGCACCGGTCTTCACGGCGGCGCCGTTGCCAAGGCTGCGTGGATGGGACAGCACCTCCACACCACATTCCTCGCACAGCAGGCGCGTGTGATCGGTCGAGCCATCATCCACCACCAGGATCTGGGCTGCCGGCCAGTCGGTACGCAGCTGGGGCAACAGGACACGCAAGCCTGCTGCTTCGTCGCGGGCCGGGATGATGATGCTCAGGGCAGTCGGTGCGCTCACGGTGGCAATCCCTTCAATGGTAACGATCCGGCACGTCGGATTTCAGCGGGCTGGTTGTCCGGATGTTTCTCCTGCGGATCCTGTGCGTGGTGCGGTTCCTGCAAGTGATGCACCTCCTGCAGGCGCTGGGCCAGTTCCCCGCAGGTATCCTTCCAGTCGTCGCTGACCGGCACCGCACCGGCACACACGGCCTTTACCAGCGGGCCAGCCTGCACGGCATCGTGGGCGTCGAGCAGCCACGTGGCGGCCAGCAGGCGCGGCAAGGGCGAGGCGGACGAGGCCTGCTGGGCCGCAGCCAGGGCCGCCAGCGCCTGGGGCAGCTGTTGCTGGGCGTGATGCAGGTGGGCACGGTAAATGCCGAGCAGGGCCCGGTCGGCCGATTTTTGGACCGGCAGTTGCGACAGTCGGTCGAGCAGATCGCTGGTCCAGGGAATCGGCAAGCCACAGCGTTGCTCCAGCGCGTCGTTGGCGAGGTGCACGAGCTGCTGCACTTCATACGGACTGAGATAGCGCGGCTGCAGCGTGCTGGCTGGCGCCAGACGGCCATCATCGAAACTGGCGCGCGCCAGACAGTCGATGTCGAGCCGCTGCAGGGCCGCCCCCAGGCTGTGCTGGCCAGCCAGAAATCCCTGCGCATCACTGAAATGGCCGGCATTGGCATAGCTGTTGGCGAACACGGCCGCCAGCCGCGGCGACGTCGGTTCGGCGGCCAGCAGGGATGGATACAGGCGTTCCGCCGATCCCCACAGAAAAGCCCGGTTTGCACAAAGCCCGGCCAGCGCCACCAGCAGGCCGATCAACAGCAGCCGGGATGGGGTCCAGCGCAGCAGCCGGGGGGTGCGCCGATTGGCGGCAGACCGGGCAAAGGGCCCGGAGTACAACCACAGTCGGGGCGGCAGCAGGCCCCGCCATGGCAGTGCCGCGCAGAACAGGGTCAAGCCCACCGACGGGAAATAGTTGCGATGCTCGAACAGCAACTCAAGCGGCAGTGCGGTGGATTCCAGCAGGTGTCCCACCAGGAACACCAGCAGGCCCAGCGCGGCGAGCGGCGCGCGCCTGCGCAACGCGAACGCCAGCCAGACCAGCAAGGCCACCAGCAGGATGCCCATCAGCGTGGTCTGCGGATGCAGCCAGTCGAGCGACGGGCGCAGGCCATCATGGAAAAACCCCAGCAACGAGGGCGCAGGCCAGCACCAGGCCAGCACGTAATAGCCGATGGCCCGCCCTTCGGTGAGCAGGCGCTGCGCCAGCGTGAAGTCCCGAAAGGCGTAGCCCGGCTGCAGCCACGCCAACAACGGGGCGCGCAGCACGGTGAGCGCCAGCACACCTGGCACCATCAGCACCAGCGCATAGAAACCAGCCACCAGCCGACGGGTGCGGCCGTCGCCAAAGCCGCGCAACACGGTCAGCTCCAAACAGGCGCACAGCGGCAGCAACAGGATGCCGTTCTCCTTGCTGAACAGGGCCAGTGGCAGGCACACGAGTCCGGTCACGGCCAGCAGCACCCGGCCGCCCAGAGGACGCTGCTGGGCGAGCAGGCGACGGCCTTCGGTGTAGGCCAGCAGCCCGAGCAACATGAACAGCGTGCTGAGTTCGGTCATGCGTTGCACGGTGTACAGCACGGTGCTGACCTGCATGGGATGCAGCAGCCAGACAGCGGTCACGCCCCAGGGTGCCAGCCGGACCGCCCAGCCGTCGCCAGACGGGCCACGCGCGCCGCCGGCGTGCGACACCCGGGCATGCTCCAGACGGCGCAGGGCGCGCAACCAGGCCAGCAGGATCACGCCGCAGGCCAGATGAAGCAGCAGGTTGTCGAATTTCAGGCCGAACGTCAGGTTGTCGAACAGGCCGCCGAAGGCCTTGCCACCGTGCAGCCACAGGCTGGCCACAAAGCTCGCCATCGCCACTGGCCGGCCACCCGGGCCGGCCTCACTGTGCAGCAGCGGCGGCAGGGCATGCCAGTCCGGGCGGCCATGGGAAAACGCCTGCAGCAGAGGCCCCAGTTGCGGATCATCGTCCAGCACCAGTGGCCCGGAAAGACCCGGCGCAAAACAGGCGAAGGTGAGCAGCAGCAGCACCCAGTTCGGCACCAGGCCATGCCGCAGCCAGGGCAGCAGGGGCAACCGGCGCATCAGCGCCCGCCTCCCGCCACGGCCGGCCGCGCCGTCGGCGCAGCGGTCACCGCGCCGCCGCGCGATACCACCTCGCGCAGCACCACTTCGGCATTGCCCAGCATGGCCCATGCCGCCGGGCTTACCCGGGGATTGGCGTGCAGGGCATCGATGCAGCCGAGCAGGTCTGCGGCAGCAAAATGGCAGCTTCGATCGGCTTGGCAATTCATCAGCGCTAACACATCCGCCACCATCAGATCGGCCCGCGGGCCAGTGCGCAGGAGTCCCTGCAGTCGCGCGAAGGCATCGGGCGGCGGAACGCAGCCGCCTTCGCTACACACCAGAATATAACCGGCCAGGGTTTTTTCCAGGCGCGGATCGATCGCCTGGGCACGGCCGGCCCAGGCGATCGCCAAGGCAAACAGCCGCTGCCGCTCCGCCGCATCGTGGCTGCTCTCCGCCAGTTCGCCGTACAGCACCGCCAGATCATAAGTTGCATGCACGGACGCCGGATGGTGCAGCACCTCGAGCTGCATCATGCCCAGCGGATTGCGCCAGGCGGCCGCGCGGCCGGCCGTGGCAAGGCCGGCGGCCAGGATCAGCGGCAGCAGTACCAGCGCCGCCCAAGGATGCCCGACCAGCCCCCGGCGCAGCCGGATCAGCGGGGCGGATACCAGCCGAACCGACAGCGGGCGCCCTGGCATCTCGGCGAGCCGGGCCCGCACCACAGCCACCAGGGCCAGGATCGGCCCCAGCATGCCGAGATACATGCGGTGTTCGTGCATCAGTTCAAGCGGCACCACCGTGCTTTCCAGCATCTGACTGGCCAGCACGAAGCCCCAGGCCAGGCCCCACCAGGGCGATCGGCGCCGTGCCCACCAGGCGAACACGCTGGTGGCCGCCAGGGCCAGCACCGCCCCTGCCGTACTGGCCGGTTGCCACCAGCCCTGCGACAGCACCACATCGTCGTGATAGAGCCCAAACGCCGATGGATCGGGCAACACCAGCAGGCGCAGGTACAGCCAGACGATGCGCGCCTCGGTGAACAGGCGCTGCCCCAGCGTGAACTCGCGGTCGGCAAACCCGGCCACCAGACGCGGCAGCAACCACGGCAGGCTAAGCAGCGCCAGCAGCACGGGCAGGTACACCAGCAGCCACATGCCGCGCCGCCACTGCCGGGCGGCCGTTGCGGGCAGGACCTGGGCGCGCAGCACGGTCTGGTCGAGCACCAGCACATAGAGCACCAGCAGGATGCCGCTCTCCTTCGCCGCCAGGGCCAGCGTTCCGCACAAGGGAACGACCGCCCAGGCGAGCCAGGAAACTGCCTGTCCGGCACCCAGGCGCTGGCGGATCGTGACGATGCGCCAGAGGGCGAGCAGCATGAACAGGGTGGCGAGGCCGGTCATGCGCTGCACCACATACAGCACGGTGGTGAGCGTCAGGGGATGGACCGCCCACAGCAGGGCAGCAGCAAAGGCCCAACGTGCGCGTGCGCGGCGGCCGTCGCGGAGAGAAACCGTTGCCACCGGCGGGGTGACCGACCCGCCCGGCCCCGCGGCCACGTTGTCGGCCAGGGCGAACAGGACATCAGCCAGCCGCCACACTACCCAGGCACTCAGGGCATGGACCAGCAGGTTGAAGCATTTGAACGGCCAGGGATGCGGGCCGAACCACTGCAGCTGGAGAGCCAGGGTAGTGACGGCCAGTGGGCGGCCGAGCGGACCGGCCCCGGCCCCGTGCAGCACGGCGGCGAGCGAGCCACGGTGCTCGCTCCAGGCGCGCATCGCGGCGCTGCCGAGCAGATTGGGGTAATCGTCAAACAGGAATGGCCCACCCAGCCCGGCCCCAAAGGTCAGGAACAGGCAGGCCAGCAACAGCAGGAAGCCGGCCATCCAGAGGGGCTGGCGGGGCGGGCGCTGCGGCGCCGCCAGCGTTGCCATCAAGAAAAAACCCCGGCAATGCCGGGGTTTTCCAGTGCAGCCAAGATGCGGTCAGCAGCCGGGCAACACTTAACGGCAGTTGGCCGGCAGGTACTTGGTCAGCATGGTGTTGCTGGCGTTCTTGCAGGACCAGGCCACCGACGTGGTGGTGCCGGCGCCGGTGAAGATGATCGAGTTGGTCGACGAGGTCATCGCCGAGCTCAGGTTGCCCGGGTGGTAGAGGATGGTCAGCGTGGCCGCCTTCGCGCCCGTGGTGGCGTAGTCGATTTCGCTGACGTACTTGGCCTGGTCGACCAGGAACTGGCCGGCGGTGGTGCCGGTGGCGCCGGTACTGGCGGCGGCCGGCATGTGGCCCTGGCTGGCGTAGAAATCGGCGATCTGGGTGCGGATCTGGTCAGCCGAGGTGATACCTTCACTCACCTTCGCGCGGACCGTGTAGTCCTGGTAGGCCGGGATGGCGATGGCGGCCAGAATGCCGACGATGGCCACGACGATCATCAGTTCGATCAGGGTGAAACCCTTTTGCAGTTTGCGTTGCATGCGTGCAGTCTCCGTTGGAAGTGTGTGTTGCCCGAAATCGCGACGCCCGGTCTGGATGGCCTGGATCGCAACGCGCTGGCGGGTTGCCCCAGCGGGTCGGATCTCGGCCGGTGTGCCGTGCTGCCGCGTCCTGATCCTCTCCCAGCAAACCGCGTGCCAGCTTCAAAGCGGGAAAATTTCCCGTAAATACAGTCGCTCGCGCCGCCCATGATTCAGTTTTCCTGATCCGGCGCGACCGAATTTGGCAATTTGGGACAGGATGTGCCGTAAAAAGGCAGTCTGGCCAGGGCGGCGGCCGTCAGACGAGGAACCGCCCAGCGCGGGTCCGGCAGGAACCGGCCGAACCGGCTGGGCGGGGTTTATTTGATGCAGACCGAGCGGATCTGCACCATGTCAGTAATGCCGCCGAGGACTTTTTCAATGCCGTCCTGCTTGAGGGTGCGCATGCCCTCCTCCACCGCCACCCCAAACAGCACCGCCACGTTGGCGCGCTCCTGGATGCAACGCTTGACGCGCTCGCTGCCAACCATCAGTTCGTGGATGCCGACCCGGCCGCGATAGCCGGTGCCGGAGCAGCTGTCGCACCCCACCGCCTTGTAGAGCACGATGTTGCCCTCGGCGTTGGCGAAGCGTTGCCGCCATTCCGTCAGCAGACCCTTCATGGCACCTTCCGGATCCGCCTTCCAGACCGGCGAGTACATCAGTTCCTTGGCATATTCGTTGGCCAGCCGCTGCAGTTCGGCCTCGTCGGCGACGTACGCCTGGCGGCACTCCACGCACACGCGCTTGGCCAGACGCTGGGCCAGGATGCCCAGCACCGCATCGGCAAAATTGAAGGGGTCCATGCCGATATCGAGCAGACGCACCACGCTTTCCGGGGCGCTGTTGGTGTGCAGCGTGGACATCACCAGGTGGCCGGTCAGCGAGGCTTCGACGCCGGTGGAGGCGGTCTCCTCGTCGCGCATTTCGCCAACCATGATCACGTCGGGGTCGGCCCGCAGGAAGGCACGCATCGCCGTGGCAAAGGTCAACCCGGCGCGCGGATTCATCTGTACCTGGCGCAGGCCCTTCTGGGTGATTTCCACCGGGTCTTCCGCGGTCCAGATCTTGGTTTCGGGCTTGTTGATTTCGGCCAGACAGGCGTGCAGGGTAGTGGTCTTGCCGGAACCGGTCGGCCCGCAGACCAGGAACAGGCCGTACGGCTTGACGATGATGTCCTGTAGCAGCGCCAGGTTACGCTCGGATAGCGACATCTTGGCGAGCGGCAGCGGCGTGCCCGAACTCAGGATCCGCATCACCACATCTTCCAGGCCGCCCGCCGACGGAATGGTAGCCACCCGCAATTCGATGTCGAGCGGGCCGTAGCGGCGGAACTTGATCTTGCCATCCTGCGGCTTGCGCTTCTCGGAGATGTCGAGATCGCACATGATCTTCAGGCGCGTGATGACCGGATTGCGGTAGGAGGCCGGAATCTCGATGTAATTCTGCAGCGTGCCGTCGCGCCGGAAGCGCACCAGGGTGCGCGCATTGCCAGGATACGGCTCGACGTGGATGTCGGATGCGCCCATGCGGTGCGCATCGACGATGATCTTGTTGACCAGCTTCACCACCTCGTTTTCCGAGGCGGCGGTGATGTCGTCGGGATTGAACTGGCTGGCCTCGTCGGCCGGCTCGTCGCTCAGGTTCTGCAGCAGCTCGCCGATCGGGCTGGCTTCCATGCCCCCGGTTTCGCCGAAAAACAGGTCGAGCAGCTGGCCGAATTCGCGCTGGGTGGTCACCCGGTACACGATCTCGCGCCGCCCGAATACGTTGCGGGCGCTGTGGTTGGAGCGGACACGCTCGGGGTCCCAGGCCACCACGGCAATAGACCCACTGGGCATTTCCTCGACCGGCAGCCAGCCGGAACTCTCCAGGAACTCGCGCTTCAGGTTGCGCAGCAGCTCGGGCGGGCGCATCCGGTCGGGTCGGAATCCCTCGTAATCAAGGCCATAGTAGCGGGCCAGGGCGGCACCGATCTGCGCTGGCCGCAGCTGGAAGTCTTCGATCAGCACGTCTTCCAGGTCGCGCTGCTTGCGTCGCGACGTGCGCGTGGCCAATTCCAGTTCGCCGGAGGTCAGCGCGCCGTCGGTGACCAGATGATCGTAGATGCCGGTGATCGGTCCACCGGCGCGGGGGCGCAGCGCGTTAGACAGATGGCGGGCAAATTCGGCCATGCTGCCGACCGCCTCATCCGAGAAGACATCGCCCTGGCGGGCGTTGATCAGCTGGATCACCCCCAGCAGGGTCTCGCTTTGGCCTTCGGTCTGCTGCAACACCGGCATCACCAGCATCTGCCGGGTGCGATAACCGGTGCGGCGATCCACCTCGCGCAGAAAGGTGAGGCGCGGATTGATCAGTTTCAGCTCGGCGTCGTCGTAGACGTCGCGGAAATTCATGGTGAGGCGGTGGAAGGCGCAATACCCGGCGATGCTGGTTTCGGTGATCGGCAGCTTCAGGTCGCGAAAGGTGGCAAGCCCGGTCTTGATGCGCGCCACGATCGACGTGCGATCTTCCGTCACCACATACACCGTGATGCGGTCAGCCCCAAACAGGTCGCAGATTTCCTGGCCAGCGTCGGCAATCGCGTCTTCGGGACTGACCGCAGCCAGGATGCGCTCGCCGATCTCCTGGATGCGCTGTGAGCGCGATTGCCGGGTGACCGGCAGTGGCTTGACCAACGGCGTTGCCAGATCGGCGGCCATGGTGCGGCGCGCCGCCGCGGCTGGGTCGGAGGCCGATGGGGAACCAGGGGCCGGAACCGGCGGCGCGTTCAGGCCGCTCGCCGCCTTGGGCGGCACATTGCCGCCGAAACTGGCTTTACCGCTGGGGGTGCTGTCTGGCGGCACAAGCGACAATTCTCCCGCGCCGGGAATGAATGACTTGGCCTTACCGATGAAATCGACCATTGCTTCCTCTCGAGCGCCCTGCCGGTTCGCGCCCGCTCTTGTGATCCTGATTGACGACCGCCCGCCCCCCCCTGAAACGAGAACCGCTGAATTCTGCCGGACGCAAGCCTGCCAGTGTGGCGGGGGAATCCTGCGATCGCAAGTCCCGCCACCGTCCTTTTACGGCGAAGCCGGACGAGGATTGAGTCGCCCGAGGTCAGTGCTCGAAGAAAAACTCGAGCTTGATGCCGGCGATTTCCAGCAGGTCGTGGGCAGCCAGGGCCACCGCATGGGCTGGCAGGGGCTGTCCGCGCAGCAGCAGCGGGGTTGCGCCCTCCACCTGGGCCAGGTGGTAGCCGTCGCCGCGCCGGCTGATCACGGCAACCTGAACGCCAGGTCGGCCAATGGTGGTGAGCGGTTTGCTGATTTCCAGCACACGGCCTGCCGCCGGACCGTTCAGCACCATCAGCCGGGCCGTTCCGGCATCGCTGGCGGTCGCCATGCCGGGCTGCAGCGCCGGGCTGGCCGATAGTGGGGCTGGCGGAACCGGGGCTGGCGGAACTGGCGCATGATCAGGCGCCGATAGGGTCTGTCGGGCTGGCGCGACCAGCGGTGCGGTGGCCGCGGATGAGGGCGTGCTTGGCGCAGGATGGAGGGTTGGCGCAGGCTGCAGGCTTGTTGCCGGCTGCAAGCTGACTGCTGGCTGGGGCCAGCCGCCGGCGGTGGGCAGCACAATCGGTGCCTTGTCCGGAAAATGCGACTGCAGCGCCTGCTGGGATTCGAGCAGGGCCGCCAGGGCGCCGCTGGTTTCGTCCGCTGCGGCGCCTGGCCGGGGCACAGCCGCCGCCATGACCGGCTGGGCGATCGGCACCGAAGGGCCTGGGTACAGCGCAGCCGGCTGCGGCGCAACCGGGCGCGTCACGGCGGGCGCGACCGACGGTGCCGACGCAGGCAGGCCGCCGGGGCCCGGCCGGTCGGCGAGCGTGGTCGAGTGGACTCCGGCCGGAGCAGAAGGTCTGACCCCACTGATCGGGCGGTTCAGCACCATGGTTTTTTCGAAGTCGGCTGCCTCACGCGGTGCGACCTGGTCGCCGATGAAGCGCAGGCGGTGGCGGCCGATTTCGATCAGGTCACCGTTGCGCAGGAAATGCTTGCGCACCGCCGAGCCATTGACCAGGGTGCCGTTGGTGCTGCCGAGATCCTCGAGGAAGGAGTCGTTCAGGATGGTGCCCACCACAGCGTGCTGGCCACTAACGGCGATGTGGTCCAGCTGGATGTCATTGTCTGCCCGCCGGCCGATCGTGATGCGCTCCTTGGCGATCTCGATTTCACCGACCTGGGCACCATCCAGGGTAATCAGCAGTTTCGCCATGGATCAGGCCGCCTTGCGCAAGAATTCGTACAGTCGCGACCACCAGGATTCCTGGCCGCGGACGCGCGCGAGGATCACGGCGATGTTGTCGCGCCCGCCACAGTCATTGGCAGCCTGCACCAGCTGCCGGACGGCCAGTGGCAGATTGTCCTGCAGCGGCGTCAAGGTTTCGGCGATCACGGCATCGTCGAGCATGTCGGTCAGACCATCCGAGCACAACATGAACACATCGCCTGGGCGAACATCAAAGATCTGGATCTCGGTATCCACATCTTGCTCCACCCCAAGGGCCCGCGTCACCACATTGCGATTGTGCGAGTGGCGGGCCTGTTCGCGGGTCATGAAGCCATTGCGCACCTGCTCTTCCAGCAGGGAATGATCGCGGGTCAGGGCCACCAGTTCGCCCCGGCGCAGACGATAGACGCGCGAATCGCCAACGTGTCCAACCACCACGGTGCGGCCATGAAACACCGTCAGCGCGAGGGTTGCACCCATGCCGGCGCAGCGCGGATCAGTGCGCGAGCGCCCCAGGATGGCAGCATTGGCAGCGTGCACCTGCTCGTCGATCCAGCGGCTTAGCATGGCGGTAGACACCGGCTTGGCCGACGCAGGGCGGCTGCAACGGGCGTGCAGCCCCTCGGCAACCAGTTCGGTGGCGAGGGCGCTGGCCACCTCGCCGGCCTGATATCCGCCCATGCCATCGGCCAGCACCAGCACGCCGGAATCCACGCGGTGGCTGATGCTGTCCTCGTTGTGCTGGCGGACCTTGCCGGCATCCGTCAGGCTGGCGATGTCGAGCGTGTAATGCATGCAGGTTTCCCCGGTTCCGGCACCTGGTGCCGGTCGACTGATCCGGCACCAGGTGCCGGATATCTTGAGAATGGGCCGGGACCGCTATGATCCCGGAAGTCCGGGGGTAACCCAGACTTGTGAACAAGTGTACAAATGCTAGGCACATCCAGAAAAGCCATTTAGAGCAATAATCTTGCGACTTTCCCTACTGCACCGCTTCAAGTCTAGCCGCCCGCATCGCGTCCGGAATTACCTCATACGTGAAGGAATGCGTAAAGCGCTTCTGTGTGTGGCAGGAATCATTCTCTGCGGTTGCGCCGGACTCTCGCCCTTGCCGGCCAAACCCGAGATCCGGGTGGCGGACTGGAGGATGCAGCACCTGCGGCTGAGCGATCCGGATGTCGTGCTGGTACTGCAGGTGCATAACCCGAACCGGCTGGCACTGCCGCTATCGACCCTGAGCCTGGAGGTGCAACTGAACGAGCGCCTGTTCGCGGACGGCCACACACTGGCCCCGATCGAACTGCCCGCCCAGGGCGATGCCTTGCTGGAAGTGACCCTGCACACCCGAAGCGACGTGCTGCTGCGAACCCTGGGCGACATGCTGCACGCCCCGGGTGGCAACTTGCGCTACCGGGTGACCGGACGCGCCGTGTTGTCACCCTTCGCCCTGGAAGTGCCGTTTGACCTGACCGGCAACACCGACTTCGCAACGCTGCTGAAACGACGCCAGCCGACGTCCTGAGTCGTGCCGCCTGCGGTGCCCATCCGGCTGCCCGCTAGCGCTGTCAGTCCATCGATCGCCTTAAGTCCACAAATACAGACTTCAGATGGGTTTGGTGTAGTATTCCGCAGCGCACAAACCCACCCTAGTCCCAGGTGAACATGGATTCGTCGAACCCCCCCAAGGTCAGCCTGACGCAACGTTGTCAGAATTTCCTGTTCGGTCCACCGCGGGACCCCCTGGCGCCGGAAACCCGCCAGCACATCACCCTGATGGCCTTCTTTGCCTGGGTCGGGCTGGGTGCCGACGGTCTCTCATCCTCGGCCTACGGCCCGGAAGAGGCCTTCAAGGCACTGGGCACGCACACCCACCTCAGCCTCTACCTGGCGCTGGCCACGGCACTCACCGTGTTCCTGATCTCGCTGGCCTACAACCAGGTGATCGAACTGTTTCCCAACGGCGGGGGCGGCTACAAGGTTGCCACCGCACTGCTCGGCCCCTATGCCGGGCTGATCAGCGGCGCAGCGCTGATCGTCGACTACGTGCTGACCATCGCGATTTCCGTCGCCAGCGGCGTGGATGCGGTCTGCAGCTCCGGCCCGGCCAGCTGGCAGGGCATCAAGCTGCCGGCAGAGTTGCTGCTCACCGGCCTGCTGGTGGTGCTCAACCTGCGCGGCGTCAAGGAATCAATCAAGATCCTGACACCCATCTTCTTGGGCTTCGTGCTGACCCATGTGCTGCTGATCGTCTACGGCGTAGGGGTGCGCGCCAGCGAGCTTGGCGGTGTGGTGAACGACACCGTGCGCGAGACCACCACCCTTAGCCACCAGATGGGCTGGGTATTCACCGCCTCGCTGTTCCTCAAGGCCTATTCCCTGGGCGGCGGCACGTATACCGGTATCGAGGCTGTCTCGAACAACATCAACGTGCTGGCCGAGCCGCGCGTGCACACCGGCAAATGGACCATGGCCTACATGGCCATCTCGCTCGCCTTCACGGCGGCCGGCATCATCCTGTTGTATCTGCTGTGGCATGCCGTGCCATCCACGAATGGCGAAACCCTGAATGCCGTGGTGTTCCGCTCGGTGATCGCCTCCTGGCACCTGCCGGATGGCATCAGTTCGGTGATCCTGACCGTCACCCTGGTGCTGGAGGGGCTGCTGCTGTATGTCGCCGCCAACACCGGCCTGCTCGGCGGCCCCGCCGTGCTCGCCAACATGGCCGAAGACAAATGGGTGCCGAACCAGTTCGGCCTGCTCAGCAACCGGCTGGTCACCAAGCACGGCATCGTGCTGATGGGCCTGACCGCGATCGCCATCCTGTTGTGGAGCCATGGCAACGTCGACCTGCTGGCTGTGCTCTACAGCATCAACGTATTCCTCACCTTCACCATGTCCTTGCTGGGCCTGTGCATCTACTGGTGGCGTCATCGCGGCGAGAATGCCCACTGGGTCTCACGTCTCGGGCTGTCGATGGTCGGTTTCGTGGTGACGGGATCGATCCTGATCGTCACGCTGGTCGAAAAATTCTACGAGGGTGGCTGGGTGACGGCACTGATCACCAGCAGCGTAGTTGGTCTGTGCCTGCTGATCCGGCAACATTACCGCACCACCAGCCAGCAGATGCGCCAGATCGACCAAGAACTGGCGGGCAGTCCAGAAGGTCCGGTGGCACATCCCCCGGCGCTGGACCCCGACGCCCCCACCGCCGTGTTCATGATCAGCCGCAGTCGCGGTGCCGGCATGCACACCATCCTGTGGGTGCAGCGGCTGTTTCCGGACCACTTCCGCAATTTCGTGTTCCTGAGCGTTGGCGCCGTCGACACCCGCTCCTACGGGGGGGCAGGCACTCTCGACGAATTGCGCGCCGAGGTGCAGGAAGCCTGTGCCTATTACGTCAATTTCTGCCATCGCCATGGTCTGGCGGCGAAGGCCCTGGAGGCCTATGGCATCGACCGGGTGGCAGAGCTTAACAAGCTGGCCCTGCAGGCGCGCGATGAATTCCCGAACTGCATCTTCTTCGCCAGCAAGCTGATCTTTGTCAACGACAACTGGATGACGCGCATCCTGCACAACCAGACAGCCCTCGCCATGCAGCGCATCCTGCACCTGCAGGGCATGTTCATGGTGATCCTGCCGATGAAGGTGAACTAGTCAGGCGATCGCCAGAATCGGCCCGCCGGGCTTGCGGCGGCGGCTGCGGCGACTGCAGTGCCGCCCTCAGCGCAGGGCAGTGGCTGGATCACCCAGGCTGCTGTGCGCCGAGGAAAACCCGGACGGCAGGCTGGCCTGGTGAACCACGGTGGTATCGACGAAACGCTGGATGTCGTCCAGCACCACATAGCGGAAACGGAACGGCCGGGCCAGCGTCACCACCATGCGAATGTGATCGATGCCGGGGTAGATGTGCTCTTCCACCGGCGCGCCGAGCACCCGCAGGCGTGCCGCAAGGTTCTGGGTGTTCTTGGGCCAGACGGTGTTGTCCACGGCGCCATGCAGCAGCAGCAGGGGCGGTGCCCCGGCATGCGCGAAGTGGATCGGCTGGGTTTCGTTCAGATCGGGGGCGGTGGAAAAGATTTCCTGGATTTCCGGGCCGATGATCGGCAGGAAATCGTAAGGGCCCGACAGGCCGATCATGGCAGCCGGCCGCACCGGTTGCGGGAACCGTGCCAGATAGCGGGAGTCCAGCGCCAGCAGTGCCGCCATGTGCGCGCCAGCAGAGTGCCCCATCACGATCATCCGGTTGGCGTCGCCGCCCCATTCGGTCGCGTGCTGTCCGGCCCACTGGAACGCGTCCGTGCAATCGTCCATGAATACCGGCCAGTGTACCCGGGGATACTTGCGGTAATCCGGGACGACCGCCGTCCAGCCCCGGCTGGTGATGGCCTCGGCGACAAACTTGTACATGTCCTTGCTGCCGCTGTCCCAACTGCCGCCGTGCACAAACATCACCGTGGGCCGGGGTCCCGGCCCGGTCCACGGCTGCACCGGCACATAGACGTCGAGATGCTGGTCGACGTCGCTGCCGTAAGCCAGATTGGCGCGCAGCGTGTAGCCGCCAGACGGAATGACCGCGTTCAGCACGTTCACGGCACTGCAGGCTGAGAGCAAGGCCGAACAGGCAGCCAGAAGCATGGCCGCCCTCGGCACCGGCACCCTCAGACGCATGGCTGTAGCCCCGTCACTGACCCGCCGGCATGCACCATCCGTTCAGGCACGCTTCACGGCAGCCAGCGCCGCCAGCACCTTGTCCGGCGTGAACGGCACCGACGTCAGGCGGGCACCCGTCGCATCAAAAATCGCATTCGCGATGGCGGACGGCACTACCGCGGCGGAGGGCTCGCCGGCTCCCCAGGGCTTTTCGTTGGGCCGGTTGATCAGGTGAATCGAGATCTCCGGTACGTCCGGGTAGCGCAGGATCGGATAGCTGGCCCAGTCCAGGCTGGTGACCTGCGAACGGTCGAATTTCACTTCCTCGATCAGCGTGCGGCTCACCGTCTGGATCATGTTGCCTTCGATCTGGTTGCGCAGCCCGTCCGGATTGATGATCTGACCGCAGTCATGCGCCACGTGGCAATGGTCCACGCGTACCTGGCCGGTGGTCAGGTTGACGCTGACATCGACCACCAGGCCGATGTAGGTGCGCACCAGCTCGTATTTGACGTAGGAGACCCCCCGGCCGCGTACCACCGGGCCGGCCTGGCGCCGGCTGCCCGAGACCGCCGGCGTCCAGCGCGCAAAGGTGGCGAGCTGCGCCAGCAGGTCATCAGCGCGCGGATCCTGCAGATGACGCCGGCGGAACTCGATCGGATCACGGCCGGCCAGCACCGCCAGCGCATCCATCATCGATTCGTTGCCAAAGGTGTTCTGCATGCGGCCCGGGGTGCGGATCCAGGAGGGTCGCAGCGGCGTCTCGGCCAGCCAGTTCACCTCGGTCAGGCGGTGCGGCACCTGATACTGGATCGCGAAGGATCCCTGGATGTTGCCGGGGGAGGAATCGGCATGGGCGAGATCGGCAAGCTCGGCGGCGACCAGTGCCACGGCCACGTTTTTCGGGCGGTGGGCCATGTAACCGGTCGAGTGCCAGGCGCTGATCATGCCATCAGCCCCCACCTCAGCCTCGTAATCGAGCAGGGTGGGCGGGCCCTTCGGATCCCAGCCATGTTCGTCGGCTCGCATCCACTGCACCCGCACCGGGCGCTTCATGGCCCGTGCCACCAGGGCGGCATCGGCAGCCGCGTCTTCGTGGCCATTGCGGCCATAGCAGCCGGCCCCCGGCAGGTAGACGCAGCGCACCTGTTCGACCGGCAGGGTCAACATGGTGGCCAGCTGCTGGCGCAGCAGATGGGTTTGCTGCGAGGCCGTCCACACCGTGACGGCACCATCCGTCCACTCGGCCACCGCGCAGGATGGGCCAATCGAGCCATGCGTGTGCATGGCAAAGTCGAAGGTGTGGCGGGCACGGCGCACCGGTGGTTTGGCGAGCTCGGCCTTGGCATCGCCGTCCTTCTGCAGCTCGTCATGACTGGCGACGGCGCTTTCGCGCACATGCTTCCAGAGGGCCGACTGCTCCGGCAGGCCGGCCCAGTCCGTCCATTCGGTCTTCAGGGCGCGGGCGGCCTTGATGGCTGACCATTCGCGGTCTGCCACCACGGCCAGGAAATTGCCCTCGCGCACCGTGCGCAGGTAGCCGGGAATGGCCTTGCACGCGCTGTCGTCGAACCCCTTCAGCGTGCCACGCACGCTGGAGGGCCGCACCACGCGGGCATGCACCATGTCGCGCCGGCGGAAATCCTGCATGTAGATGTGCGCACCGGTCACGATGTCTGCAATCTCGGGGCGCGCGACCGAGCGGCCAACCACCTCGTGCTTGGCCGGGTCTTTCAGCACCGCCTTGGTATCCAGGGCCAGCTCGAGCGGGCCGGCCGCGACCAGTTCCTGGTAGCGCAGGCTGCGGCCATCAGTGCCCCGGACGCGTCCATTGCTGAAGGTCACCGTGGCCGGATCAACCGACCACTGCTGCGCCGCCGCCCTGCCGAGCGCCGCGCGCAGGGTGGCCGCAGCCTGACGCAACTGGGTACCGCCATTCTGGATCGACAGGCTGCCGTAGGTGGGTCCCTGGTCGGGCGTCCGTGCCGTATCGCCCTGGATCAGGTCCAGGCTGTCGAGCGGCATGTCGAGTTCTTCGGCCACCATCTGCGACAGCGCGGTTTTCACCCCGGTGCCCAGATCGACCTTGCCCGAGAACACTTCCAGGCGCCCTTCCGGCGTCAGGCGCAGGAAACCTTCCACGCGGTCGGCCGGTTTTGAAGGAAACGGGGCGGCCTTGGTCGCCGCCACCGGCCGGGAAGGCGGAAGGGGTGCCACCGGGAGGGCGCCCGGGCCATTGGCATAGGGCTGGTCGGCAGCATCGGCTGCCAACGGCACGTTAAAGGCAACCAGCCAGCCACCGGCGGTCTGCAAGAATTGACGACGGGTTTGCATGCTCTGGGACCTCCTCAGACCGATTTCGACTTGGCAGCGGCCGGAACCGCGAGGGTGCCCACGGCACGCTGGACCGCCCGCAGAACCCGGGCGTGACTGCCGCAGCGGCAAAGGTTGCCGGCCAGGGCCTGGCGCACCTCTTCTTCCGTTGGCCGGGCATTGCGCGACAGCAAATCGGCCGCCTGCATGATCATGCCGTTGATGCAGTAGCCGCACTGGGCGGCCTGTTCTTCGATGAACGCGGTCTGCAGGGGATGCAGGTCCTTGCCGTTGGCCAGGCCTTCCAGGGTGCGTACGTCGTGACCGGCCGCTACCGAGCAGGGGATGCTGCACGAACGTACCGCGGTGCCGTCGAGATGGACGGTACACGCCCCACACTGGCCCAGTCCGCAGCCGAAACGCGGGCCGCGCAGACCCAGCTCATTACGCAGGGCATACAGCAGAGGCATGTCGGGATCGTCGAGGTCGAGTTTGGTGACCTTACCGTTGACGGTCAGCTGGATGACCGTGTGCATCGTACCTTCGGGCATGTTTGCTCCTTTGATTGCCGGACCGGCGGTTTGCCGACAGAATCCGCGTTCGTTGCTGCGATCGAAAAGGCACCGGTTGGTTCCGGCTCCCCCATGGAAAACAATCTGCTCACCATCACCCACGCCATCCAGCTGGCGGTGGCGCCCGTCTTTCTGCTGACGGGCATCGCCGGCCTGATGAACGTGCTCAGCAGCCGTCTTGCCCGGGTGGTGGACCGTCGCCGCTATCTGCTGCAGCGCGAGGACGACCGCGCCGACCTGGCCGCCGCCGCGCGCGACCGGCTGTCAGGCCTGGCATCGGCGGGTTTGGGACTGACCGGCACCGGGCAGCCGGCCTCAGGATTCATGACAGCCGATCCGCCAACGATCAGCACCAACAGCCCGCTGCCGCCCGCGACGAATACCGTTGCAGCGCCAGATGGTGGCATCTCGTCGCTGACCCCACAAGAGGACCTCGCCCATCCTTCGGAACAGGCGGCCAGACTGCGACGGCAACAGACGGAAGACGCGGAGGAAATCGCCTCCCTGGATGACCGGGCACGGCTGATGTATCAGTCGATCTTCTTTGCCGTGTTTGCGGCTCTGATGGTGTGCCTGGTGGTCACCACCGGATTCATCAGCGCCCTCACCCAGATCGACCTGGGACGTGCCATTGCCGGCCTGTTCATCGTGTCGATGGCCACACTGGTGATCAGCCTGGTGTGCTTCCTGCGCGAGGTCTATGTGGCCGTGGTTGCCGGCAAGATGCACCGCCGCGCCTGAGGCGCCAGGCCGCAGGATCTTTGTCCATGACAGCAGCGGACGGTTTCTGACTGCCGTTTATGTCAATTTTTGTGCGGATTGCCCGATTTTACTGGTCGGGGGGGACTCATTATGTTTTGATCTGGTCGGTGACATATGAGTTCTAAAGCGTGAATTTTATTAGACAAATAAGATTTGAAGCCATTTGGTTTCTGATCAGCGCAACGCTGTCAGGCGTTGGCGTCACGATGCTGCCCGGCGCAACGCTGCCGTTGCTGGCGGGCAATGCCGCCGTCGGCCTGCTGCTGCTGCAGCGCCGGGCGGGTGTGTCGCCCCCCGTGCCGGCAGACGCGACCGACAAGGCGGCCCTCGACGCGGGCACGGTAGCGCGTGAACTTGCCGCACTACAGGCCTTTGGCCGGCTGATGAATGTGCAGTTGCACGGCGTCAACCAGGTGACCGAAGACGCCGCGCTCGACATGCTGGAGCGGCTGATGCGCCTGGAACAGCAGGTGGGCACCCTGCAGGGCATGGTGAATCAGGCGTTTGAGCGCGCCCACAACCTGTCCGACCTCGCCTCTCACGAACTGCGGGTTCAACATCATGCGCTGGCAGAACTGCAGGCCTCGAAGGAGGCTGCCGAAGCTTCGGCCCACGAGGACAATGCCCGGGTTGCCACCGCACTTGGCCGCATCGACCGACTGCAGGACCTGGTCAAGCTGATCGGCAACATCTCGCGGCAAACCAACCTGCTTGCCCTGAACGCGGCCATCGAGGCCGCCCATGCCGGCGAATCGGGCCGTGGCTTCCGCGTCGTGGCCGACGAAGTGCGCAAGCTGGCCAATCAAAGTGATGATGCCGTTCGCCAGATATCAGCAGGCCTGGAAGAGTCTACCCATCAGATCGCCGAAGACCTGCGTCTGCTGCTGGGTGTGGTTCACACCCGCAGCGCCGGCCTTGACCTGAGCGGCGCGCTGCGCGCCGTGCAGGACACGGAAGAACGCATCCACCACGTGGTGGAGGAATTTGCCGAACTGCGCGCGCAGGCCGGCACCCTCGGGCTGGACTCCGGTAGCAACCGGGCGGAAGTGGCCAGCGCGCTGGGCCGCCTGCAGGTGCAGGACGTCACCCGCCAGCGCATCGAAAAGGTAGCGCAAGGCCTGGATCTGATGGACGGTCACCTGCACACCCTGGAACACCAGTGCACCGAGCCCCGGCCAGTGCTTGAACTGCCTCCCTTCGAAGAAAACATTGCCCGTTTCGAACGCGACTTTGCTGCGGTCGCCGGGCGTTCCGCCAACCCGCAACCAGGCGGTGCCAAAGCAGCCGATATCATCGAACTGTTCTAAAGCCCGTCCTTTTCCACCGCATCAAGGAAGATCCATGAAAACCGTCCTGCTTGTCGACGACTCCCGCACCATGCAACTGAGCATGCGTCAGCTTTTCACCGGTGCCGGTTACCAGGTGCAAACGGCCGAAGATGGCGAGGCGGCCATGGGGCACCTGAAAGGCGGCCTTCGGCCCGACCTGATCATCACCGACATCAACATGCCCAAGATGAATGGACTGGAGTTCATCAAGGCGGCGCGCACCCTGGTGCGCTTTGCCCCGATCCTGGCGCTGACCACGGAATCACAGCAGGCCCGCAAGGACGAGGCCAAACGGGCGGGCGCAACCGGCTGGGTGTTGAAGCCGGTCGACGGCAACGATCTGCTGAAAGTTGCGCAGCGCTTGCTGCCGAACTGAATCCTGCCCGCTGCGAAGCCCGGGCTGCAAAGGCAGACTCCCAGACCGGCTCACGTCAGCCCGGCTGACGCATGGTCAGGCTTAGGGGTGATCCAGCTGACGGGTGATCCAGCTCAGCGGTGGCCCAGCTTAGGGAGTGGGCCGGCTTACGGGTGGCCGACGGGCTCCGCCACCGGCTCCAGCCGGTCGGCCAGATAATGATCGATGCCGAAGTAGCTGCCCGGAGCACTGGCATGCGCCATGGCGCCGGGCGACCGGACCGTTGGCACGGCCGGAACCGATGCAGCGGCGATTGCGCCGTCCACGCCATGCAAGGCACTGATGGTGGCCACACGACTGTCGGGGATGGGCCGGGCATGGGCAGGGGGCAGCGGCTCGACCAGCGCAGGCGTAGTGACGGCAAGCCGGTCGGGCATTCCGTCGAACGCTCCCGTTACCGGGACCAGATTGACTGCACACAGCGCCAGCACGCCGTACCCAACCAATTGCACCTTCATTTCCTGCTCCTTGGCGGGGCCCGCCGGGCCCCCTGAACAAACGATGGATCACCGCACCGCGCCTGATCTGGCGCGTGATTGACGTTCTCTTACTATGATCTACCGCTCGGGGTTTCGCCAGAGTAAAACCAAAAGAATTTTCGTGAATTTGCGTGCCCCCGGGCCGGATCGCGCGTGTGCATCCAATCTGCGCGCCTGCAGGCCAGACCTGGCGTAAGAAACTGCCAAAGCGCAGCATCCCACGGCGCTTCATCGCGCCTGCCTGCATTTCGTCGCGTGCCAGCAACCGTTCGTCGCAAAGGCGTACCCGTCGCAGACAGCTTGCGCGACAGTGTTTCCACGCCAGCACGGCTGGCACCTCAACGGAGACCACCATCATGACAACCTCGACCGCCCCGCACCTTCCGCGCGAACAACGCGCTGCCGCGATGCGCACCCCGGCCCGCAGCACCCGCCTGCTGGCCGGGGTGTGCAGCGCCCTGATCACCCTGGCGCTGATCGCCGCCAATGCCGGACTGGCCAGCCACTACCAGGTCAGCCCTCCGCCGATGGCTGCCGCGACAGCCCTGCTCAACACCGGTATCGTTTGCGCATGAAAGCCAACCTGTTTCTGCCGCTGCAGGCTGCCTGGACCCGGCTGACCGGCCTGTTTGCCCGCAGCGCCCGCGAGGCGGCACGCTGGGCCGGCCGGCAAAGCTGGTCGCGGCTGGCCCTGCTGGGGCTGCTTGCCCTGTTTGCACAGCACGTGCTGACCCACAACATCCTGCAATGGGATGAAGACTCGGCCAGCGTTCACCATCGCCACGCCAGCCGCCACCCGTCCGGCCACAGCGGGCCGGACAGTGCGTCGCCGGCCGCGGCCGACCCGGCCAAGCCTAGCCCGGATGCCGCAACCATCGCCAAAACCGAGCCAGGCTCGGCTGAAGAGGTGCACATCGGCTGGGACGGCATTACGGTTCGTAGCCGGGAAGGCAGGATCAGCGTGACGAAGGATGGCCCTGCTCCGCCGGTGACAGGCGATGCCGCGCACGCCAAGCTCGCGCAAACCAATCCCGCCCCGATCAGTCCCGCTCCAGGCAGTGCCGCTTCAGGCAGTCCCGCTCCAGGCAGTGCCGCTTCAGGCATTGCTGCTTCACGCAGTCCCGTCCAGGCCAGTCCGGCACAGACCAGTGCCACCCCCAAGGGCATGACGCCGGCAGACCGACCGGATGCGAGAGACGCGGATGCCAAGACCGCAGATGCAAACGCCGAGGACGAGGACGAGGACACCACCAGCGTTGACGCGTCGCAACCCACGTGGCGCACCTGGCTGCGGGATGCGCTGGAGGGCCTGGTCCTTCTGGTGATCCTGTATCTGCTGGCGGCCCGACTGGTGATGCGTGAGGCGCAGAAATCGGAGGCGCGCGCCACCGTCGCCGAGGCCCAGGCGGCCGAGGCCACCACCCAGGCCGCGGCGGCTGAAGCCAGCGCCGAGCGCGAAGCCCTGCGTTTCCAGTTGGCGCAGGCACAGCTGCAGACCCTGCAGGCACAGGTGGAACCCCATTTCCTGTTCAATACCCTGGCATCGGTGGAATATCTGATCGAAACCGACCCGCCAAGGGCGGCCGCCATGCAGCGCCACCTGATCCAATACCTGCGTTCCGCCCTGCCGCAGATGCGCGATTCCGGCTCGCAGCTGGGTCGGGAGATGGATCTGGTCGGTGCCTACCTGGAAATCCTGAAAGTGCGGATGGAAGACCGTCTGCAGATCGACCTGGCCGTGCCGGAGGGGCTGCGTTCCGCCGAATTTCCTCCGATGCTGCTGCAATCCCTGGTGGAAAACGCCATCCGTCACGGCCTGGAACCGAAGGCGGAAGGTGGCATCGTGCGGGTCTCGGCCTCGATCGAAGACGGCGCCCTGGTGGTGGCCGTCACGGACACCGGAATCGGTCTGACGGCAGGCCAGAAGACGGCCGGCTCCGGATTGGGGCTGCGCAACATCGCGGAGCGACTGGCATTGCTGTACCCGGGTCAGGCCAGCATCCAGCTTGTGCCAAATTCGCCGATGGGGGCACAGGCCACGGTCCGCTTGCCCTATCGCGTTGCCTCGACCCCGGTCGGCGCTTCCACCGGCGACATCTGGCCCGCGGGCGAGGTACGATCCGCCGGCGAGATCCGGACCACCGGCGGCACGCTGTCTGCCGATGGTGCCCCCTGAACCGGATGGGCAGGGCATGAAGCCTGTGCGGGCGCTGATTGCCGATGACGAACGCCTATTGCGGGCGCAGTTGCGCACCCGCCTGCAGGAGGCGTGGCCGGACCTGCAGGTGGCCGGCGAAGCACGCGAAGGCCGGGAAGCCGTGGAAATGGTTGCCACCCTGCAACCCGAGGTGGTCTTCCTGGATATCCGCATGCCGGTGCTGACCGGCATCGAAGCCGCTCATGAGATCAGCAGACTGGAGGGCCCCCCCTGCGAAATCGTGTTTGTGACGGCTTACGATCAATATGCCGTGGACGCCTTCGAGCAGGGAGCCATCGACTACCTGTTGAAGCCGGCGGATCCCGAGCGGCTGGCCCGTACCGTTGCCCGGATCCGACAACGCCTTGCCCTGCGGCAGGATGCTGCCCTTGCGCCGACGGTGGCGCCACCATCGCCCTGGGCCGCCCCGGACGGACCGCCAGCGCCAGCACCGCTGAATGACCTGGCCAGCCGACTGGCCGGTCTCGAGGCCCTGCTTCGCCGGCAGCCTGGCGCCGAAGCACGTCCCACCCACCTGCGCTGGCTTCAGGCCGCGCATGGCCGTTTGCTGAAACTGGTAGCCGTGGATGACGTGCTGTTTTTCCGGTCAGACGAGAAGTACACCCGGGTGCAGACGGCAGCGGCGGAATGGCTCATCCGCACGCCCCTGCGCGAACTGCAGGATCAGCTCGACGAGACCCAGTTTTGGCAGGTGCATCGCGGCACCATCGTGAATGCCCGCGCCATTGAACGCATCGAACGGGACGACACCGGCAGGTTGCAGATTCATCTGCATGCGCACCCCGAAGTGCTGCAGGTCAGCCGCAGCTTTTCCCACCTGTTCCGGCAGATGTAGCGGCATCTGGCAAACGCCGCGCCACCAGCGCGCATCCGGCCAGTCCGGTGGCGAGCACGCCGAGCACCGCCAGTAACGGCGCATGGCTGCTGACCGGGCCCAGCAGCAGCGGACTGAGCAGCGACCCGGCAGCGCCGAAGGCAGCCACGCGGGCGATGGCATCCGCCGGATGGTGGCCAGCTTCGTGGAACAGGACAGGGAACAGGCTGGCCAACCCCAGGCCGGCCACCGCCAGGGCAACCAGGGTGACCGGCAGCGTTTGCACCAGCACGGCCAGCAGCAGCACTGTGGCGCCGGCAGAACAGCCGAGCACCAGCAGCCGTCGCCCGCCCAGGCGCTGCACCAGCCAGTCGCTGAGCAGCCGTCCCATCATCATGGCTACGGAAAAAACGGCCACGCCGGCCGCCGCAAGTCCCGCGCTGGCGGACAGTCCCTGGCTGAGGTACAGCGTTGCCCAGCCGGCCAGCGCACCCTCACAGGCCGACCCCAGCAGACTGAGCCATGCCAGCAGAGTGACGGGGTCGCGGCGGTTGGCCGATACGGCGACGACAGGGTTCGACGGCGGCCCATCATCCGCCAGCCAGCCGGCGCCGATGGTCAGCACCACCATCGACAGCAGCCCTGCCCAGCCGAGGGCTGCGGCAAGCCCCAGCGCAAGCGCCGCCGTCAGCGACGCGAACAGGGCCGCCAGGGCGGTGCCGACGTAGTACATCGCGTGCAGTCGCCCCATGCGACGCCGACCGGTCTGCCGCTGCAGGGTGAGCACCTGCATCTGGGCGGCCACGTTGACCACGTTCATGGTCAGGCCGATGGCAAAGGCCAGTCCGTACAGCACCGGCAGCGCCGGGGCATGCGGCAGGATCAGGAGCAGCAGGGAATACAGCAGGCCACCGTGTACCAATACCCGACGACTGGACCAGCGCGCAAACACCGGACGCTGCAGTGGATAGGCACAGACGCCCCCGAAACCCAGGGCAAACAACAGGATTGCCCATTGGGCATTGTCCAGCGCGAAGGCCTGGTGGAATGCCGGATAGCGCGCAAAGATGCTGGACGTGCAGAATCCGAGGGTGGCGAAGCAGGCGTAGAGGGCGAGGGAGGCAGTCAGAAGGGTGTTCCGGTTGGCCTGAAGGACGACGCTGCCGGTCATCGCGAGCGGCCTCAGGGTGCCCCGTGCCGATTCCGGCGGAGAGCCGTCCGGATCCAGGGGCTCGGAGTGGTGGGTCGTGACAGATTCGAACTGTCGACCTACGGATTAAGAGTCCGCTGCTCTACCAGCTGAGCTAACGACCCTCCGGGCATGACGTATGGCTGACAGTGCTGTTGCCAGCCGGATCTTCACCCGCTGATCAAATCCCGGCGTGGGCCAACGCACCCTGCAACGGCATCAACGAGGAATCACCAAAACTGGTGGGTCGGGCGGGACTCGAACCCGCGACCAACGGATTAAAAGTCCGCTGCTCTACCGACTGAGCTACCGACCCGCCGGCACTGCTACCTGACTTTTCGCGCACCAAGACAAACAATCCGTGATGAACGATCAAAGCCAAGCCCGCTATTATAGGAACTCCCGACCTGCCGGTCAATGCACCTGCACGCAACGCGCGGCCGGCGGGGGCGTCTGACCGTCGCCGGCCGCCCGGCGTATGGCCACCCGCAGCCACACATGAGGCTTGAAGGCATTCACGAAGGCGCATAGCATTGTTGGTCTGGCCTTCGTTTTATTCCTGATGACCCCTCCCGACACCCGTGTCATGCTCGTCGCCGCCCTGATCATTGCCGGGCTGCCGGTGGCCGTGCATGAATACCGCGAACACGCACACCATCGTGCCATGGCGCGCGTGGAGGGTCAGGACGCCCGCTCAAACTGGGGGGCTGCCAACGCCAACAGCGTTGAACGGGCCGGGCGGCCCGCCCTGCCGGCCGAACGGCCCAGCCGCTGACGGCCTACTTCCGGCCCAGCTTCAGCTTGGCCTTGGCGGCAGGGTCGCTGTTGGGATAGCGGTTGATCAGGTCTTCCAGGGTTTGCCGGGCGCCGGCCGTGTCACTCTGATCGAGCTGCACCGAGGCCAGACTGAACAGCGCGTCTGCCGCCTTGGGGCTGTCGGCGTAGGCGTTCGCGGTGGCCTTCAAGGCAGTGGCAGCGGCCCCGTAATCCTTCAGGCGGTAGTGGCTCATGCCGATCCAGTACGCCACATTCGGACTGTAGATGCTGTTGGTGTAGGTGCGCGCGAACGCCTGGAAAGCCTTGAGTGCCGGACCGAAACTGCCCTCCTTGTAAGCCCGGTAAGCTTTGTCGTAGGCCGTGCTCTCGGCCACCGATGGCGGGGCGGGTGGCAGGCCAGGTTTACCCTGGGAAACCGCCACCGGTGGGTTGATCCCGGCCAGCGCCGGCTGGCCGTTGCCGGTTCCAGCGGCACCGTCGCCGGCATTGCCGCCCTCGCCCGCCTTGGCCTGCTCGGCAGCCTTGGCCGCCGCGCTTTCCAGCACATGTAGACGGGTATCCAGATCGAGGTAAAACTCTTTGCTGCGCTTTTGTGCCTGCTGCAGGTCGTTGGCCTGCACTTCCAGCTGACCCCGCAGTTTTGCCTGGTCCTGGGCTACCGCATCGATCTGCGAGGCCAAGGCTGGCAGCCCGAGATTGCGCACAGTCTGGTCAAGACGATCGAGTGCCGCCTGCAGCTTCAGCGTGGCCTGTTGCACCGTATCAATGCTGGTTTCAAGGTGGGCGAGCCGTGCGTCGTCCGCTGCATTGCGCTGCAGGACCTCAGCCCGCAGGTCTGCCACGGCCTTGCGCGCTTCATCGTCACTGAACAGCCCGGCCCGGGCCGGCAGGGTGACCGTCGTCACGGCGCCCAGCAAGGCGAGCGCCAGTGGCAGCGAGAACCAACGGCGCCGCAGCGCCCGGGCCGCCGGGAAAGTTGCGAAGGGCATGCTCATTCCCCTTGATAGACGAGATCAACGCGACGGTTCTTGGCCCACGCATTCTCGTCATGACCGGCATCCACCGGTTTTTCCTTGCCAAAACTGCTTGCCTCGATCTGTGCGTCGGCCGCCCCGGACAAGGTCAGCAGTGCCTTCACCCCCTCTGCCCGGCGCATGCCCAGGGCCAGGTTGTATTCGCGGCTGCCGCGCTCATCACAGTTTCCCTGCACCAGCAGGTGGGCCTTGGCGTGACGGGTCAGGAAGGCGGCGTGCGCGCTGACCACCGGTTTGCTGTCTTCCGGCACTGCAAATTCGTCAAAGCCGTAGTAAATGGTGCGCTTGCCGAGGTCTCCCCCCTGACCCTTGGGCGGGAACGGCCCATCCATCGACTCGGCCACCTCCAGCGGCTTGGCCGGGGCAATCGGCTGGGTTGGCGTGACGGCGGCAGAGGAGGCCGGGGCTGCGGCCGGCTTCACCACAGACGCTTCCGGCGCTGGCGTGGTGCGCACTTCCTCCACCTTGACCGGGGTGGTCGGGGTGCTGCTGCATGCAGCAAGGAGGACGGTTGCGACAGCGGTCAATGCGAAAACGGTTTTCATGGCAGATCTCCAGGAGGGATCGGGCCGGCGCCGGGCCGGCCACGCAAGCACAGGACAATGCCCGGAATATCCGGACAGGCGGGCCCGGGTCAGGGATACGGGCCCCAGGCCGGTTCGTACACGTCGCCAGCCTGGGTGGTGAAGCGCTGCCGCACGCGACCGTCGGCCGACACCATGGCCAACACGCCCCTGCCACCCACCCGGGTAGCATAAAGAATGATCCGGCCGTTCGGCGAGAAGCTGGGCGACTCATCGAGCTGCGTATCGGTCAGCGTCTGGGTCTGGCCCGAGTCCAGGTCCTGCAGCATCACCCGGAACACGGAACCGGACTGCTGCACATAAGTCATCTTGCTGCCATCCGGACTGATCCGGGGCGAGACGTTATAAGCTCCGGAGAAGGTCAGCCGCTGGGCATTGCCGCCATTCAACGGTACCCGATAAATCTGTGGGCTGCCGCCACGATCGGACGTGAACACCAGCGCGGTGCCATCCGGCGTGAAACAGGCTTCGGTATCAATCGCCCGGGTCGTCATCACCCGGCGCGGCAGGCCACTGCCATCGGCAGGCATCACATAAATCTGCGCAATGCCATCCCGGCTCAGCGTCACGGCCAGCTGCCGCCCATCCGGCGACCAGGCCGGGGCGCTGTTGTTGCCCTTGAAATTGGCCACGGTCTTGCGCTCGCCGGTGGCCAGGTTCTGCACCACCACCGATGGACGGTTCAGCTCGAAACTGACGTACGCCATCCGTTTGCCATCGGGTGACCAGCGCGGCGAAATGATCGGCTCGCGGGATGAGAGCACGGTCTGTTCGTTGTAGGCGTCGGCGTCGGCCACCTTCAACTGGTATCGGCCACCGCCCTTGACAATGTACGCAATGCGGGTGGAAAACGCGCCCCGCTCCCCGGTCAGTTCCTGATAGACCTCATCGGCAATCTGATGAGCGGTCTGGCGCAAGGCCGCTGGCGCGACCGTGAAGGACTGGTTGATGCGGACGGCCTCGGTCACGGCATCGACCAGTTGCACGCGCAGCTGAAACCGGCCATCGGCTTGCGGCTGCACGCTGCCGGTGAGCACCTGCCGCGCGTCGCGGGCGCGGAAATCGGCCATGCGGATCTGTTTCGCTTCGCTGGGCAGCGGCACGATGCCGCTGATGTCCACGGCGCGGAACAGGCCTGAACGCACCAGGTCGGCCTGCACCACCGCCAACACCGGACTGGGCAGCAGGTTCTCCTGTGCCAGCGGCAGCAGGGCAAGCGGAATCTGGCGCACGCCTTCCGTGGTGATCGCCATGTCCAGTTCGGCCTGCGCTGGGGTGGATACCAGTCCGGCAAGCCCCACCATTCCGACCAGCAGGGTCAGCGCCCAAACTTTCCCGATCCGCAAGTGTCGCCTGAATGTCGTCATCTGTTCTCTCCATTTGCCGGCGTGGCCGACCCACCCAGCCTGACCGCAGTACTGCCGGGTTCGCCAGCAGGGCCTTGGCCAGCTGGCCGCATCAATGTTCATTCTGAAAGGTCAACCGGATGTCGCGCAGTTCCCGCCGCAGGCTGACATCCTCGGGCATGGGCAGCGGTTGGGCTGCCAGGATCGCACGCTGCACGGCTTCGTCGTACACCGCCACCCCGCTGCCATGCAGCACATGCAGGCTGCCATCCAGCACCGAGCCATCCGGCAGCAGCACGAAGCTCACCTGGCACGAGATTTTCGCGGGCACCGAAGGCGGTACGATGGCTTTCTCACGGATTTGCGCGGCAATCCTATCCTTGGCGCTGGCCAGGGCATTGGCCCGCTGCGTGGTCTGTGCCTGACGCGCCGCATCCGTGCGCAGGTCCTGGTCGAGTTTGCGCAGGGCCAGGTCGGCCTGCGCCTGTTTCTGTTTTTCCCGGGCCGCCTGATCCAGCCGGCGCAGCGCCTGCTCCTGCCTGGCTTCGCGATCGGCTTCCTCACGATCGGCGACGGCTTTGGTGTCGACCGGCTTCGCCGGCTTACGCTTCTCCTCGCCGATGGCGGGCTTTGCAATCGGGGTCGGCTCCGGCGCGGGCGGTGCCGGCGGCGACAGGGGCGGTGCCGGGGCTGGCGCCTCGCCTGGCAGGGGCACTGGCGGGCTGACCGTCAGGACCGGCTCGGCCGGGATGGCCGCCGGCAGACTGTTCCACAATTCCGCCTGAGCCTGCGGCGCGGGGGGGTTGCGCCACTGCACACCCACCAGCAGCAGCAGGGCGAATCCGGCATGCACCCCTGCCGCCAGCAGGCTGGCGGGCAGCCAGTCCGCCCGGTCCGTTGCGGTGCTGTCGCGGTTCATCCGGCTTTCGCGCGCGCCAGCAGGCCGATCCGGTGAACCTGGGCCCGTTGCAGGACATCCATCACGTCCAGCACCCACTCGTAGCGCACGGCCTTGTCACCGGCAATCACCACCGGCTGATCGGGATGCAATACCTGACGGGCGCGGATCCAGGGCAGCAGGTCGGCCTTGGCGAGATGGGTTTCGCTGGCCCCGGCGGTGCGGTCGATCACCGACAGCGTGCCATCCTTATGCACATCCACCTCGAGCGGCTGGTCGGGCGTGACGGCGGCCTTGCCGACCTGGGGCAGGTCGATGGTGCCAGGGGTGACCAGCGGTGCGGTGATCATGAAGATCACCAGCAGCACCAGCATCACGTCGATGTAGGGCACGACGTTGATCTGATTGAGAGCGCGACGGGGACGGCGCATCGCGATCAACGCCCCGGGGCGGGGCTGCTCGCCAGCTGCCGCTGCAGGATGTTGGAGAATTCCTCGATGAAGGTCTCGAAACGGCTCGCCAGCCGGTCGACCTCATGGGTGTAGCGGTTGTAGGCCACCACTGCCGGAATCGCGGCGAACAGGCCCATCGCGGTGGCCACCAGGGCTTCCGCAATGCCCGGCGCGACCTGGGCCAGTGTGGCCTGACCGACGTTCGACAGGCCCCGGAACGCGTTCATGATGCCCCACACGGTGCCAAACAGACCGACATACGGACTGACCGAGCCGGTGGTGGCGAGAAAATTCAGGCTCGACTCGAGCGCATCCATGTCGCGCTGGAAGGTTGCCCGCATGGCGCGCCGGGCGCCTTCCATCACCAGGGCAGGGTCGGCACCGGGCGCCCGGCGGGCTTTCAGGAATTCCCGAAAGCCGGCCTCAAAAATCCGCTCCAGCGCGTCACGCGATGATTCGTCTTTGCTGACCTGCTGATACAGCGTGGTGATGTCGCCGGCATTCCAGAATTCGTGTTCAAAGGCCGCGGTGGCGCGACGCGCACGCGCCAATCCGAAGCCTTTGGCAAAGATGCTGGTCCAGGAAAACCCCGAGACGGCAAGCAGCAGCGCCAGGATCAACTGCACCACCACACTGGCGTTGCTCACCAGGGCAATAAAAGACAGATCAGTGTTGGCGTTCAAATCAAGGCTCCATGCCGGTTCAGGAGGTCACGCACGTGCCGGCATGCCGTGCGCGCAGGCCGCCGGCAGGTTACCGGCGAAGGTCGACAGGTTGGCCGGACAGAATGTCCTCGTCGGGCCGCATTTTAAGCCGCAATTCATCGCCACGGCTTGCTGGCGTGCGCGCGGCGACGCCAGCCGCGCCGCCGGCAACCAGCAACCCCGTCCGCTCGGGCGCCAGGGTCTTGCCAAGCAGGCCGCGGGCGCTTTGCATGATGCCCGCGGCAACCTGGACGGAGGGCCCCTCCCGTCCCAAGGACAGCCCGGCAAGCAGGCCGAGCGAAGTCAGCAGCAGCTTGGCGACCGACAGGCGGAACGACACCAGCCCCGTGCGCTCGTCATCGTTCAGCTGCGCGTTCATGGCCGACATCACCTGGGGGATTCCCGAGCCTGCCGCACCCGGCGCGAAACGGCGGGTCAGGGCGAGGCCGGCCAGGGTGACGACGGGCATCCAGACCAGCGGCAGCCACCAGGCCCACGCGGACACCTGAAAGAAGCATTTCAGGGCGAGATCACCCAGCCAGTTGAGCACCACTGCGCCTAGTCCCGCAGCCGCGGCGAATGCCATCACCACCAGCCGGGCGTACCAGTGGTGAGGATCCGACGCGAGGCGCCGGAGTTGTCGCTGTGGCAGGGTGTAACGAAACGGATTCATGGACCTTGACTTTCCAGACCAGAGTCTGCCGCTTACGCTGGCGGCAGCCAGGGCTGCAAGGCTGCGAGTACCGGCGGCGGCACCGCGCACGGACGGAAGCGGCTGGCACTGACCGCAACGACCGTGATCTCGCCGGTGACCAACAGGTGTTCGCCGCAACGGATATGCTGCGCAAACACGATGGCGCTGCGGCGGATCTGACGGATGGCCACCTCCACCTGCAGCAGGTCGGACAGGCGGGCCGGCCGCAGGTACTCGATCTGGGCGGCGCGCACCACAAACAGGGTGTCGTGCTCGGCGGCCAGCGGACCGTGCTCCAGCTTCAGATGGGACAGCCACTCGCTGCGCGCCCGCTCCATGAAGCGCAGGTAGTTGGCGTGGTAGACCACGCCGCCGGCATCGGTGTCTTCGTAATACACCCTGACCGGCAAGGTAAAGGCAGCCGACAGCCCGACTTCCATCAGAACAGGCGTCCGTCCAGGGGCTCCGGGCCGGTCACCCCGAAATGACGATAGGCTGCCGGCGTTGCCACCCTGCCCCGGGCGGTGCGTTGCAGGTAGCCCTGCTGGATCAGATAGGGTTCGAGCACGTCCTCGATGGTTTCGCGCTCCTCTCCGATGGCCGCGGCCAGGTTGTCGATACCGACCGGGCCGCCGCCGAACTTGTCGATCATGGTCTGCAGCAGCTTGCGGTCCATCAGGTCGAGCCCTTCCGGGTCGACATCAAGCATCGCCAGACCGGCATCGGCAACGGCCCGGGTCACCCGACCAGAGGAACGTACGTCGGCGTAATCGCGCACCCGGCGCAGCAGCCGGTTGGCAATCCGGGGCGTACCCCGCGAACGGCGGGCCACTTCCAGCGTGCCCTCGTCGTCCATGTCCATGCGCAGCAGCCCGGCTGAACGCCGTACGATGGTGGCGAGGTCTTCCGCAGAATAAAATTCCAGCCGGGCCACAATGCCGAAGCGGTCGCGTAGGGGATTGGTGAGCATGCCCGCCCGGGTGGTGGCGCCCACCAGCGTGAAGGGCGGCAGATCAATTTTTACCGAACGTGCCGCTGGCCCCTCACCGATCATGATGTCGAGCTGGTAATCCTCCAGGGCGGGATAGAGGATTTCTTCCACCACCGGACTCAGGCGGTGGATCTCGTCAATGAACAGTACATCGTTCGGTTCGAGATTGGTGAGCAGTGCCGCGAGATCACCGGCACGTTCCAGCACCGGCCCGGAGGTCTGGCGCAGGTTCACGCCGCACTCCCGCGCGATGATGTGGGCGAGCGTTGTCTTGCCAAGGCCCGGCGGCCCGAACAGCAGCACATGATCCAGCGCCTCGCCGCGCCGGCGCGAGGCTTCGATAAAAATCTCCAGCTGCTCGCGCGCCTTGTGCTGGCCGATATATTCTGCCAGGCGTTGCGGGCGCAGGGCGCGCTCCAGCGCCTCCTCCTGGGCGGCAGGCTGGGCGGTGAGCAGACGTTCGGCTTCGATCATGGCGGGCAACAGCTTCAGACGGAGGACTCAATCCACGCGCGACAGCAGGCGCAGGCTGAGCCGGATGGCATCCTCGACCGCCGTGCCGGCGGGCAGGGCCTTGAGGGCCACGGCAACTTCCTTATCATTGTAACCGAGCGCCGCCAGGGCGTTGGCGACATCGCCATGACCATTAGCGGCACTGGCCGCCACGGCTCCGGCCACCAGCCCCAGATCGGTATCGCTGAACTTGTCGCGCAACTCGAGCAGCAGTCGCTCGGCCGTCTTCTTGCCCACCCCGGGCACCTTGGTCAGGCGGCCGGCCTCCTGGCGGGCCACCACCCCGGCCAGCTCGGTCACCGTCAGTCCGGACAGCAGGGCGAGCGCCAGTTTCGGCCCGACACCAGCCACCCGCAGCAGCAGGCGGAAGGCATTGCGCTCGGACAGCGTGGCAAAGCCGTACAGCAGATGGGCATCCTCGCGGATCACCTGATGGGTGTGCAGCACCACCGCAGCCTGCAGCGGTGGCAGGTCGCAGAAGGTGCTCATCGGCACCTCCAGTTCGTAGCCGATCCCGGCGACATCGACCAGCACCATGGGGGGTTGCTTGGCGAGCACCTGGCCCTGGATTCTTCCGATCATGCTGAGCATCCTCGTGATGGACAGGGGCCGGTCAGCGCCCCTTGCGCAACCGCATCCCGGCGGGCAGGCGGCTGTTGGCCTGGGTGGCCCCGCTGTGGGCATGGCAGATGGCGCAGGCGAGCGCATCGGCCGGATCGGCTGCCGGCGGTTTCAGCAGGGACAGCAGCCGGCGCACCATTTCCTGCACCTGCACCTTGTCGGCATGACCATGACCGACCACCGCCTGCTTGATCTGCAGGGCCGTGTACTCGGTCACCGGCAGCTGGCGGTGCACTGCCGCGGCAATGGCAACCCCGCGGGCCTGTCCCAGCAGCAGGGTGGATTGCGGATTGACGTTGACGAACACCTGCTCGATGGCGACCTCGGTAGGCAACTGCTCATCCAGGACCTGCCCCAGGCTGCGGAACAATACGCCCAGGCGGTCCGGCAGGCTGCCCTCACCGCTGCGGATGGCACCGCTTGCAATGTAGGTCAGGTGGTTGCCCTGGCGCTCGATCACCCCATAGCCGGTCACGCGCAGCCCCGGATCGATGCCCAGAATGCGCGTGGTGGTCACGGTGTTCAGCCGACGATCACCGCCGTGGTGGTCACCACGTTCAGTCGGCAATTACCGCATTCGTGTAGACCTCCTGGACATCATCGAGCGCCTCCAGCGCATCGAGCAATTTCTGCATGCGCAGGGCATCCTCGCCCGTGAATTCGGTGTCGGTGGATGGCTTCATGGTCACCTCGCCGAATTCCGGCTTGAAGCCGACCTTCTCCAGCTGGGCGCGGATGGCCGAAAACTCGTAGGGCGGGGTGATCACCTCGATGCTGCCGTCGTCGCTCACCACCACATCGTCGGCGCCGGCTTCCAGGGCCACTTCGAGCAGGGCGTCTTCGTTGGTGCCGGGTGAGAACACCATCTGTCCGCAGTGCTTGAACAGGAAGGCGACCGAGCCGTCCGTGCCCATGTTGCCACCATATTTCGAGAAGGCATGCCGGACATCCGCCACGGTGCGGGTGCGGTTGTCGGTCAGGCAGTCGACCATCACGGCCGCCCCGCCGATACCGTAGCCCTCGTAGCGCACCTCTTCATAGTTCACACCCTCAAGGTCTCCGCTGCCGCGCTTGATGGCGCGCTCGATGGTGTCCTTCGGCATGTTGGAATCGTAGGCCTTGTCGACCGCCAGTCGCAGCCGCGGGTTGCTGGTGACATCGCCGCCGCCCATCCGCGCCGACACGGTGATCTCCTTGATCAGACGGGTGAAAATCTTTCCCCGCTTGGCGTCGGTCGCCGCCTTCTTATGCTTGATGTTCGCCCATTTGCTGTGGCCGGCCATGAAACCCTCTGTTCTACCGTGGCAAGACCCGCAATGTTACCATCGGGCCAGCACGCGACCAAAAAGACGCAGCCAGCCAATGGCGAGGCGCGGATCCAGGCGGAGAGCAAAGGATGGGTGGACGGCAAGGCGAACGGCGAGAGCAGATCCTGCAGACGCTGGCAGAGATGCTGGAAGCGCCGGAAGGCGAAAAGATCACCACAGCAGCGCTCGCCGCCCGCCTCGCGGTTTCGGAGGCAGCCCTCTACCGACACTTCGCCAGCAAGGCCCAGATGTTTGAGGGCCTGATCGGCTTTGTCGAAGAAACCCTGTTCACGCGCATCAACGTGATCGTGCAGCAGGACCAAAGCGGCCTGCACCAGGCCGCCGCGATCGTGCAGCTGCTGTTGGGGTTCGCGCAGCGCAACCGCGGTATGACGCGCGTGCTGGCCGGACACGCCCTGGTGCACGAGCATGAGCGCCTGCGTACCCGGGTGAACCAGATTCATGACCGCCTGGAAGCCACCCTGCGCCAGTGCGTGCGGCTCGCCATCACCGCGGGTGAACTGCCGACCGAACTCGACAGCAATGCGGCTGCCGCGCTTCTGCTGGCGTGGGTGGAGGGGCGCTGGCAGCAGTTTTCCCGCAGCCAGTTCCGGCGCGAACCCACCGCCAACTGGGACATGCAGTGGCAGGTGCTGCTGACCGGGCTGCGCCTCGCCACCACCGTAACGGCCTGAGCACTGCGCTCCTGATCAGCAGCAGGGACCAGATGCGCCGCCTGCCGACAGAAGGCTGGTTGTAGGCAACCAGCCCTGCAGCAAAACAACCAACCCGGGCGCGAACGCCTGCAGCATTTGCTGCACCGCCCCATGCCTGCGGCACCGACGTGCGCGGCCAGGGCCGGGCATCGGCCTGCCGGGCATCCAGCGTCAGCAAAAAACCGGCAACAAAACAGCGCCCTGGAAAAAAAACGGGCAGTGCCGAAGCACCACCCGTTGGAAATGACAACACATTAGGAGGAGGGCTGAATCCATGCTGCGGACCCTCGTTGACTTACATAGCAAAAAGCAGGCCAATTTCCCAGGTCATTCGTATTCGCCACGATCGTCCGGATCAGCGGCCCCTTCCCCGCCGAGTCGATATTTGTTCATGCGATAGCGCAGGGTCATGCGGGTGACATCCAGGCGCCGGGCGGCTTCCGAGATGTTGCCATCCGTCACTGTCAGCGCGTGCTCGATCAGCAGGCGTTCAGCCTCGGCCAGACTGAGCTCCAGCCAATTACCGCCCGGCGCGGGCAGCTCGACGGGCAACAGGGGTACGGCCTGCGGCAGCGACAGGGCAGCCGGCGTGATGGCGCCCTGCTGCGAGAGCAGCACCGCCCGTTCGACCAGGTTGCGCAGTTCGCGGACATTGCCAGGCCAGGGGTAACGACGCATTGCGCCAAGTGAATCCGCCGAAAAACCCGGGTCATGCAGGCCATAGCGTCGGGCGGTGGCGTTGGCGTAATGCCGTGCGAGCAGCACGATATCCTCGCCGCGTTCGCGCAGGGGGGGCAACACCACCGACAGCACATTGAGGCGATAATACAGGTCGGAGCGGAAGGTCCCCTCCCCGCTCATCCGCAACAGGTCGCGATTGCTGGCGGACAGAAACCGCGCTGCCACTGGCCGTTCACGCACCGAACCGACCCGGCGCACCCGCCGCCGCTCGATCACCGCCAGCAGCTTGGCCTGCAGGTCGAGCGGCAGTTCGCCAATCTCGTCCAGAAACAGGGTGCCATCCTCGGCCGCCTCGATCAGGCCGGCCCGCGCCCCGGCCGCCCCGGTGTAGGCCCCCTTTTCGTGACCAAAGAGTTCCGCCTCGATCAGGTCGCGCGGCAGGGCGGCGCAATCGACGTGCACAAACGGTGCCTTGCGGTTGGCACTGGCCTGGTGCAGCAGGCGTGCCACCACATCCTTGCCACTGCCGGTTTCGCCCTGAATCAGCACCGATGGCGGAATCACGCCCGGTCCGGCGAGTTGGGCAATCTGGCCGATGCGCGATTTCAGGTCCAGGATCGCGGGACTCTCGCCCACCAGCAGGGCCCCTTCCAGCGCCCGGCTGTCACGCTCGCGCGAAAAATCCAGTCGGTCACGCAGGCCGGCGCTGCGCAGCACCCCCTCGACGGCCAGCATCAGTTCATCGAGGTCGATCGGCTTTTTCAGGTAATCGGCCGCCCCCTGCTTCATGGCATGGACGGCATCCTCAACCTCGCCGAAGGCCGTGAGCACCAGCACCGGCACCGGAGCGCCTTCCGGATTGCGCGACAGCGCCCCCAGGGCAGTCAGTCCATCCCCATCCGGCAGGCGCAGGTCGAGCAGGATCAGGTCGGGCTGCAGCCGGGCCGCCATGGCGAGGCCATCCTGCAGCAGACCGGCATGGCTGACCGCGAAGCCGGCACGTTCGAGCCGCCGGCTGACCGCCCGGGCAAACAGCGCCTCATCTTCGATCAGCAGCACCTGGCGGGAAGGCAACAGGGTGGCCTGACCGGCCTCCGATGCCATCTGCCCGGTAGGTTCTCTCGCAATCATGGGCAAGGTATCCAGAACAGCGCTTCAGTGCCGCCCTCGGGTCGCACCTGGTAACGCAGGCCCCCATCGTGCACTTCGCTCACTTTCAGTGCAAACGGGATGCCCAGCCCGGTGCCAGTCCGCTTGGTGGTGCGGCCCGGCACCACCGGATCTCTCGGCATGCCGGTGACGCTGATGGTCCAGTGCAGGCCGGGGCCGTGGTCACGGATCAGGAACTCCAACCGGCCCTCCTGACGCCGCAGCGCCACCTCGACGGTTTCCCCGGCCGGGGTGGCTTCCAAAGCGTTGATCAACAGGCCATGCAAGGCCTGCTCCAGCAGGTCGGCATCGAACAACGCGACGGATACGGCAGGGGGGGCCAGGCGCACCAGGTCCACACCCCGTTGGGTGAACTGTGGCTGCACCAGATCGAGCAGCGTGGCCAGCAGCTCCAGCGGGTTTCCCAAGCGTCGCTCCGCCGCGAGGGGGTGCAGGTAGGACAGCAGCGACGCCGTCCAGCGCTCCAGCCGGTCCGTGGTCTTGATGATGCCGACCAGGCCGTCCCGCACCTCGCGGTGCAGGGTCTCATCGTCAATCACTTGAGCGGTGGCGCGGATGCTGGCCAGCGGGTTGCGGATGTTGTGCGCCACCATCGGCACCAGCGCCCCGAGGGTTGCCTGACGCTCGGCGCGCAGCAGCGCAGCACGGCTTTGCTGCAGGTCATAGGCCATGGCGTTGATGGTGTCGGCCAACTCGACCAGTTCACGCGCTCCCTCGCGTGGCACACGATGCGCCAAGTCCCCGGCCGCCAGGATGCGGGTGGCCTCTTGCAGGCGCGAAAAGGGTTTGACCACGGCCTGCACGAGAAAGCGCCGGGTCAACACCAGCAAGGCACAGGCTGCCAGAAGCGGGATCAGCAGCAGCAGCGGGGTGGCCGCAGCCAGCCGGGCCAGCCGGGCCTGCAGGCGATCCTGTTGCAGCAGGAACAGGCGGTCAACCTGCTGAAATGCGGCTTCATAAGCCTGCAGGCCGCCGGCCTCCAGATCGGTGTCGAAAATCCGCTGCAGCACCCGTCCCTCGGGTGGAATCGGACCGAACGCAATCGCATCGGTGCGGGTATGGATCTCGTGATAGGTGCGCTTCAGTTCGCGCACGGCTGCCTGTTCTTCCGCACCGGCCGCATGCTCGGCCAGGCGGCGCAGACCATCGTCAATCCGGCCGCTGTACAGGCTGTACTGCGATTGGGCATTCGGATCATCCAGGAACGTGGTGTCGAACAGTTCCTTCATCTGCCGGTACAAGTTGCCGCGCATGGCCTCGACTTCCTGCACCATGCCGGTCACGCGCAGCGATTCACGCGAGGCCTCCTGCCACAACCCGACCGCACCGGCCCCCAACACCGCCGTCAGGGCAACCAGCGCGAGATACAGCGCGGAATACCGCAGGGTCAGGTCGCGCAGGGAACGTGGCGAGGACATGGCGGAAGTCTAGCAGAGCGCACGAGGCATGCTAAAATCGAGGTCTAGATACGTCCTGATCACGCTTTTCGAAGGCATTGCATCAACATGGTCGACCAGACGCTGAAGCAATTTGCACAGTATGTCCCCAAAAAAGGGGAGGAATACATGAACGAGCGTCAGCAGGCCCACTTCCGCAAGCTGCTTGACGGCTGGAAAGGCGAACTGAGTCACGAAATTGACCGTACCGTCCACACCATGCAGGACGAGGCGACGATCTTTGCAGACCCCAACGACCGGGCCAGCCAGGAATCGGACATGGCCCTCGAACTGCGCAATCGTGACCGCGAGCGCAAGCTGATCAAGAAGATTGACGAGACCATCGCCAAGATCGAGTCGGGCGATTATGGCTACTGCGAAGCCTGTGGTGTCGAAATCGGCCTGCAGCGCCTGCAGGCCCGCCCCACCGCCAGCAAGTGCATCGACTGCAAGACCCTGGAAGAGCTGCGCGAGCGCCAGGTCGCCAAGTAATGTCGCCCGGCAGGGGCTGATACTCCTGCCTTCACCTAGCCAGCACGTCTGTGACCTGCAAGCGCACATAGCGAATGTTGAGGGTGTGAATCTCGTCGGCGCGCAGCACAAAGCGCGCAAAGGGTGTGGCGTCGGGTAGGTTACCTTTCGGTTGCTGGAATCACGTGCGCAACAGGAAACACGGCAGCAGGAAAGCGGAGATCACTGCCGCCGGAGACGCCAGATTCATGCGTCAGGATCGGACCTGGATCACGCCCAGCTGAGAATGCTGCGGCCGCCCGTCCAGCTGCACGATCAGCGGGTGCGCCGATGCCCGCCGGCAGTGTGACCGCTGCCGAGAGGCTTACTCGGCAGCAGCCCGCGAGGCTCACTCGGCAGCTGGCGTTGCCGGTGCTGCCGGCGCTTCGAGCAGCGCCTTCATGCTGAGGCGCAGACGGCCTTTTTCGTCGGCCTCCAGCACTTTCACGCGCACCTGCTGGCCTTCCTTCAGATAATCACCCACCTGATTGACCCGCTCGTTGGCAATCTGCGAAATGTGCAGCAGGCCATCGCGACCGGGCAGCACGCTGACGATCGCCCCGAAGTCGAGCAGCTTCAGCACGGTGCCGTCATACACCTTGCCCACTTCGACATCGGCGGTGATTTCGAGGATGCGCTTGCGGGCGGCCTCACCGGCTTCCATGCTCAGGCAGGCGATGTTGACCGTACCGTCGTCGGTGATGTCGATAGTGGTACCGGTTTCTTCGGTCAGGGCACGGATCACCGAGCCCCCCTTGCCGATCACGTCGCGGATCTTTTCCGGATTGATCTTGATGGTGATGATGCGTGGCGCAAAACTCGACAGTTCGGTGTTGGCGCCAGACTGGGCGGCATCCATGATCTTCAGGATGTGCAGACGCCCCTCCTGGGCCTGCGCCAGGGCAATGCGCATGATCTCTTCCGTGATGCCCTGAATCTTGATGTCCATCTGCAAGGCGGTAATGCCGGCGGTCGTGCCTGCCACCTTGAAGTCCATGTCACCAAGATGGTCTTCATCCCCCAGGATGTCTGTCAGCACGGCAAACCGGTTGCCTTCCTTGATCAGGCCCATGGCCACCCCGGCCGTGTGCTTGCCAACCGGCACCCCGGCGTCCATCAGGGCGAGCGAACCCCCGCAGACACTGGCCATAGAGCTGGAACCATTCGATTCCGTGATTTCCGACACCACGCGGATGGTGTAGCCGAAGGCTTCCGGCGTGGGCAGCATGGCCACCAGGGCGCGCTTGGCCAGGCGGCCGTGACCGATCTCACGGCGCTTCGGGCTGCCAACGCGGCCGGTTTCTCCCGTCGAGAACGGCGGGAAGTTGTAATGGAGCATGAAACGCTCCTTGTACTCGCCCTGCACGGCGTCGATGATCTGCTCATCCCGGCCGGTGCCCAGCGTTGCCACCACCAGCGCCTGCGTCTCGCCCCGGGTGAACAGCGCCGAGCCGTGCGTGCGCGGCAGCACGCCAGTACGGATGGTGATGGGACGGACCGTGCGCGTGTCCCGGCCGTCAATGCGCGGCTCGCCGTCCAGGATCTGGCTGCGCACGATGCGGGCTTCCAGGTCGCTGATCATGCCCTTCACGCGATTGACGAAATCAGGATGGGCATCTGCCGGGATCACTTCCGACTTCACGTGGGCTACGATTTCGTGGATGCGGCTGGAGCGCGCCTGCTTCTGACGAATCTTGTAGGCTTCCTTCAAGGGCAACTCTGCCAGTTCCAGGATACGCGCCACCAGGGCAGCGTCTGGCGCCGGTGCAGACCAATCCCATTCATCCTTGCCGGCTTCGTCGGCAAGTTCCTGGATCAGGGCAATCACCGGCTGCATGGCCTGATGACCATGCACCACGGCGCCCAGCATGATCTGTTCGGACAACTCCTGGGCTTCCGACTCCACCATCAGCACCGCGGCCGAAGTGCCGGCCACCACCAGGTTCATCTGGGAGGTCTTGAGCTCGGTGGTGGTGGGGTTGAGCAGGAACTGGCCGTTGGCGTAGCCAACGCGCGCGGCGCCGATGGGGCCGTTGAACGGCACACCAGCCAGGGCTACAGCGGCCGAAGCACCGATCATCGCCGGGATATCGGGATCGATTTCCGGGTTCACCGACAACACCGTGGCGATCACCTGGACTTCGTTGTAAAAACCTTCCGGAAACAGCGGGCGCAGCGGCCGGTCAATCAGGCGCGATGTCAGCGTTTCCTTTTCGGTGGGGCGTCCCTCACGCTTGAAGAAGCCGCCAGGAATGCGGCCGCCGGCATAAAACCGTTCCTGGTAATCGACGGTCAGCGGAAAGAAATCCTGACCCGGCTTGCTGTCCTTGCGGGCCACACAGGTGACGAGCACCACGGTGTCGTCGAGCGACACCATGACGGCGCCATCTGCCTGGCGGGCAATTTCGCCAGCTTCCAGGGTGAGCGTATGACGACCGAACGGGATCGATTTGCGGATCGCTTGCATGTAAGTACCTCGGGATGCCGTCGCGCGCGCGGGGCATGGGTAGAACCCGGGGGACGAAGCCAGCGCGCAGCAGACGTGAAAATGAAAAAGGGCGGCTGATGCCGCCCCCACTCAGGCGCGCTTACTTGCGCAGGCCCAGACGCTCGATCAGCGTACGATAGCCCGGCATGTTCTTGCGCTTCAGGTAGTCCAGCAGGCTGCGGCGCTGGCTGACCAGGCGAAGCAGGCCGCGACGGCTGTGGTGATCCTTGACGTGGATCTTGAAATGTTCGGTCAGCTCGTTAATGCGGGCGGTCAGCAGGGCAACCTGCACTTCCGGCGAACCGGTGTCAGCAGGGGTGCGGCTGTAGTCAGCGACAATCTTGGCCTTTTCCGTGGCGGTAGCAACCATATTCAACTGCTCTCCAATGCGTTCTTTCTTGGGTAATCCAGGATATTAACCCAGAATCCGACGGCGTTCAAGCCTACGGGCGGGCGACTGGCTGCCGATGTCAGGCCGACGCGACCACGCTGCGGACCTGCTGACGAAGCTCAGGATCGTATTCCAGATAGCGCCAGAGCAACCAGGAAGCGGCGGATGCAAAGGGGGTCCACGGGGCAGCCAGACGGCGCAGTTCAGCGGCTCCCATGGGGCCGCCCTGCCCGAACAGGCTGCCGGCACCAGCGCGCACGCCAAGGTCGGCAACCGGCAGCACGTCCGGCCGCTGCAAGTGAAACATCAGATACATTTCAGCAGTCCACGCTCCGATGCCGCGAATGGCGGTGAGTTCCGCCACAACCTCGGCATTGTCCCGTTGGGCCAGCGCCGCCGCCGAGAAATCCGGGGCCGAAAAATGGCGAGCCAGCGCCTGCACATATTCAGCCTTGCGCTCGGACAGGCCACAAGCGCGCAGATCCGGTGCAGCCAGTTGCAGCACGGCGGGCGGCGACAGCAAGCCGGCACCGTCAGGATCCACCGCCGTCAGCAGGCGCTGCCAGACGCTGCTCGCAGCCTTCACCGAGATCTGCTGACCCACGATGGCGCGCGCCAGCGATGTGAACGCATCGCCGGGGGCGCGCCACGCCGCGGCGGTGGCCAGCCGGTCAATCTCGACAAACACCGGCGCTACCTCGCCGAGATGCTGCAAGGCCTGTGGCCACCACACCGGGCGGGGCAGTGCCACGCTCACCTGTCCCACCTCAATGGCGCGCGGCTGCCAGCGGTTGAACCATAGCGAACAGCGCCGCCGCCGGCTGCGCCGGACTCAGCCGGCCGGCCTTTGACCGGAGTGCGGTTGACCGCACTGGGGCCAACCGGCGCCGGCAGGAAAGCGGCTGGCACAAGCGCATCACTTCCAGGCCTGCCCTGCCACTGGTCAGGATCCGGCAGCAGGCCGGACCGAAGCCGCCAGATTGGTGCCGGGATCCAGCTTGACCGCCGTCCGGAAGTGCAATTCTTGCGAGTCGATCGCTTCCACGCTCAGTTCGCCGGCCCCATGCGGCACAAAATAAAAGCGGAAATTCGGATTTTCGCTGATCGAGATGTCGACTTCGGCGGTCAGCACCCGCCGGTCGGCATACGACACCTGAATTTCGCGCACAAAGTGCGCTGGGGTGTAATTGCGGGACAGTTGGTCCATCGCCAGTCCGGAATCGTTGGGATGACTGATCATCAGCTGCGCCAGAACCGGCTTGTCGACTTCGGCAACGCCATCCACCTTGACCTTCATGCGACCGAGCGAGGCTGCCGCCTCGGCTGGATCCTTACCGGCCGGCGCCGAGCATCCGCCCGAGGCCTTCACGAAGCGGCTGACCATGTGAAGGCTGCCGTCATTCAGTTCAGCTACTGCCCGAATCAACGTGTATTCATTGACGCGCACCCGCGTTTCGATGTCCGCACGACCACTGTCAGGGGTGTACGTGAAACTGGCTGCCACGGGCGACGGGTTCTGATCGATGATCAGCCAAGCCTTCTGCACGAAGCGCTGTGAGCCCTGCTCGATTCCAGTGTGGATGCCGATGGGTACCACCGCCGCATCTTCAGCGCGGTTCGGCGCATCCAGACGGAGCAAATCGGCCGAGGCCTCTTCGATCGGTCGATCCTGAAACAGGCTGGCGCGGATCTTGGCCCAGGCTTCGGGGTCGGAGGCGTGCGCCAGGCTGGCGGCACTGCCCAAGACCAGCACCAGGGCCGGCATGAAGCGCCGCATCAATGGCATTAGGTTCCACATGGTGGATTGCTCCTGCTGATTTTCTTATCGGACTGGCCACTGTATCGGCTCAGTCTACATATCTGCTTAGTCTCACCGCCTTGGCTGCCTGACGTCAAGACGCTGGCGCACGCCGTACGGACCACGGCACACAGGGGGGGCCGACGCCGGTGCGCTGCGGTCAGGTTCAGTCCTCCCATTCCAGCTCAGCGAAGGCGGCCGTGACATTGCGGCGGTGATACAGCTCCACCAACTGCCATCCGCCGGTTGGTGCCGGGCTTTGCGCCACGGTTTCGGCCAGCGTCCGGCCGCCCTTGAGGGCGGCGCGCACTTCAGTTGCCAGCTGCTGCAGGTACCGCTCCTGCGCCTGGAAGGGTTCGGATCCGTTGCCCGGCGGCCCATGTCCCGGCACTACGGGACCGTGCACCAGCGTGCGCAGGATGGGCAGGATGGCCAGCCAGCCGCGCAGGCTGCCGTCGATCACCGGCAGATGACCGACGAACAGCAGGTCACCCGTAAACAGGGTACCGGACAGGTCATCCTGCACGGTGAGGTCGTTGTCCGTGTGCGCCGTTCGCCAGGTGCGCAACTGCAGGTGGCGTCCGCCGAGATCGAGGACCATCTCGCCATCCACCAGACGGTCGGCCGGAACGATGGCGGTACCAGCCGCCTGCGCACCCAGCTGGCTGGCCTGTCGGGTCAGATACCCGGCCGCGCGAGCGGCCAATGACTTGCCTTGATGCACCGAAGACACAAATTCCGCTGGCTCTGTCCGGAAGGCGGCGTGACCGAGCAGATGATCGGGATGCATGTGGGTGGCGATCACGTAACACACCGGCAGGGTGGTGTGCAGACGGATGGCAGCCAGCAGGGCAGCACCGACCTGCCGACTGCCCCCGGTGTCGATCACCGCCACGCAGCGACTGCCGACGACAAACCCGAGGTTGGCAAGATCGCCGGCATTGTCAGCGGCAAAGTCGCCGATCAGACCAACATGCACCCATACGCCCGGGGCAATTTGCTGGACGGACAGGGGCGGCAGTGGTGGCAGGACCGCCGGCATGGCCTGCGGGGACGCTGCGGGCAGCAGCAGCGCGCACAGCAGGCCCGCCGCCCAGCGCCGAGCGGCGCGCATCATACGTCGTACTTGATGTACCGGAAGCGTTGATCGTCTGTCGGTGTACCCTCCAGCGCGCCGGCGGGGTCGAGCCCGGGCTGCCACTGGATGACTTCCTCGATCTTGCGCGCCAGCTCAAAATCCTTGTCGGTGATGCCTTTGGCGTGATGGTTCTGCAGTTTCACGATCACAAAGGCATACGAGACGGCCAGATCAGGATGGTGCCAGGCGGCCTCGGCCAGATGCGCGACGGTGTTCACCACCATCAGCGTGCCCTTCCAGCCTTCGGTGCGATATTTGCGACGGATCCAGCCGTTTTCCAGGGTCCAGTGCCGCAGCGGCCCGACCAGACGGGCTGCAATGTCTGCTTCGCTGTAGGCAACATCTGGTTTACGTTCCATGACAGTCACTCCTTGGATCAGCTGAAACGCAGGATCTCGCCTTTGCCATCGGCTGCCCGGTCACCCACCAGACGCCGAACCGGGCGGACCTGGTCGGCCAGGCCAGCAAATTCGCCGCCCAGGGCACGCCAGGAACGGAACAGCAACTGGACAATCGGCAGGGCATGGGTACCACAGTCGGCAAAAGTCGCATCCACCGCAACCGCGCCGCGGACCATCAGCGATCCGCGCCGCATGCCGTAGCCAGCATGCGCTCCTGCGCCCTGCAGCGCCAGCACGGTGCCGGCCAGCATGCGCGAACCGGCATACGCACCGAGACTGCCTGCCACCAGGATGGCACCACGGCGCATCCGGTCGCCACACCGCGCCCCCGCATTGCCGTATACCACCACCTGGCCACCCGCCATGCCCTGCATGGCACCGGGCAGGGCACCACCGAGGTAATCGCCGGCATTGCCGCCGATCGTGATGGTTCCCCGACGCAGGGCCGCGGCGGCAAAGGCGGCCACATCGCCGGTGACGGTGAGCGAACCACCAGTCATGCCCTGCCCCAGATAAGCCCCGGCGTGGCCATCCACCCGCAGCGTTCCGCCAGCCAGTCCTGCGCCGATACGATCCACCCGGGAGAGGTCACCCACCAGCACCAGGTCCTGCGCGTCATCGCCTGCCAGGGTGAACAGGTCGCCCAGGCAGACATCCTGCGTGTCGATGCGCAGGACCAGCTTTGGCAGGTCTGCCAGCGCTTGTGAGAGCAGGGCGGGCAGCAGAGGCGAGAGGTCGAGCCGACCCGGGAGCGTCTCGCGCAGGGTCAGGGTGAGCGCGCTCATGCGGCACCTCCGGCACTGGGGGCAGCAGGCGGCGCAGCGGTGTCTTCGAGAATGCCGCGCAGCGGAAAGTGGAACTGGCCGAGCTTGCCACCATAGTTGCCCGCCGACAGGGCGATCACCCCTTTTTCGCGACCGCGCGCGCAGACGGCCTGCATGCCAACCCGCATGGCCACCCGGATATCCTCGGCCGTCAGGCCGTCGATCACGATCTCAAGACAGCACCCCGCCTCTGGTGGCAGTTCGGTCTTGACCACACCCCGCAAGGTGGGACAGAAGGCATCATTGGTCGAGGCCGGCAGGGTCTTGTAGCGCGACCCCACCTTGCTGCCGGAGCGCACCACCCCGCCCGGAAACGGCATGATCACATTGGGCACCCGGCGCATGCTCTCGATGGCGGCTTCAGCGGCTGCCAGGGCGGCCGCACTGTCTGTGGTCAGGATCAGGAAATTGCCGCCGCCCACGGCGCGTACCATGCGGGTGGTTTCCTCGCAGACGAATTCCCCATCCATCACCGGCACCCGCCAGAAACGGCGGCCATCGACCACCTTCGAGGCCTGCCAGCCGTCGCCAAAGTAACGCAGGTTCTTGCCAAGCGCGATCGGATCACCGGCGCTCAGGCCACCAAAACACGATGCCGTGGGACAGGTCAGGATAGTCTGTCCCACCCGGCGCTCGACCTGCGCCGTCAGCTCCTTGCTGGACGTGGCGAACATCAGTACCGATGCCCCAGGACGCCCGTCCGGTGTCTCGGCCGGATCGAGCTTGCGTTCGATGCCTGCCTCAACACCACAGGCGATCACTGACGTGGCAAACCCGGTGAGAGCCGTCGCACCGTGGTAAGCCCATTTGAGGTTTTCGCCGGTGACGATCAGGCGGGTACCCCGCATGCCAAAGGCTTCCGCAAAGGTATCCTGTACCGCGACACCGTTGACGATCATGCCGGGCTCCCGTGCCGCTCGCAGGCATGCACCCGCAGGCCGCCCCCGTTGGTCAGCATGCGCACCTCGTCGTCGCCGATCCGGAAATTGCCCAGCCGCTGCGTCATGTAACGCTCGAAATACGCGCCCAGGGACTTCTCGATACCCCGGTCGAACTGGGGCTTGACCACATGGATATCACCCCAGGTGACGGCCACGATCACCCCGTTGCGCGCCACCACGGTGCCATTCTTGAACACGTATTCCGGCGCGGTGAACATGAGTTCGGGATTGGCGTCTTCGCGATACACCACCACATCGGCGCGCGCCCCGACGCCCAGATGTCCGCAGTCGTGCAGGCCCAGGATCCGGGCAGGTGCCGAGCGCGTCATGATGGCGATTTCGTAGAGCGAATATTCGCGCTCGATCGACGCGAGCGTGCTCATGGCGGCTGCATCCGGGTGAATCTGGGCCAAGGCATCGCGACGGAAGGTCTTGTCCATCAGCAGGCGGATCAGATGCGGGTAGCTGGTGAATGGCGCCCCGTTCGGATGATCCGTGGTCAGGAAGATGCGCCAGGGGTCTTCCACCAGCAGGAAGATCTCCAGCCCGATGGCCCACTGCAGGGCATTGACGAAATTCTTATCCTTGTAGCGGAAGGGCACCACCCCGCAACCGGCATCGCACTCGATGTCCATCGTCACGCTCTTGCGCGGACTGCCATACGCGGCGTTGCGATGCTGCGACATGCTGTCGCCGGAACAGGTGACGGTCTGACCGAACATGATCTGCCCGACATCCGCCGTGATCTGCGGGTTGCGATTGATCGCCTCGGCGATGCGTGCCGCCTCGGAAGAAAACCTGCGATCTCCTTCCGTGCCATAACTGTGGAACTGGATATGGGTGAGGTGAATCGGATAACCCTCGGCACCAACCATGGTGTCGAGCGTCGTCTGGAAATTGCCCGGCACGCCAAGATTGGACGCATGCACGTGCAGCGGGTGGGGCACCTTCAGTTCGTGCAGGGCCCGTGCCAGCGTGTGCACGATCTGCCGCGGCGTGACGTGGTAATGCTGGTTTTCCTGGTCGAGGTCGAGCCGGCGGCCATTGAACTTGAATTCGCTGATGCCCCCCGGGTTCACCACCTTCAGGCCCAGTGCCTGGGTCGATGCGATGGTCCAGGCGACATAGTCGTTGATGCGTTCCTGGTCGGCACCGTCACGCATCAGGCGCAGCAGGAAGTCATCGCTGCCCAGCATGGCGTAGGCTCCCTTGTCGATGATGGGCGTATCGCCCATCTCGAGGTGCGCCTGACGGGCGTTGGCCGGCAACATCGCCGGTTCGAAGCAGGCCGTGTATCCCATCGCCGCATAGCGATACCCGGTGGTCAGCGTGCTGGGCGCGGCATGGCCGCAGCCCGAACGGCATAGTTCGGTGCGATGCACCGGGTCGCCGCGGTGATCCTCCGGCAGCATGTTGCGGGCGATGTTCACCTTGCCACCGCCGATGTGGGTGTGCATGTCGATGGCACCGGCCATGACGATCCGGCCGCTCACATCGATGTCTTCGTCAATCCGCTCGTGTTGGCCAGGACCGGCCACAATCCAGCCATCCCGCAGGTACAGATCGGCGACCACTCCATCCAGCCCCCGGGCCGGGTCCACAATCCGGCCACCCTTCAATCTCGTCAACATCAAACTGCTCCCAGGCCGCTGGCGAAACGGCGGGCCAGCTGCGCCACCGTGGGCAGCTGGCGATCGGTCACGGCGCGCAGGGGCAGTGCCACTACCTTGTCGGCGCGAAAATAGTAGCCGGAGGCGTCCACGCCGGGCGTCGCCACCTGGATCTGGACCGCAGCACCCGGCAGCACGGGGGTACCCACACCGGTGAGGGCCACCAGCGGCACGGCACCCGTGTCGGGCACGCTGCGCGCCGGATCAAAGGTAGATACCCAGAGCAGCAGGTCAACCTCGTTCCGCGTGAGCAAGGCCGCCGTGGCGTTCATTACCGGATCGTACTGTCCGGTGCCCGACGCAAGACTGGTGCGATACGGATAGCCGGTCTGCCAGAGCATTACGGCGTCAGCACTGAAATCGCCGTCCGACCCACCCAGGGGCAGGCCTGCGCACCGGGTGGTCTGGTTGATGGTGCCGATCAGGCCAGTGAGGGCCTGGATGGTCAGTTCGGCATGTGGCCAGTCCATGTCGGCGGCCACCCACACGATCACGCCGTACTGGGCGGCGCGCAGGCGCTCGGCCAGGGTGCGCAGGGCAGCCAGCGGCAGATCGGTGACCAGTTCCGGCGGCAGGGTGCCGGCCACCAGCCCGCGCAACAGCGCGGCAGCTTCCGGCAGTCGGTCGACCGCAATGTCAATGGCGGTCATGGTGACGGCGGCGCGGGTGCCGTCCGTCTGCATCACGGCAGCGACGGCCTCGGCCGGGGCACCGACGAACACCACCTCGCGCTGCAAGGGCGATGCGGCAAACAGGGTATCGTCGACACACACGCAGCGCTCAAAAAACCGGGGATAGCGGGTGGCCACATCCGTGCCAAAACACACCACCAGATCGCTGCGGTTGCGCACCTCCGACAGGGTGGTGGTGATCCAGCCGGCATCCTGCACCGTGCGCAGATTGCGGAGCTTGCCCTCGGCATTCATGTGGTCGAGTACGGCACCGCGTTGGTCTGCCAGATCCATCAGCGCACGCATGCCGGTGACGTCCGTGCTGAGCCCACCGAACAGTGGCGCGCGGGCGGCACCCAGGTGCTGCTGGGCCCGCAGAATGGCCGCTTCCAGCAGGGCGGGCTGCCCATCGATCCAGGCCTGCGCCTGCCCCTGCACCGGCGCACCGACTGTGGCAAACAGCCGGGTGGCCCGGGCGCAGGCAGGACCTGCGGCACGGACACCATTATCATCCGCCACCAGGGTGAGGTCGTCGCACGCCAGCCCACAGAACGGACAGGCCTGATCAGTCAGGGATGCAGCTTGCATGCAGACTCCAAAAGGTTCTCGCGCCATACCTTAGCTGTGACACCCATCCAGTTCAAATTTATTGCGCTGCGGCAAGAACTGCGAGGGTCGGCACGGGTCTGTCGGCCACCGTCGGTGACCTGGGTTCTGTCGTATACTCCGCACACTTTCCTGAACCGGCACGCCTGGACTGAATCCTCTGAAATCCGCCGATGTGTTCCCTCCTGCCACGCCCACGCGGATGACCCTCGGACTGGTCGCACCGGCCCGCCTGCACCTGGGCTTTCTCGACATGGGCGGTCACCTGGGACGCCGCTTTGGATCCCTGGGCGTCAGCCTGCAATACCCAAGCCTGCGCCTTGAGACATCGCCTGCGCCGCTGCGTAGCGTGCAGGGCCCGCATGCCACCCGGGTGCATCGCGTGCTGGACGTGCTGACGGAGCAGTTCGGCCTCGATACGGCGGTCCGGATCGACGTCCTGGAAACCATCCCCGACCACGCTGGCCTGGGTTCCGGCACCCAGCTGGCCCTGGCAGTGGGTAGCCTGGTGGCGCGCCTGCGCGGTGCCGAGCTGACGCCCGCTGCGCTGGCCCATGCGCTGGACCGTGGCAACCGCTCCGGCATTGGCATTGGCGCGTTTGAACAGGGGGGCTTCCTGCTGGACGGCGGGCGCGGCCCGGATGACAACCCGCCACCGGTTCTGGCGCGCCTGCCCTTCCCGCAAGACTGGCGCATCCTTCTGTTGACCCACCCGGCACGCCAGGGTTTGCACGGTCACGCCGAGGTGGATGCGTTCCGGCGGCTGCCGGTCTTTCCGGAGGCTGCCGCGGCAAGGCTGTGCCACCTCACCGTGATGCAGGCGCTGCCAGCCCTGGCCGAGGCCCGGCTGACGGAGTTTGGTGCGGCCATCACCGAAATCCAGGCCACCGTCGGCGATCATTTTGCCCCCGCCCAAGGCGGCCGCTTCAGCAGTCCCTTGGTGGCAGAAGCCCTGCTGCGACTGGAACACCTGGGAGTGACCTGTCGCGGCCAGAGCAGCTGGGGGCCAACCGGCTTCGCGGTCGCGCCGGACGAGGAAACCGCCGGCCGCTGGCGGGCAGCCCTGGCCGACCTCTTGCCAGAAGGCCTGCAGCCGCAGATCGTGCAGGCCAGCAACCAGGGTGCGCAGTGGTATCAGACGACTGCCAGCCCGCACCAGCCCCGCGCCTGATCGCCAGCACCCAGATTCCGCCCGATTTTCCCAGCCTGCCCATCGAGTCCACGACATGGAAAAACCCTACATCCTGCACATGTTCACCCCGAGCAAGAACGTCAGCCCGTTTGACGTGAACATGGCCTTTGATGCCGGCTACCAGGCCGTGATCCCTTACACCGATCTGGGTCTTGACCAGGTCGCGAGCTACACCCAGGACGCGATTTTTTCGCGCGGCCCGACGGGCGTGCGACGTACCGGCATTTTTCTCGGTGGTCGCGACATCGGTGTGGCCTACGACATGATGGACATCGCCCGCAAGGCGATGGTGCCGCACTTTGAAGTGAGCGTGTTCGCCGACCCCTCGGGTGCCTTCACGACGGCCGCGGCGATGATTGCCTCGGTGGAACACCAGCTCAAAAAGCAGTTCGACGTGGGCCTGGAAGGTCGTCAGGTGGTGCTGCTCGGCGGTACCGGACCGGTCGGTTCGGCGGCAGCCGTGCTCGCCTCCAGCGCTGGCGCACGCGTGCGTGTGGCCTCCCACGTGGGACTGGCGCGCGCGCGCATCGCCGCCGAAACGATCAATGCCCGCTACAACGCCACCACCGAGCCGGCCGACATGAGCGATGTGACTGCCATCAACGCCTTGCTGGCCGACGCCGAAGTCCTGCTTGGCACGGCCAAGGCCGGCGTTCAGGTGGCCTCGGCAGCGCAGCTGCAGGGATGTGTCAACCTGAAGGTGGCCGCCGACCTGAATGCCGTGCCGCCGGCAGGCATCGCCGGCATCGCCCTGGGTGACCAGGGTGCGCCGCTGGTGTGCGGGGCCAGTGGTGCCGTCGGCATCGGCGCATTGGCCATCGGCAACATCAAGTACCAGGTGATGCATGGCCTGTTCGAGCACATGCTGCATGCCGAGCGCGCGGTTTATCTCGACTTCCGCGATGCGTTTGTATTCGCGCGCGAGCGTGTCGCCACGCTGTGATGCTGCTGGCCTGATCGTTGCCCTGAGCGGCCGGCTGCTGGCCGAGGCAGCGGTCGCGGCCGGCCTGACCGTGGATGTGGCGGACCTGTTTGGCGATACCGACTGCCGCGCCGCTGCCAGGCATCACCACCCGCTGCCCGGCACGCCCGACGGGCTGGCCTGGCAGCCGGAGGCCGTGGTCGCCTGGGTGCAGGCCTGGGCACGCCGCCACCCAGGGCGCTGGTTGCTGCCTGGCACCGGATTTGAAGCCCAGCCCGACCTGCTGGCCGCCTGCGCGACCTGGCTGCCGCTGGCAGGCAACCCGGCAGCCGTGGTGACGACGGCTAAAGACCCCACCACGCTCGCGGCGCACTGCGCCGACCTTGGCGTTGGCTTCCCGGTGACGCGCACGACACCGCCCCCCGCCGAGCAGGGACAGCGCCAGATGCCGCAGGACAAGCCGCTGTGGCTGTTCAAGCCAGCAGCCGGCTGCGGCGGGCTCGGCATCCAGACCTGGACGGCGTCCGCTGGCAGCGCAATGCCGCCCCCCGGCTACTGGCAACACCGCCTGGCCGGCACGCCCGTATCCCTGCTGTTTCTCGCAACGGCGGCGGGTTGTACCCCGATCGCTGTCCACCAGCAGGTGCTCGCGCCAAGCCCTGCCGCCCCCTTCCGCTTCGGTGGCGTGATCGCCTGGCCCGATGCGCCTGCAGCACTCGTCGCTGAACTGCAGCGCGCCGCGTCTGGCCTGGCCGCCCGCCTGAACCTGCGCGGACTGAATGGTCTGGATGGCGTGTGGGATGGCAATCGCCTGTGGGTGCTGGAAATCAATCCGCGCCCCCCCCTTAGCCTGACGCTGCAGCCGCCAGCGCACCAGGGCCGGCTGCTTCGAGCGCATCTGCGCGCCTGCCTGCCCACGCGGACGTTTGCGCCACGGGCGGTGCATGCCGACGCGCGCCGTCAGGCCATGCCAGAGGCTGCAGACCGCGAGCATCGAACGGGCTTGAGTCCGGGCGTGGCGCTGGTTTATGCTTCGCGCTCATTGTCGATTCCAGCCGATTTCCGGTTTCCGCCGAATTGCCATGACGTGCCTGCCTTGCCGGCCACGCTCCCCGACGGAGTGCCGGTGTGTAGCGTGCACGTGCCAGACGGGGGACTCGGAGAGCTCAGGACCGAAATTGGTTACCTGCGGGAATGCCTGTTGTCCGTGGCTGGAGTGGAGTCCCTGAGTTCCCTTTGAGCGCGGCAAGAGGTCAGGCATGACCCGTGACCCCACGCGCCCGTCAGAGGCGCATCCAGGAGCGCCATCCCGATGAACACCACCCCTCCCGTTTTGTCTGAAGCCGGCCCATGGGCCGGTTCTGCCCTGAGCCTGCATCGACAAGTCGCACCACTGGTGCGACGGCTGCTGAACGAGGCCGACACCCTGCGCGTTGCCGTCAGCCGTTCGGCGGAAGGCGCCTGGCTGGTGGATGCCGGCATCCGCGTGGCCGGAGGCCTGGAAGCCGGACGACTGATTGCCGAAATCTGCATGGGTGGTCTGGGTCGCATCAGCCTGGTACCGTCACAAGGACCGAGCCGACTTGCCGTGAGTGTCGGCAGCCTGGAGCCGGTGCTGGCGTGCCTGGGCAGCCAGTATGCTGGCTGGAGCCTGTCAGCTGGCGAAGGCAAGGGTGCCTTCCATGCCCTGGGTTCGGGACCGGCGCGGGCGCTGGCGCAGAAGGAAGCGCTGTTCGCCGAACTGGGCTATCAGGATCAGGTTGCGGATCTGAGTGCACTGGTGCTCGAGGTTGACCAGGAGCCGCCCGCCGAAGTCATCGCCAAGGTGATGCGCGACACCGGCCTGCCGGCTGGGCAGCTGGTTTTCATCCTGACGCCCACCCGCAGCCTGGCCGGCAACTTCCAGGTGGTGGCGCGTGTGCTGGAGGTGGCCCTGCACAAGGCGCATGCGCTGGGCTTCGACCTGACGCACATTGTCGATGGTGTCGGGCACGCTCCCCTGCCCTCCCCCGGGGCCGATTTCCTCACCGGCATGGGCCGGACCAACGATGCGATCCTCTACGGCGGCACCATCCAGCTCTACGTCCGGGGCTCGGATGCAGCGGCCGAAGACCTTGCGCAACGTCTGCCCAGCAGCCACTCGCGCGATTACGGCAAGCCCTTTGGCCAGGTGTTCAAGGAATACAAATACGATTTCTACCAGATCGACGCCATGCTCTTTGCGCCGGCTGCCGTGACGGTCAGCAACCTCGACACGGGTCGCAGCTTTGCTGGCGGCGCGGTGAACGAGGCGCTGCTGTACCAGTCCTTCGGCACCCAGCCAGCGGTGGGACCGGCCTGAGGTTGCATCATGGCGGACGCGCAGATGCGCATTGTGGTGATTACCGACGACCCGGGCTGGCACGGCCGGCAGCTGCTGGCTGCCCTCTCGGCACGGCACTGCACGGCTTCCTACCTACGGCTGCAGGACTGCCTGTTCGACCTTGCGCCATCGTCGGCCAATCCATCCCTGGGCAGCGGACTGTTGCTGGGTGCGCTCGGCGCACGCCTGCCCGACGGCGTGTTCGTGCGCGGGGTGCCTGGCGGCACGCTCGAGCAGGTGATCCTGCGGCTTGACGTGCTGCATGCGCTGAAGCTGCTCGACGTGCCGGTTTACAACGACGCACGCGCGATCGAGCGCACCGTGGACAAGGCGATGACCAGTTTCCTGCTGCATCGGGCTGGCATTCCCACCCCGCCCACCTGGGTGATGGAAGACCCGGTCCGATGCCGCGAGCAGATCGCCCGTGAATGGGCGCTCGGCCATGAGGTGGTCTGCAAACCGCTGTTCGGTTCGCAGGGAGATGGCCTGTTGCGCCTGGCGCCCGGCATGCCGCTGCCCGATCTGGCGGCCTATCAGGGCGTGGCTTATCTGCAGCGTTTCCTGCCGGGCCAGGGCGGCATCAACCGCGATTTCCGCGTGTTCGTGATTGGTGGTCGCGCCGACTGTGCCATGGCGCGTTACGGCCAGGGCTGGATCCACAACGTGGCACAGGGCGCGCGCTGCGAAGCGGTGCGGGTGAGTGGCGAGCTGGCTGAGCTGGCTCTGGCGGCAGTAAAGGCCCTCGACATGGACTATGCCGGGGTAGACCTGATGGCGGGCCCGGACGGCCGCTTGCAGGTGCTCGAGGTGAACAGCGTGCCGGCCTGGCACGGATTGCAGTCGGTCACGCCGCATCGCATCGCCGAACATCTGGTGGAAGACTTTCTGACCCGCTGCGTGTTGCCGGCGCATACCCGCCGGATTGCCCTTGCCGGACGCTGGCCCAGCCATGAACTGCACTGAGCCGCGCGACCTGCTGGCCGCTGCCGTGCGCGATGCGTGCGTGCAGGACGTGCGCGCGTTCAAACCGGGCAACGTCAGCATCGCCGCTCCCGGCCATCGCATGGAAGCCGCTGCCTTCATCGCCAGCGCGCACGCCGTCGCGATGCCACTGACCCTTGCGGGCGCTTCGGTCGGCCAGCGCATCCTGCGTGCCGTCGAGGCCTCGTGGGCGGCGGCCGGCTGCAACACCAATCTGGGCATTGTGCTGCTGGCGGCGCCCCTGCTCTGCGCCCGGGAGAAACTGAATGCCTCCCCCGTCAGCCCGGAAGATCTGCGCACGGCGCTACACGTGGAACTGCAAGGCCTGACCCTGGCGGACGCCGACGACGCCTATCGCGCCATCCGCATCGCCCAGCCCGCCGGACTCGGTGCCGTGGCCGCGCATGACGTCGCAGAGCCGCCGACCATTACCCTGCGCGCCGCCATGCAGGCAGCTGCAGCGCACGACCAGATTGCCAGGGCTTACACCGACGACTATCGCCTGGTATTCGAGATCGGGCTGCCCGTGCTGCAGGCTGCCCGTCAGGCGGGACTGGCCGAACTGTGGGCACTGACCCGCTGCTTCCTCGCCCTGGCAGCGGCGGTGCCGGACACCCACGTACAGCGCAAGCATGGACCGATGGCCGCAGCCGAGGTGCAGCAGCGCTGCTCAGCGCTGCTGACACAGTGGGATGCGCAGGCATCCCGGTTTGATGTCCATGCCACTGCCGCCATCTGGCCGGCACTGCGCGCGCAGGATCAGGCATGGAAGGCTGCCGGCATCAATCCGGGCACCTCGGCAGACCTGACGGTGGCCTGTGCACTCGTCACACGCCTGTCGGGTACGGAGGGCTATACTATGGCGCGGCATGAGAGCTGCCCGCCTGTGATTTGCGGGAGTGCCGGCTAACCCTGGCGCCTCCGGAAAAAGAGCGTGGGCTCCATCCCACACAAGTTGAAAAAGACGATACTCAAGGAGATCGAAGATGGCAAAGATTGATCGTTTGATGGTTGGTGAGTCCCTGGTTGGCGATGGCAACGAAGTCGCTCACATCGACCTGCTGATCGGGCCGCGCGGCAGCGCCGCCGAAACCGCGTTCGCCAACGCCCTGGTGAACAACAAGGATGGCTTCACCTCGCTGCTGGCCGTGGTCGCCCCGAACCTGGCCGTCAAGCCCAGCACGGTGATGTTCAACAAGGTCACCATCAAGGGTGCCAAGCAGGCTGTGCAGATGTTCGGCCCGGCCCAGCGTGGCGTCGCCATGGCGGTTGCCGACAGCGTGGAAGACGGCACCATTCCCCTGGCCGAAGCCGACAACATCTTCATCAGCGTTGGCGTGTTCATCCACTGGATGGCCGAAGACGACGCAAAGATCCAGCAGTACAACTACCAGGCCACCCGTGAGTCGATCCAGCGCGCTGTCGCCGGTCTGCCCACCCCGGCCGAAGTGGTCGCTGGCAAGGGTACCGCCAAGCACCCGTTCGCCCCGAACTGATTTCCGGCTTCCGGAAGGCAGTGAAAAACCCCCGCCCAGGCGGGGGTTTTTTTTCGGGCCTGCCCCACGATCACGGCAGATCACCACGATGCACGGCAGACGCCACCAGCGCCCCGCGCACGCCCAGGCGCTGCAGGGCCTGCAGGTCTGACTGGTGACGCACCCCACCGGCGGCATAGAGGGTACGCCCGTTGGCC
>CAIPBT010000009.1 GCA_903863375.1 uncultured Ferrovum sp.
TGATCGCCTCATCCCCGCCGAAACTGCCGCGTCGATGATCAGCTTGCGGAGGGCGACTCGCTCGGCTTGGGTCAGCGAAGCACGATCGTGGCCCGCCTTGACGGGGTAGGGGTAACCCGCCTACATCAATGGTGATGAAACGCTAGTGGAGGATGGCAACGCACTGGAAGTGGGACTGCCGCGGCGAATCGTCACCCTGCAGGAGATGGTGCAGGATCTGCAGCAGGAGTTAACAGCGCGGGATTTGGAGCGATGGGGGGACAGCACGGTCCACCAGTGCATCGTCGACGCGCTAGTGTCTAAGTACCCAGAGGACCACGACGCGGACTGAGCGGCCCAGGCACCGGGGTAACAGCCCCCGCAGTAGGGGCTGAAGAAACACCTATCACGAAAAGATGCGCACGCTTCCCGGGGGCTGGCTGAGCGCGGGCCGCGCGGCGGGACAGGTAGCGCCCTTGACCGACAGACCGCCTAGCGACCGTGCGCTGTTCCCCCAATCGTTCCCGTAAAAGCCAGACACGAAAAAGGCCACCCCGAAGGATGGCCTAAGTCGTTGCTTCTACTGGTCGGGGCGAGAGGATTTGAACCTCCGACCACCTGCACCCCATGCAGGTACGCTACCAGGCTGCGCTACGCCCCGAAGCTGTCGAGTATAACCGGGAACGGTCAGTCGCCGCCAGACCCTTGCACCATGCGTGCCGCGAAGTACTGCAGCGCCCCAAGCTCATGCTGGATGACCGTCATCAGGATGGCAAGGTCTAGGTCGCTGTCTGACGTTGCCTGGCCCTCCTCTAAAGAGAGACGCCCGAGGTCATGGGTAGGAAGGAGTTTCCGGAGACACCGATTCCGCGCCAGTCCGGTCAGTCGGCCTTGAGGTAGGCGACCAGATCTTCCAGCTCGCGCTTGACGGTGGGCAGGTCAAGCTTGGTCGGAATGGACGTGCCGGAAGGACGGGTGGAGGTGCCCGTCTCGAGAATGGCGCGCGCACCGCTGATGGTGAAGCCCTTCTCGTACAGCAGGCCGCGGATACGACGGATGAGCACCACTTCATGATGCTGGTAATAACGCCGGTTGCCGCGCCGCTTGACCGGCTTCAGCTGCACGAATTCCTGCTCCCAATAGCGCAGGACGTGCGGTTTGACCGCGCACAGCTCGCTCACTTCACCGATGGTGAAGTAGCGCTTCCCCGGGATCGGGGGCAGTTCGGTCAGGGCGTTATCCTGCGTTCCCGGCATGGTGCTCTTCAACCAGACTCTTCAGTTTTTGACTGGCATGGAAGGTGACCACGCGGCGGGCGCTGATCGGGATTTCCTCGCCAGTCTTCGGATTGCGCCCAGGACGTTGGGGCTTCTCACGCAGCTGGAAGTTGCCGAAACCAGACAACTTGACACTATCACCTCTTTCTAAAGCAATACGGATTTCTTCGAAAAACGTATCCACGAGGTCCTTTGCCTCGCGCTTGTTGAGCCCAACCTTGTCGAACAGCATGTCGGCGAGCTCGGCCTTCGTCAGTGTCATGGAGTCCTTCGTATTCTTATTTCCTGAGCTGGGCGTCGAAGCGCTCAGACAGGATTTTTGTCATTGCCGCCGTAACGGAATCGATCTCGCCATCCGTCAACGTTCTCGCAGTATCTTGAATAACTATACGAAACGCAAGACTTTTTTGCCCTTCGGGCAGTCCCGCACCGCGATACACATCAAACAATTCGATTTCGGTAACCTGATTTCCGGCCACCGATTGCAACGCATCAAGCACGTCCCGTGCCGGCACGGCATCGGCGAGCACCACGGCCAGATCCCGTCGTACGGCCGGAAACCGGGACGGTTCGCTGAAGCGCGGCAGGGACAGTTCCTGCAGTTTTGCCAAATCGATTTCCGCTACAACCGGGGCGTGCGGCAGGTCATAGGCGGCCAGCAGGCCGGGATGCAGTTCGCCCAGCCAGCCCACCACAATGCCATGCACGACGAGTTCGGCACTGCGTCCGGGATGCAGGGCGGGATGCTGCGCCACGCGACAGACGAGGTCCGGCAGCAGCGCCTCGATGTCGCCCTTCAGGTCGAAGAAATCGACCCGTCGTGCCGCAGAGCCCCACTGTTCGGGCAGGGCACTGCCGTAAGCCAGCAGGCCCAGGCGCGGCACCTGATGATAGCCAGAGCCGGCCTCGGCGTCCGAACCGGCGTACGCAAACGTACGCCCGATTTCGAACAGGCGCGCGCGCTCCTGGCGGCGCTTCAGGTTGAACGCGAGCGTGCTGACGAGTCCACCGAGCAGGGTCGAACGCATCACGGCCATCTGGGCGGCAATCGGGTTGATCACCGCGACCGGCTGCGCATTGCCCGCAAAATCCCGCTCCCAGGCCGGATCGACAAAGCTATAGGTGATGACTTCCTGGAAATCGCGGGCCACCAGGGTGCGTGCCAGGGTCAGGCGGCTGCGCTCGCGCTCTGGCGATGGCAGCAGGTGCAAGCCACCGGCCGGGGCCACACCGGGAATGTTGTCATAGCCGTACAGCCGGGCCACTTCCTCGATGAAGTCGGCTTCGATGGCGAGGTCAAACCGGTGGCTAGGCGGCTGCACGGTAAACACGCCGCCCTGTTCGGTAAAGTCCACGCCCAGGCGGGTGAACAGCCCGGCCACCGTATCGCGGTCAAATGCCACGCCGAGCACGCGCTCGATGCGTGACAGGCGCACCGGTACCACCGGCCGCGCTGGCGGCAAGGCACCGGCGACCTGCACCGGGCCGGCCTCGCCGCCGCACAGGTCCAGCAAGAGCTGGGTGACGAACTCCATCGCGGCGAACACGCCAGCCGGATCGACACCGCGTTCGAAGCGCTGGGCGGCCTCGGAATTCAGGGTGTAGTGGCGGGTGCGACCGGCCACGGCTTCCGGCGCGAACCAGGCGCACTCCAGAAAGACTTCCGTGGTCTCTGCCGTCACGCTGCTGGGCAGCCCGCCCATCACCCCGGCCAGCGCGAGCGGACCGCCAGCGTCGGCAATCACCAGGGAATCCGGGCGCAGGGTCACCTCGCTGCCGTTCAGCAGGGTGAGCCGTTCGCTACCATCCGCGGCGGCCAACCGCACCTGGATCGGCCCTTGCAGCTTGGCGTGATCAAAGGCGTGAGTCGGATGGCCCAGGGTGATCAGGCCATAGTTGGTGGCATCCACCACCGGTTCGATCGGGCGCAGGCCACTGCGCTCCAGCCGGCGGCGCAGCCAGGCCGGCGATTCGGCCGGTCGTCTTGCCAGCCGGATCACCCGGCCGAGATAGATCGGGCATGCGGCACCTGCCTGCAGCAGGACGGGGCTCTGCCCTGCCCCACCGGGTGCCGGAAGCGTGACGGGCACCGTAGCGACGGCAGGCCAGGTCATCGGGGCACCGGTAACGGCGGCCACCTCGCGCGCCAGTCCCTTCAGCGACAGGCAATCGCCGCGGTTCGGCGTGAGCTTGAGCGTGAACACCTGATCATCCAGCTCCAGGTAGTCGCGCAGATTCGCGCCCACCGGCGCATCGGCCGGCAGCACCAGCAGGCCATCGGCTTCTTCGCTGATACCCAGTTCCCGCGCCGAGCACAGCATGCCGGAGGATTCCACCCCGCGCAGCTTGGCCTGCCGGATCACGAAGGGTTCGGCGCCCGGGGCCGTCGGCATGACAGCACCCATCAGCGCGCAGGGCACCTTCAGACCAACCGCGACATTCGGCGCACCGCACACGATCTGCAGCGCGGGCTGTGCGGCATCCGCATGCACGCGCACGGTGGTGACGTTCAGCTTGTCGGCTTGCGGGTGTTTCTCGCAGGTCAGCACCTCGCCCACCACGATGCTGTGGAAGGCCGGCGCCACCGGTGTGATGGCCTCGACCTCGAGCCCGCCCATGGTGAGCAGGTGGGCCAGTTCGGCGTCGGTATGGTCGGTGGGAACTACGCTGTTCAGCCAGCGGCGGGACAACTTCATGGCAAACCCTCAGCGAAACTGCGCCAGAAAGCGCAGATCGTTTTCGAAGAACAGGCGCAGGTCATTCACGCCATAGCGCAACATGGCCAGGCGTTCCACGCCCAGGCCAAACGCAAAGCCGACATGTTTTTCCGTGTCGACACCCAGTGGCGTCAGCACGTTGGGGTGCACCATGCCGCACCCGAGCACCTCGAGCCAGCCGGTGTGCGAACACACCCGGCACCCCGAGCCGCCACAGGCCACGCAGCCGATATCCATTTCGGCCGAGGGCTCGGTGAACGGAAAGAAGCTAGGGCGGAACCGCGCGCGCAGTTCGTCCTGCTCGAAGAAGGCGCGCATGAACTCGATCAGCACGCCCTTCAGCCCGGCGAAGGTGACATCCTCGTCCACCCATAAGCCCTCCACCTGGTGAAACATGGGCGTGTGGGTCATGTCCGAATCGCAGCGATAGACCCGGCCCGGCACGACCACCTTGGCTGGTGCCGCGTGCGTTTCCAGATAGCGCACCTGCATGGGGGACGTGTGCGTGCGCAGCACATCGCTCGTGCCGACATAAAAGGTGTCGTGCATGGCCCGGGCCGGATGGTTGGCCGGAATGTTCAGCGCCGTGAAATTGTAGTGATCGGTCTCGATCTCGGGACCGTCGGCCACGTCAAAGCCGATCGAATGGAACAGCTCGGTGATGCGCGCCAGCGTGCGCGTGACCGGATGCAAGCCGCCAACACCGGCTCCGCGCCCCGGCAGGCTGACATCCAGAGCCTCGGCGGCCAACTTGCGGGCCAGCGCCGAGGCGGCAATCGCCTCGCGTCGGGCCGTCAGGGCCGCTTCCACCTGCTGCTTGGCCTCATTGATGCGTGCCCCGGCCACCGGACGCTCACTGGCATCGAGCTTGCCCAGCTGCTTCATCAGGTCGGTGATCGATCCGGTCTTGCCAAGGTAGCGTGCCTTGACCTCTTCCAGCAGGGCAGCGTCTTCGATCACGGCAAGCGCGGCAACCGCTTCGGCGGCAATCTCGTGGGGGTCTTGCATGGCGGCAAATCCTGAAAGCATCAGAAAAAAATCAGAGGGAAGGACAAGACATCACAAGCCACAAAAAAAACGCGGGCTGCAAAGCCCGCGTCCTCTTGTGCTTCGGCCTGCCGGCAGCGTGTGCTCCGTCGGCAGACCGATCAGTCGCGCGTCAGGCCGACTGGGCCGTGGCCAGTGCCGCCAGGGTGGTCTTCGCCGTCTCGACCAGCTGGGCAAATGCCGGCTTGTCGAACACGGCGATGTCCGCCAGTACCTTGCGGTCTACTTCCACGGCGGCCTTCTTCAGGCCGTTCATGAAGACGCTGTAGGTCATGCCGCACTCGCGGGCCGCGGCGTTGATCCGCGCAATCCACAGGTTGCGGAAGTCGCGCTTCTTGACCCGACGGTCACGATACGCGTACTGACCTGCCTTCATCACCGCCTGCTTGGCGATGCGATAGACATTCTTGCGGCGGCCGCGGTATCCCTTGGCCTGATCCAGAACTTTCGCGTGACGGGCGCGTGCCGTTACACCACGTTTGACTCTTGGCATGGTGCGCTCCTATCAGGCGTACGGCAGCATCGCACGGACGCTGTCGATGTTGGTGTGGTGGATCTCCGCCGAACCGCGCAGCTGGCGCTTGTTCTTGGTGGTCTTCTTGGTCAGGATGTGGCGCTTGAACGCTTGTGAGCGCTTGATGCTGCCTGATCCACGGGCCTTGAACCGCTTGGCGGCCCCGCTCTTCGTCTTCATTTTGGGCATGGAAATGCTCCTTTGTTTTAAACCGCGTCGGGTGAGGGAAGACTTCCCCGCTTCGAAACCCGAACACGCCTTGTCGGCAGTGCGCAAGACACCACCTACCCTTCCTGATCATCCTGTTTGCCTAGCATGCAGCAACACGAGATCGACCAAACCCAACATCTTACAGCAATAGGGAGCGTGGCGGAACCCATGGTCGTACCACCTGCCCCTCCGCCAGTCCGCGAAACAGACGATGCTGAGACCGGACAATCCCGTGCGGGATCACGCCACCGGCTTCGCCGCCACCGTCCGCGGGGCGGCCGGGGCCGGCGCCGGGGCATCCACCTCGCCGTCAGCGCGCGGCGCTTTCTCCGGCTTTTCCAGTTTTTCGAGCTTTTTCTTCGGGGCCAGCACCATCACCATCTGGCGCCCTTCCATCTTGGGAAACTGCTCGACGGTGCCGTGCTCGAGCAGATCGGCCTCCACCCGCTTCAGCAGGTTGTAGCCCAATTCCTGGTGGGACAGTTCCCGGCCGCGAAACCGCAGGGTGATCTTGGTCTTGTCGCCTTCCGACAAAAAGCGGATCAGGTTGCGGACTTTGATGTTGTAGTCGCCGTCGTCCGTCCCGGGCCGGAACTTCACTTCCTTGACCTGGATCTGCTTCTGCTTGACCTTGGCTTCATGCGCCCGCTTCGATTCGCGGTACTTGAACTTGCCGTAGTCCATCAGCCGGCAGACAGGGGGCTTCGCCATGGGCGCGATCTCGACGAGATCGATTTCCATTGCTTCGGCCTGTCGCATCGCCTCGGCTAGAGACACAATGCCCAGCGGCTCGCTGTCGACACCCACGAGACGCACTTCCGTGCCCGTGATCTCTCCGTTTACCCGAACTTCCTTCTTGTCAGAAATAGTGTTTTCTCCGGTTGACTATTCAATGCAAAACTCTCGGCATCGCCGAACAGGCGGGTACCTTGGGTTGTGCGGAACGTAGTGCGCTGACCTGTGCAGGAGCAACCATGGCCCCACTCAGGAAACAGGGTCTGTTCGCCAATCCACATCCAGGTGGCCAGGAAAGGTCGATCAGCACAATGGGCACGTCGGGGAACTTGTCCACGTCGATCCTGCGCCACGCTGGAGGGCAGCTCTGCTCGCGGGATGTCTCCCAGGTGCTGTCCAGAGCTGGAACGCTGCCATACCAGACTTTCATGCTATCTGGTATCCCGTCTTAGCTCAAGCGGAATCCCGGTGGTGGCGCAGCACCGGCCCCGGATTGGCACCACCACAGTGCGGACGCCGCGCGCCAGCCGCCCCGGCACCACTGCTGCCGGGGTGCATGCCGCCGGGGTGCAACGGCCGCCATGATGCCGGCGTTCCCACTGCGGGCGCGGCGCGCCCGTCCTCCGTCAGTCGGTGATGCCGGACCGGGCGGCAATATCCTGCTGCAATCGTTGCAGGAAATCAGCCAAGGGCATCTGACCCAGGTCTGTACCGGCGCGATCGCGCACCGCCACCAGCCCCTGCGCCACTTCCTTGTCGCCCACCACCACCTGATACGGCAGCTTCTTCAGGCTGTGCTCACGGATCTTGTAGCCGATCTTCTCGTTGCGCAGGTCGACTTCGGCGCGGATGCCGGCCGCCTTCAAGGTGTCGGTCACTTCGGTCGCATACCCACCCTGCGCTTCCGAAATGTTCATCACCACCACCTGGGTGGGTGCGAGCCACAGCGGGAAGGCCCCGGCAAAGTTCTCAATCAGGATGCCAATGAAGCGCTCCAGCGAACCCAGAATGGCCCGGTGCAGCATGACCGGGGTCTTGCGCGTGTTGTCTTCCGCCACGAACTCGGCATCCAGACGGCCCGGCATCGAGAAATCGGCCTGGATGGTGCCGCATTGCCAGGTGCGTCCGATGCTGTCACGCAAGTGGAATTCGATCTTCGGGCCATAAAAAGCCCCCTCGCCCACCAGCACCTCAAAGTCCACACCTGCCGCACGCAGGGCCTGATCCAGGGCCTGTTCGGCCTTGTCCCAGGTGGCGTCCGAACCCACCCGTTGCTCGGGGCGGGTGGCCAGCTTGTACTGGATGTCGATGAAACCGAAGTCGCGGTACACGCGCTTCAGCAGCACGATGAAATCGGAGACCTCCTGCTGGATCTGGTCTTCGGTACAGAAGATGTGGCCATCATCCTGGGTGAAGCCGCGCACCCGCATCACGCCATGCAGAGCCCCGGACGGCTCATTGCGGTGGCAACTGCCGAACTCGCCGTAGCGCAGCGGCAACTCGCGGTAGGAACGTACCCCCTGGTTGAAGATCTGCACATGTCCCGGGCAGTTCATTGGCTTGATCGCGAAGTCGCGCGCCTCCGACTCGGTGGTGAACATGTTCTTGCTGAAATTGTCCCAGTGGCCGGATTTCTGCCAGAGCGACTTGTCGAGGATCTGCGGGCAGCGCACTTCCTGGTAGCCGTTGTCGCGATATACCCCGCGCATGTATTGCTCGACTTCTTGCCACAAGGCCCAACCCTTCGGGTGCCAGAAGATCATGCCCGGCGCATCATCCTGCAAGTGGAACAGGTCGAGCTGTTTGCCAATCTTGCGGTGATCGCGTTTTTCGGCCTCTTCCAGCCGCGTGAGATACGCCTCCTGATCTTCCTTCTTCGCCCAGGCCGTGCCGTACACGCGCTGCAGCATCTCGTTCTTGCTGTCACCACGCCAGTAGGCACCGGCCACGCGCATCAGCTTGAACACCTTGAGCTTGCCGGTGGACGGCACGTGCGGGCCGCGGCACAGGTCGATGAAGTCGCCCTGGCGATACAGCGACAGCTGCTCACCCGCCGGAATGCTCTCGATGATCTCGGCCTTGTAGGCCTCGCCCATGTCGCGAAAAAACGCAACGGCAGCATCCCGCTCCATCACTTCACGCTGCACCGGCAGGTCGCGCTTGTTGATCTCGGCCATACGCTTCTCGATGGCCTGCAGGTCCTCCGGCCCAAACGGCCGTGGCGTGGCGAAGTCATAATAAAAGCCATTGTCGATCACCGGGCCGATGGTCACCTGCACCTCCGGAAACAGCTCCTTCACGGCGTGCGCCAGCAGGTGGGCGGTGGAATGACGCAGCACGTCCACGCCCTCCGCGTCATGCCCGGTGACAATCGCCACCGACGCGTCCGCCTCGATCAGATGGCTGGTGTCGACCAGCCTGCCATCCACCTTGCCAGCCAGCGCCACGCGCGCAAGCCCGGCGCTGATGTCGGCGGCAAGCTGTGCCACCGTGATCGGCGCCGCGAAGGTGCGTACCGAACCGTCGGGAAGGGTGATGTGCAAGGACATGGCGTGGTTCACAGAATGGTCAGCGACAGATTATAGCGCGTGCGTGGATGCCACACCCACGGCAGAAAACGGGGGTAAAAGGGCCTGATATACGTCTTCCAGGCCGGCAACATGGCGAGCCAGATCACACGGCGCAGACCAATAGCGGACGTAGGCAGCCGCGCCCATCGCCGCAGCTTCGCGCGGATGATCGATCATCCAGCGCATCTTACGGGCCAGGGCGGCCACGTCACCTGCAGCGAACAGCCAGCCCGTCTCACCGTCTACAATGTTCTCTGCGGCGGCCGTGCAGTCCGACACGATGGCCGGAATGCCGAGCGCGGCGGCTTCGCTCACCACCAGTCCCTGGGTTTCGTACCACTGCGACGGAAACACCAGGGCGCGCGCACCCTGCAACTGCTGCAGGGTGGCGGCGCGATCCAGCCAGCCGGTAAAGAGGCCCGCCGGGTGCAGGCGCTGCCACTCGGCGCGCGCTTCGCCCTCCCCCACATAGGTCACCGGCAGACCCTCGCGCGCGGCGGCCTGCGCCAGCACGGCGCCACCTTTTTCCGGGGCCAATCGGCCCAGGAACAGGAAGGGTGCCGTGCCGAGCGCCGCGTCCGTCGGGCCGCCCGCTTCACCAGGCACCGGCAGGCGCGGCACGTCGATCGGGTTGGGCACCCGGAACAGTCGCGCCGCCGCCGGCAGATAGGGTCGCAGGATCTGTTCCGATAACGCCGATACCGAAATCCAGGCATCGACCAGCCGGGGCAGGCCGCCCGGCCCCTGTTGCACGCCCTGGCGCACCACCCGCCAAAGCTTATGCGGGTAAGACCGGGCATCGCAATGACGGGTAATACAGACGAGGGACAGCGGCTGCCGGTGACAGATGGCCTGTGCCGGGTAGTCGTACAAGCCGCCATTCGGACAGACCGAAAAATAGTCGTGCAGGGTGACCACCAGCGGAAACCCGAGCCGCTTGACCACCGGCACCACACTGACCGACAGGGACTTCACCCAGGTATGCAGATGGACCACGGTGTCGGCCGGATCCAGGCGCGCGAGCACCGCCGCGAGCGCGGCCGCCACGCTGCGGTCCCACAGACCATTGGCTGCCGCCTGCAGGCGCGAGGGATTGCCGAGCAGGTCGTGCCGACCCAGGTCAATCACCTCCACGCCGGCGGCGGCCAGCCGGGGGTCAACCGGCCCCACTGCACAGAGAAACAGCACCGTGTGCCCGGCGGCGGCCAGGCCAAGTGCCGCATTCAGGGCGACCGCCGCAGCACCACCGACGACATGGCCGTGATCATTCAGGATCAGGATGCGCATGTCAGCCCTGCCGCGATGCCGCGCTGCGACGGGCCGGACCACCGAGCCGGGCCCCCACCCGGCGGCGCAGCACATTGGCCATGCCAACCGCCCAGCACAGCCAGGACTGCAGGGACCCCAGATGACGGGCGCGGATGTGGCGCAGTTCCGCATAGATGCGGCGCTCGTCCGTCTGGTTGCTGACGCCGTCGGCCCCACAGCGCGCCACCAGTCGGGGCAGGACCCGACAGGGTGACCGGCGCAGGTGCAACAGCAGGTTCAGCTCATAATCCGCGCCGATGCGCTGGCGGATGTCGTAGCGGAAGTCCTGGAACAGGGCGCGCGCGTAGAACGCGCCCTGATGATGGATGGCATTGCGCACCAGCAGATGCCAGTCGGTGCGTGGCCGGCTGATGCCCTTGCCAACCACCTCCACATCGCCCAGCAACGCCGCCACGGGCGGGGCCGAAGGCGGCTGGCCCAGCGCCCGCAGGGCATCCGCCAGCACGCCATCGTCGGCCAGCACATCGTCTGCCCCCAGAAACAGCAGGTACCGGCCAGACGCCAGCGTCACACCCTGGTTCATCGCATCGTAGATGCCGCCATCCGGCGCCGAGCGCCAGACCAGTCGGCCGTGCAGGTCGCCGGCAGCCCACTGCGCGAGCAGCCGGGGCGTACCATCGGAGGACCCGCCGTCCATCACGATCCACTCAAAATCCTGGCAGCGTTGCTGCACCAGACTCGCGTGCAGGGCAGGCAACAGGTGCGCGGCGCCAAAGCTGGCCGTGATGATCGAGAAGGTCGGAGTGGACAATTCGGCAATCCGGGCGGCGGTCGGCAGCGCCATCTGCGGAGGTTGCGGCACCTGCTCAGGCATCGCGGGCCGGCGATTGAGGCACTGCTTCTGCAGGGGAACGGATCACGGGTAGAACCGGTGCGCCGGCCAGACTGTCGACCATGCGTTGATGATCCTGCAAGGTCAGCGATGACAGTCCACGGCGCAGAACCGGATCAAGCAGTTTGCGCAACCGGGTAAGCAGGCGCCAGCGCCAGGCAGGGAAACCCGGATCGGTGATCAGATGGAAATCCAGGCCGTTGGACACCACCACCTTGCCGAAGCGGGCGGCCAGGTGCTGCAGGCTGGCAAGGCGAAAAAAACCGATGTGCTGGCCGTGCTCGACGCCGTAATACCACCAGTCCGACTGGGACGGTGTGGGCCGGGGAATCAGGTTGGTGGACAACAGCACATTGGGGGCGATGGCCAGCATCGCTGCCAGTTCGGCGCCGGGATGCACGAAATGCTCGAAGGCTTCGAAGGCCGTGACGAGATCGGCGCGCTCGCCGGGCTGCCATTCGAAGCCTCGGGCGACCAGATTGGCCGAGAAGCGGTCCATCCAGCGGGCATCGATGCCGACATCGCGCAGTTGTCGCACCAGCAGGCCGTACCCACCGGCGAAATCGACCACCTGGCCTGGAAGATGCCCGAGCGCATGCAGCGTGGTCACCACCCAGGCCACATTGTGCTGGTTCCGCCACAGGATGCCGGTGTCGCTGAGGTTGATCGATTCGTCGTACGCCTGTTCCAGCCAATCCGGTTGCATGGTCTGCACGTACGCGCAGTGGGGACACTCGAAATAGGCGACAGGGCGACCCAACAAGGGGGCACGCCACAGGAACGCCGCAGGCTCGCCGCAACAACGGCAGGGTTCGGTCGGGGCGAGTTCAGACGACTCCAAAGGGGGGCTCCTGCGATGGCTGATGGACACCGGTTCAACCTTGGCCATCCGACGGCCGGGCGGTCTCCAGTAGGGAACGATAAACGTTTGCCGTGGCTTCGGCACAGCGCTGCCACGAGAAATCCTGGCAGCGCTGCAAACCGCTGGCGCGCAGCTCGGCGTGCCGGCCGTCATCCAGGGCAACCGCCTCGAGCGCCGCGCGCAGGGCTGCCGTGTCATCCGGGTCAAAATACTGGCCGGCCCCGCCGACCACTTCCGGAATGGAACTGGTATTGCTGCAGACCACCGGACAACCACAGGACATCGCCTCGAGCGGCGGAATGCCAAACCCCTCGTACGACGACGGATAGACAAACAGGCGCGCCTGCCGATACGCCTCGGCCAGCGCCTGATCGTCCCCGCCGACCCAGCGCAGTTGTCCTGCCGGCACCCCGGCGGCGGCGGCGGCGGCGCGCTCGGCCGTGGTCAGTGCCCCGCCACCGAAGGCCAGCAGGTCAAAACGCGCCTGCAGCGCAGGCGAGGCACCGTAGGCGGCCAGCAGGCGGCCGAAATTCTTGTGGCCTGGCCTTGCCCCGACATAGAGCAGATACGGGCGTTGGGTGACTTCCTCGCCAGCCTGCGTCCCGCCGGCCAGCCCGAATTCCCGCGAGAAACCCAGAGGAATGACCACAACCTTGCTCGGGTCGACGGCAAACAGCCGGATCAGGTCCTCGGCGGTGTGCTGCGAGATGCAGATCACCCGGTCCGCCCGTTGCACGATGGCGCGTTTGCGCGCCGAAGTCGGATCGTCCGCCGCAAACGTCGCCGGCAAGCGTTCGTGGATCATGTCGTACACCGTCACCACCACGCGCTGCCTTGGTGTTGCCATCAGCCGTTCCGGGTAGTAAGTCACATGCAGCAGCTGTGGCGCCCAGAAGCGGGTGAGGGTCGGCATCAGCAGCCGGTTGACCAGCCGACAGACCATCCCCTCCCCGCGAAACCGCCATGGCAGCCGGATGCCCCAGTAATGTGCCGCCGAGGGCGCGAGATAGGCGTTGACATGCAGGGGGGCGAGCACCCGGGCCGCAAGGCCAGGCATGGCACCCACCCGCCCGGCCAGTTCGCAGAAGTAGCGCGAGATGCCGCCGTAGGGCTGCATGCGGAAGATCTGGTCGTCGTACAGGATGCGCGAGGCCGGCGCCGTTGCCTGCGGCAGGGCGGGTTGTCGTTTCACGTCAGGTGCTCCAGCACCACCCGGCGGTTGACGATGCCATACACGGCGCCAACGATCACCAGATACACCAAGGTATAGCCGATCAGCATGGCGGCAACGCCGTGATCCGCCAGCAGCCAGAGTTTCACACTGATGCCGGCCACCAGCATGGGAATTAGGGCCGCCAGCTGTGGACGCAGGATACCCACGCCGTTGAGGAAGACCCCAAAACAGTTGCCCAATGCGTCGACCAGCGCAAACAGCAGGTAGGCCAGCAGCAAGCTGAGCGGCACCGTCACCTGGCCATGCGTCCACAGGCCGATGGCCCACGCCCCCAGGAAGCAGAACACGCTGCCGGCCGCAATCACCAGCGCCGCCGTGACGGCAAGGCTGCGCACCAGGGTGATGCGCACGAAGTGGCGCTCGCCGAGTGCCGTAGCGTCTGCATAGGCAGCCCAGAGCGGTGTGTTGAGGGTGCCAAGCGGCACCTGAATCAGCTGGAACAGTTTCTGCACTGCCGCGAAGGCGGCGATCTCACGCACCCCGAGCGTGGTGGAGATCAGCAGCCCGTCAGCGCCACCCGCCACCATGGTGCCAAGCTGCAGCAGGAAATACAGGCCGGCCGGCCTTGCCAGCGATGGAACCTCGGCGCGCAGGCAACCCCAGGCCGTGCGCCAGGGCAGCAGGCCACGCTGCCGCAGCCAGGGCAGCAGGACAAGACCCGCCAGGGCTGGCAGGCCGTAGCACAGCAGCAGCAGCAACTGGATCGACGGCTGCTGGCACAAGGGCGAGAGCAGCCACGCCAGCGCCGCCCCATTGACCACAGCGAGCGCGCCGTAGGCAACCACCCCCTCCTGCAATGCCACCAGCACGCGCACAACCGCGTTGGCGGCAAGGCTCAGGCCGAAGCAGCCGGCGAATACGACCAAGGTAGGACGCAGCGCCGCCGACGCCTGCGCCTGGTGGATATGAAAACGGGCGCTCAGATCCACGGCGGTAGCCAGCAGCCCCAGTGCCAGTGCGGTGGCGATTCCCAGAAGCAGCAGGGCAACAATGCCGCCGGTGACCACCCGGGCAAGCTCCTCGGCGCTGCCTGTGGCGCGCGCCGCGGCGACCCGGTTGGTCATGGCATTGCCCATGCCGAGATCGAGAAATCCCAGCGCAGTGGCAAATCCGCTCACCGCAAGCCACAGTCCCAGGCTGTCTGGATCAAGGTAGACGCTGGCACGCCGGATGGCAACGGCAAACAGCAGGAAGGCGAGGCCCTTGGCCACCAGATTGGCCGCACTGCTGAACAAGGCGGCACGATAGCGCGCCCGGGAACGGGTGTCGGTGTTCAGGATCCAGGCCAACAGATAGGGACAAGCACCCAAGTATAACAAGGTGGCTTAGTCGGTATACTTCAGGGCTATTCTTGCGCCGTCCCTGCCGACTTGCCGAAACGACTGATACCACCGCTGCTGCTGGCAGGCTTCCTGGGCCTGCTCGGGCTGTTTGCCCTGCGCTTTCCGCCGCAGCAGGTCTATCCGGTGGCGGTGGTGAACCTGCCCGGGCTCGGAGAAGCCCACTGGATCGCCCCGCCCGTTGGCAGTCAGACCCTGTGCGTAGCACAACAGGAGTCGATCCGCCGCTGGCTGGCCTTGGCCTGGCAGGGTTCGACGTTGCGCTCCGGCGCGTGCCGGCCGTCGCCGGCCCCGGATCTGGCCCAGATCCTGTCGGCGCGCCCGCTGGAACGCCCCAGCCTGCGCACCGACCTTGGCGTGTTGCTTCTGGATGGCCAGAGCGTGCCGCCATTGGTGCGCTGGCCGGGCACCTTTCCGGTGGATGGCAGCACCCTGCAATTCACGCCAGCCGGATCGCCCCGACCGGGTCTTGCTGCCACCACGGCGCCACCGTCGCTCGCGCGCGACTGTTACCTGCTGGCCTGCGTCACCGTGGCCGCCCTGTTGACCCTGCTGCTGACCCTGACCCGACCCGGTCTTTCCAAACGCGAACTGTCGCCCATCCGCGCGCGGTTGCTGGGAGCAACGGCCTTGCTGGTGGGGGACCTGCTGGTGCTGCTGTCGGGCCTGCTGCTGATCACCTTCGCCCGGGAAAGCTGGTATGCCCCCATCGCGGATCAGGAAATGACCATGGCGCCAGCCAACGCCAGCGTGCACGCCCTGCTGAGCGCCATCGTGGTGATCTGGCTGGGTCCGGTATTGCAGCATTACACCCGTCGACGCCCGTTCTGGGATGAGTTTGCAGAAACCATCCGGGTGCTGTTCACGGTATTCCTGCTGGCGTGCACGTTCAGCTTCCTGTTCCGGCTGGATTCGGCGCGTGGCACCCTGCTGCTGGTGTGGGCCGCCGCCGTCGGCCTGATTCCGCTGATGCGGCGCTGTGTGCGCGATCGTCTGGAAGTGGCTGGCCTGTGGTGGCGGCCGGCCGTGATCATCGGGTTGGGCGGCAACGCGGCGGAAGCCGCACAGGCAATCAGCAGTGAAGGCAACCTTGGCTATCGCGTAACTGGTTTCCTGCCCAGCGGGCTGCCCGGCGAGGGCGCGTCACCCGCGCCAGACGGTGCCCCCCTGGTGGTGCTCGACGCCGAGGTGCGCACGCCGGCGGAGATCGCAGCCGCCATCGTCCGGCTGGGCTCTCCCGAGATCGTGCTTGCGGTCGAATCGCTGTCCACACCCGAGGCCGCCGGCCTGGTGCAGACCCTGTCGCTGCGCTTTAGCGGACTGCATATCATTCCGACCATTCGGGGCCTGCCCCTGTTTGGAACCACCTTGTCGCACTTTTTCCGGCATGAGGTGCTGTTCCTGACGCTGCGCAACACCCTGCGCCATCGCGGCCTGCAGGCCTTGAAGCGCAGCTTCGATCTGGTCGGCGCGCTCACCCTGCTGGTCGTGCTGAGTCCCCTGCTGCTCGGCATCTCGCTGTGGATCCTGGCCTCCGGCGGCTCGCCGCTTTACCGCCATCGCCGCATCGGCCGCGGCGGGCAGCACTTCGCCTGCCTGAAATTTCGCTCGATGCGCCCGGATGCCGAACAGGTGCTGCAGCACCTGCTCGCCAGCGATGCTGCTGCCCGGGCAGAATGGGCACGCGATTTCAAGCTGAAGGATGATCCGCGCATCACGCGGATTGGCCGGGTGCTGCGGCGAACCAGCCTGGACGAACTGCCGCAGTTATGGAATGTGGTGCTGGGCGACATGAGCTTGGTGGGTCCCCGGCCGATCATCGACGACGAACTCGCGCGCTACGGCGAGCAGGCCTCGCTTTACCTCGAGGTGCGTCCGGGCATCACCGGGCTCTGGCAGGTCAGTGGTCGTAACGACACCGACTACACCGAACGGGTGGCGCTGGATAGCTGGTATGTGCAGAACTGGTCGCTGTGGTACGACATCATCATCCTCTTCCAGACCGTGGATACGGTGCTGGCACGTCGCGGAGCGTATTGAATGCAAGGACAGCGTACGCCCGGAAATCGGCCACAACATTCCCCTGTTTTCAGCACACCGACAAAGCGCGCGCTGATCACCGGCATCAGTGGCCAGGATGGAGGCTACCTCGCCAAGCACCTGTTATCGCTGGGCTACGCCGTGAGCGGTACGTCGCGAGACTGCTCGGTTATCCGATCGGATGCTTTGCGCGGTCTCGGTGTACTGGACCAGGTTCAACTGGCATCGATGGTTGGTGATGATTTCCGCAGCGTCCTACAGACGGTCATGCGATCACGCCCCGACGAGATTTACCATCTGGCAGGGCAGACCTCGGTCGGCTTGTCATACGAACAACCAGTAGAAGCCATCAACAGCATCGCCCTGGGTACCTTGAACCTGCTGGAGGCCATCAAGCTGTGCGACTGGCCAATCCGCCTGTACAACGCGGGATCGAGTGAATGTTTCGGCGATACAAGCGGCGAAGCGGCAACCGAGGAAACCCCTTTCAAACCCCGCAGTCCTTATGCAGTCGCGAAGGTCTGCGCACATAATCTCGTTTCCAACTATCGCGACGCCTATGGGCTGTTCGCCTGTACCGGTATTTTGTTCAACCACGAATCACCGCTGCGACCCGAACGATTTGTAACCCAAAAAATCATCCGCGCCGCATGCCGCATTGCTGCCGGCGACACGCGGCCGCTTCTGCTGGGTAACCTGGATATTCATCGTGATTGGGGCTGGGCGGAGGAGTACGTCGACGTCATGTGGCGCATGATGCAACGCGATACGCCGGACGATTACGTGATTGCTACGGGACAGACGGTCTCGCTGGCCTATTTTGTCGAACAAGCCTTTGCTTGGTTCGGACTGGACTGGAGGAAATACGTCACCAGCGACCGAGCCTTGATTCGTCCGTCTGACATCCGCTTCGGAACGGCCGATCCGTCCCGAGCTGAACGGGAATTGAATTGGCGCGCTCAGGTCAAGGTCGACGAAGTCATTCACAGAATGTGTGCTGCCGCGCAAATTTCGCTTAAGGGGAACACCGTATGAGGAGATCACGGATTTATGTCGCCGGACACCGGGGGATGGTTGGTGGTGCTCTGGTCCGCCAGCTTCAGGCGAGGGGCGACTGCGACGTAATCATCCGTACTTCCAGCGAACTGAACCTGGTGCGCCAGGCCGACACCGAGGCCTTTTTTGCCCAGGAGCGACCGGACGCGGTTTACCTAGCCGCCGCACGTGTGGGAGGTATTCATGCCAACAACCAATATCCCGCCGAATTCATCTATCGCAACCTGATGATCGAAGCGAATGTCATTGATGCAGCGTTTCGGCACGGCGTACGTCGCCTGCTGTTTCTGGGCTCCAGTTGCATCTACCCGCGGCTCGCTCCACAACCAATGGCCGAAGATTCGTTGCTCACTGGGCCATTGGAGCCCACCAATGAGCCTTATGCCATTGCCAAGATTGCCGGTATCAAATTGTGTGAGAGCTACAACCGTCAGTTCGGTACCAGTCATGGAATCGACTACCGATCAGTCATGCCGACCAATCTTTACGGACCTGGCGATAATTACCATCCCACCGACAGTCATGTCATTCCGGGGCTTCTGCGTCGTTTTCATGAGGCAAAACTAACGGGGGCCACCGAGGTCGCTGTCTGGGGAACCGGCGAGCCGAGACGGGAGTTCCTGCATGTGGATGACATGGCCTCAGCCTGTATCCACGTCATGAATCTTGACCCGGATACCTATGCCCGGAACACCACCCTAATGATGAGCCATATCAATGTGGGAACCGGTTCGGACGTCAGCATCGGGGAACTGGCAATACTGGTTGCTAACGTGGTGGGGTTCACCGGGGCAATCCGATTCGATTCAAGCCGACCGGACGGCGCTCCGCGCAAGCTGATGGACAGCAATCGGCTTGCCAGCCTGGGCTGGACCGCAACGATTCCACTCGCAGATGGACTACGCGATGCCTACCAGGATTTCATCGCGCATCAGAATACGCTGCGCCAGCAGTAAATCCCTTACTCAAGGAAGCACCGCACATCATGACCTTATCCTCGCCAAAAGTTGCCCTGATCACGGGTGTCACCGGACAAGACGGTTCGTATCTGGCGGAATTTCTGCTTGAGAAGGGCTACATCGTGCATGGAATCAAGCGCCGCAGCAGCTCCTTCAACACGCAGCGGGTAGACCAGATCTACCAGGACCCGCACATCAGCGATGCCCGCTTCCACCTGCATTACGGTGACCTGAGCGATACCAGCAACCTGGTGCGCATCGTGCAGGAAACCCAGCCGGACGAGATCTACAACCTGGGTGCGCAGAGCCACGTGGCGGTCAGTTTCGAGAGCCCCGAGTACACCGCCGATATCGACGGTCTGGGCGCCCTGCGCCTGCTGGAGGCGATCCGCATCCTCGGCCTGGAAAAGAAAACCCGCTTCTACCAGGCCTCGACTTCCGAGCTGTATGGCCTCGTGCAGGAAGTGCCGCAGAAGGAAACCACGCCCTTCTATCCGCGCAGCCCCTATGCCGCTGCCAAGATGTACGCCTACTGGATCACGGTGAATTATCGCGAGGCCTATGGCATCTACGCCTGCAACGGCGTGCTGTTCAACCACGAAAGCCCGCGCCGGGGCGAAACCTTCGTCACGCGCAAGATCACGCGTGGCCTGTCGAACATCGCCCAGGGGCTGGAAAGCTGCCTCTACATGGGCAATATGGATGCCCTGCGCGACTGGGGTCACGCCAAGGATTACGTGCGCATGCAGTGGATGATGCTGCAGCAGGACCATGCCGAGGACTTCGTGATCGCCACAGGCAAGCAGATCAGCGTGCGCGCCTTTATCGACATGGCAGCCAAGGAACTCGGACTGACGCTCGCCTTCAGCGGTAGCGGTGTGGACGAGATTGCCACCGTCACCGCCATTACCGGCGATGCCGCCCCGGGTCTCAAGGTGGGGGATGTGGTGGTGCGCGTTGACCCGCGCTACTTCCGCCCGACCGAGGTCGAGACCCTGCTCGGTGACCCGACCAAGGCCAAGGAGAAACTGGGCTGGGTGCCCGAAATCACCGTGGCGCAGATGTGTGCCGAGATGGTGGCCGCCGACCTGGTGGAAGCCCGACGCCATGCGCTGCTGCGCGCCCATGGCTTCTCGACCCAGGTCTCGCTGGAGTAAGCGTTGCGGCGCTGGCAGCTCCGCCAGCGCCTATCAACCGGCACCCATCAACTGGCACCCATCAACCGGTGCCCGTCAACTGCTACCGATCAACCGCACCCGATCAACCAGCGCCGATCAGCCGGCGGCGGGCCTGTCTTGGCAGGTCTGCACGTACCAGGGCAGGGCTTCGCGCAAGCCGGCGGCCAGATCGTGGCTTGGAACATAGCCCAGCAGGCTGCCCGCCGCCGTGATGTCGGCGAGGGAGTGCCGCACATCACCGGCACGGAAGTCGGCAAATACCGGCCGGGTAGCGCTGGATACCCCAAAGGGTTGCAGCCCGTCGCGCAGATGCCGGAACAGGTCGTTCAGGTCGGTGCGGGCACCGCAGGCCACATTGTAGGCACGCCCGAACGCTTCCTCTTTCGTGACGGTGGCCGCCAGCAGGTTGGCCTGGACGGCGTTCGCAACAAAGCAGAAATCCCGGCTGGTGCTGCCATCACCGTTGATCTGCACAGGCTGACCGCGCAGCAGGGCGTCGCACCAGCGGGGAATGACGGCCGCATAGGCTCCGGCCGGATCCTGCCGCGGGCCGAACACATTGAAGTAGCGCAGGCCGATGCTGCGCAAGCCGTAGCTGCGGTGGAACACGCCGGCATACAACTCGTTCATTACCTTGCTGGCGGCATAGGGACTGAGCGGACGGCCGGTTTGTGCCTCCACCTTTGGCAGCGCCGGATGATCGCCGTAGACGCTGCTGCTGCTGGCATAGACCACGCTCTCTACCTGGGCATCGCGGGCCGCCACCAGCAGGCTGAGAAATCCCGTCACATTGCTGTCGTGGGTGGCCTGCGGATCGAGCAGGCTGCGTGGCACACTGCCCAGCGCCGCCTGGTGCAGCACATGACGCACGGCACCGCCCTGGGCGTGTCGCATGGCCTGGGTGCAGTCTGCGGTGTTCCGGATATCCCCTTCCACAAATTGCAGCCGGTCGGCTTGGTGCGCCGGCAGCGCGGCACGCACCTGATCCAGGTTGGACGCTTTCCCCGTGCTGAAATTATCCAGTCCAACCACCCACTGATCCAGCGCGAGCAGGGTCTCGACCAGATGGCTGCCGATGAATCCCGCAGCACCGGTCACCAGCCACGGGCGCGGTGCCGCACGCAATGCATCCTGCAATACCGTGTAAGCAGTCATGCTGGGCGATCCTGTTCCCGGTCGGTCATCGGCGCATCCTCGCTACTCGCAAAACTAACATTGTAGAGGCGCGCAGCGCCGAACTCACATTGTAGAGGCGCGCAGCGCGTAGCGCCCAACTCACATAGCAGAGGCGCGCAGCGCCGGCAGGCGTGCCACCAGCCAGACGGCTGCCCGCGGCGAGAGATGACCGTAGTCCATCGCCGTGAGGTCCTGCGGCGAATCGCCCAGGCGTGTCAGACATCGGTCGGCGGCACACAGCAGATCCCAGGCCGACCAGTAGGCCATCTGTTGCGCCTGCACTGCCCGGCCGAACGCCCGGTCGAAGGCCGCCGTCTCCGGCACCAGGCCGGCCGCCTGCCATGCCTGTGGTAACTGCTGCAGGCTCTCCCGGCTGGCGGTGCGCAGCAGCACATGCGCCAGACTGTCCTGCCACACCGGCACCGGCCCCAACACCACCACGCGCGTGCGCGGCGAACGTCGCAGCACTTCGGCCTGCGTCCCGGCCAAGGCCTGAGCGAGCGCGACCGGGTCGAAGCGGTAATCGGGGGATGACCAGCGGGCATGCAGGATCAACAGGTCGGGCTGCCACGTGGCAATCCGCTCCAGCGCCGTCCGGTTGCCAGCCTGCCGCTCGGCCACACTGCCACACCGCGCATCCTGCAGGGCCCATTCCCCAAGTACCGGAGGATTGCCACAGCCCGTCCAGGCGGCCACTCCCACCTGCTGGGTCTGTCGCGCCGCCACCAGTCCGGGCAGCAAGGCCTGCGCGTGCGAGTCGCCCCAGACCATCACCAGCGGCCGGCGCGACTCGTGGCAGGTAGTCTGGCGCGGGGCATCCACACACAGGTCCGGAAAGCTGCGTCCGCCAAAATCCGCCGGGCCACGCAGACGGGCAAGCGGCTGCAAGGATGGCGGCAGACGGCCAATGAAGCCCTGTTGCGCCGCCGTCCATTGCCCGAGTGCGCCCACCACCACCAGGGCCAGCAACAGGCCAGTCAACGGGCCGGCACCGCGCAGGCGGCGCAGCGGCTGCTCAAGCCAGCGCCAGCTGGCCAGGGCCAGCACCAGGGCAAGCGCAATGGCCAGCAGGCGCATGCCGGTCAGCGCAAAGGGCGGCAGTCCGCCCGCCAGCGACCACACCAGCCAGAGCAGCGGCCAGTGCCAGAGATAGAAGGGGTAGCTGACCTGACCCAAAGCCACTGGCCACCGCGCGGCCAGCAGACGGTAGACGCGCGTACCTGGCACCTGGCCGAGCAGCGCCAGGGTCGCCAGACAGACCAGCACCGCCTGCCAGCCCGGAAAGGCCTGCGTGGGTGCGCCCCACCGCAACGCCAGCAGGATCACGGCCAAGGCGCCGACCGCCCCCCATCCACGGACCGGGGCGAAATTGTGATCTGGCCGGGGCAAGCGCTGCTGCCAGATCGCCAGAAGACCACCCAAGGCGGGCTCCCACAGGCGCCCCTGGGGTGCAAAAAAAGCGCTCACCGGGTCCGTCTGCTGCAGCCAAATGCCCGCGCCAAACGAGGCCAGGATCACGGTGAGCAGGCCCAGATGGCGCAGGGCCAGCCGCTCGGCCGGAATCCGCCTGACCAGCAGCAGGCAGGCCGGCCAGAGCAGATAAAACTGCGCTTCCACGCCCAGCGACCACAGGTGCAACAGCGGTTGGGCTGCCGCCTCGCGATCAAAGTACCCGCCGCCGCGCAAAAACACGAAATTGGCGACAAAAGCCGCACCGGCGGCCATCGTCTGGCCAATCTGGCGGACATCGTCCGGCGCCGCGACCCACCAGGCCGCCAGCCAAGTGGCCAGCAGCACCGGAACCAGCACGGGCAGCAGGCGCCGGGCGCGCCGGGCGAAAAACCCTGGCAGGACCGACGCGCCGCGCTGCAGGTCCGGCCACAATCCGCCCGTCACGACGTATCCCGAAATCACAAAAAAGATGTCGACGCCGAGAAAGCCTCCTGGCAGGGCAGCTGGCCACCCATGGAACGCAACGACGGCGACCACGGCGAGGGCGCGCAGGCCGTCGATTTCCGGACGATAGGCAGAACGGGCAGACACGCATCTAGACCGGTGGCAACAGCGGAATCGCAGTCTGGGGCAATGTGGGCAGCCGTACCGGCCGGAATCGTGTCTTTCTGCAACAAAATGTTTCAATATCTGCAAGCTTATGGCAGCGTATAGCCTTCTGGCTGAACCAAGCCCGGTCCCGGGCGGTCGGAGCACCATCCCTTTCAGGTAGCCCGCCCGTGCGCATTTCTGTCCCCTCCCCTGTTGCCAGCACCGCGCTGCAGGCTGCCTTCCAGGCAACCTCCCCCCGCCACCAGGAAATCCACACGCCTTGGCGCAGTGCGTTGATCCATGGTGGCGTGCTGCTGGCCTGGGGGTTGTTGACCCTGATGGCGCTGCATCAGGGTGCCCTGTGGGCCTGGTCGGTGGGTGTTGCCTATGTGCTGTACGACACCAGCCTGCTGGTCTTCACCACCCTCTCGACCTGGCATCTGGTCAGCACCCCTGCCGCAGGGGCGGAGCCCGCCACGTCCACCCCAAACGACAACCCGGTCGACGGCACGGCGCCGGCACTGACCATCGGCGTGATCGTGGCAGCGCACAACGAGGCCAGCGTGCTGCCCGCCACCCTGGCGGCCCTGATGGCACAGAAGCGCTTGCCCGACCTGGTGCTGATCGCCGACGACGGGTCCACCGACGCCACCGCCACGCTGCTGACGCAGGAGTACGGCTTGGCGCCACTGGCGCTGACCGGGGATGCGCACGCCGGATTGCCGCCGGGCCGGCTGCACTGGCTGCAACTGCCACGAGGTGGTAAGGCCCGTGCCCTGAATGCCGCCCTGCCACTGCTGACGGCAGATGTGCTGCTGACCATCGACGCCGATACCCTGGTCGAACCCGATGCCCTGGCGGCCGTGGAGCGCGCCTTCCTGGCCGATCGACGGTTGGTGGCTGCCAGTGGCGTGCTACGACCGGTGTGTGCCGATGACTGGCAGGGCCGGGTGCTGGCGTGGTTCCAGACGTACGAATACCTGCGCAACTACCTGTCACGTCACGCGTGGGCCCGGGCCGACGGTCTGCTGCTGATCTCTGGCGCCTTCGCGGCATTCCGGCGTCAGGCAGTGCTGGAGGTAGGCGGGTTCGACACCGGCTGCCTGGTGGAAGACTATGAGCTGATCCACCGCCTGCGCCGCTTCAGCGCGCGCCAGGGACTGGGATGGACCACCAGCGTGATCGGTGGTGCCCGCGCCCGCACCGAGGCGCCGAGCACCGTCGGCGCGTTCGTGCGCCAGCGTCGGCGCTGGTTTGGCGGATTCCTGCAGACGCAATACTGGTACCGGGACATGGTGGGTGAGCAGCGCTATGGTGCCGTGGGCACGCGCATGCTGCCGGTGAAGGCCATCGACACGCTGCAGCCGCTGTTCGGTCTGACAGCGCTGGCGGTGGCTTTCGCCAACCTGTTCGCCGGCCATTGGCAGGTGCTCTTTCCGGTGGCCGGTGTGATCACGGCCAAGATTGCCGTCGATCTGTTATTCCACCTTTGGTCGGTACACGTTTACCGGCGCTGGCTGCAACTGCCGACCGAGGGGACTGGTCCGCATCTGGCGCCTGCCCTGCTGGCCGCCCTGGCCGAGCCCTTTACCTTCCAGATCCTGCGCCACGTGAGTGCCGCCCTGGGCTGGTGGGGGTTTCTGCGCGGTCGCGACACCTGGGGCACGCAGCATCGCGTCGCCCTGTTGCAACCGGCCCTAGAGCCAGCCCAAGGCCACCGCCAGTAACTGCACCAATCGGTCGCTGCCCCGGCGGCGGCCGTTGCGCAGCACCCAAGGCAGCCGCGACAGCCGCGACTGGCACGATTGCCAGCCCTCTACGGCCGGATGTCCGGGGCGCAGCACCTGCACCCAGCGCACGATGGCTTCGACCTGGGCGCGGTACCAGCCCGAGCGGATCAACGCCAGCCGCCGGCGCACCCCGCCACCGGAGGCGCGCGCCCCCGTATCGTTTCCCTGATGCTGGCGATACTCCAAATGGGGCTGTGGATCGAATACCCACTCCAGCTCGAGCGCCCGGATTGCGGCATAGACCGCCCAATCGTGGTAATGCACGCTTGCCAGCAGGTCGGCGTGCTGTCGCACCGCCTGCTGAATCCGCAGTGCCGCCCGGCGCGTGAGCAAAAAACTGCAGCCCTGGCCGGCCCCCTCGAACAGGAAGTCGGCACGGGTCTGCTGGGTGGTTTGCGACAGGCGCCGCTGGCGGCCATCCGGCCAGCGCGCCAGGGTGGCCGCAGAATAGAGGTCGGCGCCGCTGTCAGCCAGCAGGCGTACCCCAGCGATGAGCCGTTCGGGATACCACTGGTCATCCTGGTCGCAGAAGGCCAGATAGTCAGTGCGCTCCAGTTCAGCCTGGGCCAGCAGCCGGAAAAAATTGGCAGCGGCCCCGCCGCAGGCCGACGGTGCCGGCAGCAGGCGGAAGCGGGTATCCTGCGCCGCCCAGCGCTGCAGGACTTCGGGGGATCCATCGCTGGACTGGTCGTCACCCAGCAGCACCTGTAGGTCGACGTCTGTCTGCGCTGCCAGCGAGGCCAGTTGCGCCGGTAGCCACGGCAAGCCGTCATGCACTGCCACCAGCACCAGCACGCGCGGTTCGCCACTCACGATGGCTGCCCTGAGCACGCTGGCTGCCCTGAGGCGGATGCCGCCATGCCCGGTGCATTTGGCGCAGATACCAGTGTGTCGGCGGCGGACGGGGCAGAGGCATCCGGTGACGGCATGGCCGGCGGGTCTGGCGGCAGTCCGACCGCGGAATCGGCGGCGAGCACGGCCGCCAGGCCATCGTGTGCGCCTGCCGCAAAAAACTGCAAGGCCGGCTCGGTCACACCGCGCAGGGCAAAATCCAGGCGGTCGAGCAGATAGTTCTGCCGCAGTAGCCACGGCGCACGCGCGCCCTGCTTAGGCAGCACATCCTGGCCACGCCGGACATACGAGGAATGCAGGTTCAGCAAAGGGCGTGGGAAGTCAGCATCTGCCGCATCCGCAGCGTCACACCGCGGCACGCAGGCCAGCAGGCCTTGTCGCCGCAGATGGCGCAACAGACGACAGACATACAGCGTCGACAGATCGGCACGCAACGTCCAGGAAGCGTTGGTGTAGCCCACGCACAGCGCGAGGTTGGGCAAGCCTTGCAGCAGCACCCCGCGATAGACCAGGGCACGGGAGAGGTCGACTGGTCGCGCATCGACCAGGAAGCGGATACCGCCGGCTGCCTGCAAGGTCAGGCCGGTGGCCGACACCACGATGTCGGCCGGCAGCACCTGTCCGGACTGCAGCCGGATGCCGGTCGGCGTGAAGGAGGCAATCTCATCGGTCACCACCTCGGCGGTCCCGGCCCGGATGGCGCGGAACAGGTCGCCATTCGGTACCAGGCACAGCCGCTCATCCCAGGGCTGATAGCGCGGCCGGAAATGGCGGTCGACGGGATACCCGGCCGGCAACTGGCGCACCACGCCGGTCCGCAGGAAGGCCCGGGCGCGGTCCGGCCAACGCCGGCAGAACTGGTAGAAGGCCAAGCTCACCAGCACATTTTTCCAACGCACGATGCCGTGCGCCGGCCCCTCCGGCAGGATTCGGCGCAGACGCTCGGCCCAGCGGTCACGCGCCGGCAGGCTGGCCACATAGCTGGGCGAACGCTGCAACAGGGTGACCCGGGCAGCGGATGCGGCCAAGGCCGGCACCAGGGTCATCGCAGTGGCACCGCTGCCGATCACCACCACCTGCTTGCCGGCATGATCGAGGTCTGCCGGCCAGTGCTGGGGGTGCACCAACTGGCCCGCAAATGCAGCCATCCCCGGAAATGCCGGGGCGTGTCCCTGCGCGTAGTCGTAATAACCGCAGCACGCATACAGGAACCGACAGCGCAGACGGCAGACCGCCCCGCTCGGCAAGGCATCGGTCCGCTGGGCATCGGTCGGCTGGGCATCGATCGGCAAGCCATCGCCCGACGCGCCAACCTGCACCTGCAGGGTCCACAAGGCTTCAGCCGAAGACCAGGAAGCTGCCACCACCCGGTGACGGAAGCGGATGTGCGGCAATACCCCCCCGGCTTCTGCGGTTTCGCGGATGTAGGCCAGGATGTCGGCACCCGGCGCGATGGTTCGGGCTGCCCGCCAGGGCCGGAACGGATAGCCCAGGGTCATCATGTCGGAATCGGACCGCACGCCGGGGTACCGAAACAGGTCCCACGTGCCGCCAAGATCGGCACGCCCCTCCAGCACGGTATAGGTCAGGTCCGAACAGCGTTCCTGCAGCCGCCACGCCGCACCGATGCCAGACAAGCCGGCCCCGATGATGATCACATCCATCACGTCGGCGTTCATGCGCTCAGTACCGTGCGCCAGGGCGCTTCACGCAGGATGTCAGGACGCAGGGTGTCACCCTTCTGGATGCCAAAGTGCAAGAGGATCATGGCGCAACCCGGACGGCGGGCTGGCAAGGGTACACCACGGCCGGGCCTGCGGGGCAAGCCTGGCTAGCGCTGCCACCCTGAGGAGGGCTTTGGCGGCAGCCACCCGCCCGGCAATACTCCGCTGGACTGCAGCCGGCCGGCTGCGGATTTACCGGGCTAGGGCCGGCCTGAGCCCGATGGCAGACTCAGGCCTCGCGCCCTTCCACCATGGCCTTGTTCAGGCCGAGCGCCCCCATAGTCGCCGCAGCGCCGGACAGCAGATAGAGGCTGACGTAGGCAAGCCCAAAATGGGCGGACAGCCCCAGCGCAACCAGGGGAGCAAAGGCCGCTCCCACCAGCCAGGCGAAGTCGGACGTCAAGGCCGCCCCGGTATAGCGGAAGCGTGCCGCAAAGTTTGACGTGACCGCACCCGCTGCCTGGCCGTAAGACAGGCCAAGCAACGAGAAACCCAGCAGGATGAACAGGTCCGAGAGAAGCTTCTTTTAATTATTAATTAAAGTAAAAAGAAAAGGAATTCGTATTTGATAAAATGTCAGAGTTATTGCAAAGCAGTAATACTGCGCAAGATGCTGTGAATCACGAAGAAGTGCAATCTCACAGAGCTCCAGGCACTAGCGCAAAAAGGGGATCGTTGAATACGTTACTGAACCATATCCCTCAAAATGCCCCCGGTACATAAACTTTGAAATCATACTATCATAAGTATTTGCTTTAATCAGGATCATCGGCAGCAGTTGGACATCACCTTGAAAACAGTATTCCTTTGGTGAAATATTCAATTATAACATCAAGATATAACATATAAATAACTTAATATTCATTTTTGAATAGAGCATTTTCCCAATCGCAGCAGATAAGCTATGTATTTGTTTTTGCGGTCTGCCAGGAAGAGGGTATCTAATTGAATATTGTCAAGAATTCTAAATATTAATTTATTATTCAAATAACTACTTCTATAATTAATTTAGTTGTTTACATAATATTTATGTATAATAATAGGAAGACTCATATATCCAGAAGATTAGGAAGATATCTTTCATTTTTCCATGCTATTCCTGTTGAAGTAACTAATTAACTTTATATAATAAATCATATTTAAAGGTCTTTAATCTTGCAGAATATCGTCGACGAATGTGTCCAGGACTTAGAGATGCTGATTGGTAATTAAATTAACTACTTTAATTGATTAAAATAAACGAATAAGCATATTAATATTTTCATTTATATTATAATATTATTTTTAAGGTTTGATCCTAATAATTTAGAAGCAA
>CAIPBT010000010.1 GCA_903863375.1 uncultured Ferrovum sp.
ATTGGCCGGAACACGCTTCGACCATGCTTCCAATCCCGGCTCGAGGTGATTGCAATGTGGGCAGGCGTACGAGAAAAACTCGATTACCTCGACCTTGCTGCCGGTATCGGTCGGTTGCGGCGGGTTGATTGCCGAATAATCCTTTCCGGCCTGAGCGGCTGCAGCGGCCGCGCCAACGACGCTGAACAGAAGCAGGGCGAGAACAACACGACGAAGCGATTGCATGCGAAAGATTCCTTGAAGGATTAGGGGGTGTCGGCGGCGACACGCACGATGGTGGTACTGATGGAGTTGGATTTGAGAGCTTCCGCAAGTTCCGCAAAATCCGCACGCTGCCGATAGGGACCCAGACGCACCCGGTAAATCGTCTTCTCGCCCTGTTGCTGCGGCAGGACCACGGCACGAACCCCGGTCAGCATGGCGACGGTTTCCACCTGCTTGTCGGCGTCCTCAACAGAGCCAAACGCCCCGACCTGCAGCCAGGTGGTCATGCCCGACAACGCCCGCGCCGGTGTTTCGGATGACGCGGCCGGCGCATCCGCCGATGTCGCCGCGGCTGATCCCGCCGAGCTACCGCCGGATTCGCGCCCGGAGGCCTGCAGGCTGGTGGCCCGATCAGCGCCTACCGCGCGGCTGGCCACGCCCCCGCCAGCCTCCCCAGCCGCTGAAACGCCAGGTGCCGAGCCACCACCGGTGACCGAACCGCCTGCACCGCCAGCCGTACCGCCGCCAACTCCAGCAGCGCCGCCCGCAGCGACGGGAGCCGTTGCACCCAATGCCGCTGCGCCGGTCGAGCCTGCTTCGCCAGCCATCCCCCGCGTCGATGTTCCGGAAGACCCACCACGCCCGGCGTCGGACGATGCCGCGCCATCCAGCGCGCGGTTCTGAAAGGGACTGGGCATTCGGGCAATCCATACTGCCACACCGGCCGATACCCCTACGCCGATCAGCAGACCGATCAGGATCCCGGTCAGCAGAGGATGACCGCCGCCCGTCCGTGCATTCTTGCTATTGCTGCTGCTTACGGCCACCACTTCATCTCCTGTCCAAGCCTTCGCGCCAAAGACTTACATCCGGGTGGGAGTGCTCACGCCCAACAGGGTCAGGCCGTTTCGGAGCGCCACCAGGGTGGCCGACACCAAGGCCAACCGGGCTTCTGTCAGCGTAGCATCCCCGTCCACCAGAAACTGCTCCGCGTTGTAACAGCTGTGCAGGCAGGCGGCCAACGCGCGCAGGTAAAACGCGACACTGTGCGGTGCACGGTCTTCGGCCGCGTGCCGGATCATGTCCGGAAACTGGGCAAGCTGCTGCGCCAGCGCTACCTCGGTATCGGTCACCAGCCGGCCAAGGTCAGCGCTCGCCAACATGGCGGCATCGCCCTTCCAGCGGGACAGCACGCTGTTGATGCGCGCGCAGGCGTACTGGACGTAATAGACCGGATTGTCGTTGCTCTGGCTGGTGGCGAGTGACAGGTCAAAATCCAGCGCCTGATCGGATTTGCGCAGTACATAGAAAAACCGCGCCGCATCCCGCCCCGTTTCCTCGCGCAAGGCGCGCAAAGTGACAAACTGGCCCTTGCGGGTCGACATCTGCACCTTCTCGCCATTCCGGAACAGGCTGACAAACTGGACCAGCGGCACTTCCAGCCGGGCGGGATCGTGCCCCAGGGCGATCAGCGCCGCCTTGACCCGGGGGATGTAGCCATGGTGATCGGCCCCCCAGACATCGATGACCAGATCAAAACCACGCCCCAGCTTCTCATCGTGATATGCAATATCCGACGCGAAGTAGGTATAGATGCCGTTTTCCCGTTGCACCACACGGTCTTTCTCATCGCCAAAACTGGTCGACCGGAACCACAGGGCCCCCTCGCGCCGGTATAAATGTCCCGCGCGCTCCAACCGATCGACCACCGCTGCGACACGGCCGCTGGCGTAAAGGCTGTGCTCCGAAAACCACTGATCGTAGCGGACGCCAAATTCCTCCAGATCCAGGCGCATGTCCTCGACCTGCTCGGCGAGCGTCTCGCCATGCACGATCTGCCATCCTTCGCCCAAGAGCACCTTGGCCTGCGCAATCAAGGCGTCCATGTGGGCTTCGGTCTGCTCCGCTGCGGCCTTGGCCTGCTCGGTGGTGGCTGTTGCCGGGAGCGCTGCCGGCAAGCCCGGCGCACCCTTCAGCAGTGCATCGGCAGCGCGCACCAGGCGGTCGCCATGTCGCGCCGTCAGCCCCTGCGCCATGCTGGCCACGTAATCGCCTTGGTATCCGTTCGGCGGAAACGGAATGGCCACGCCATGTTGATCCAAGTAGCGCAGCCAGGTCGAGATTGCCAGGATGTCCATCTGGCGGCCGGCATCGTTGACGTAATACTCGCGCTGAACCGAGTAACCCGCAAAGGCGAGCAGATTGGCAAGACTCGCCCCAAAGGCAGCGCCACGGCCATGCCCGACGTGCAGCGGCCCGGTTGGATTGCTCGATACAAATTCCACCTGGATGCGCTTGCCTTCGCCCAGACGCGCCCGCCCAAAACCCTCCGGATCGCGCAGCGCCTCGGCCACCACCGCGAAGCGCGCCGCCGGATTCAGCCGAAAGTTCAGGAAACCCGGGCCGGCGATCTCCACCGCCTGCACCAGTGCAGAGACGGGCAAAGCGGCCTTCAACGCCTCGGCCAACTGCCGGGGGTTGCGACCGGCCCGCTTGGCAAGCTGCAACGCCAGACTGCTGGCAAAATCGCCATGATCCGCCTGCCGGGGGCGCTCCAGCACCACCTCGTCAATCACGGCTTCGGGCAACACTGCCGCAGCCGCAGCCCGCAGCAACACCTCAAGTTGGGATTTCAGGTCAGACACAGGCAGCCTTGCGTACAAATCGCGATTATATATCGACTGGGTCGACGTCCATCACCCAATGGACGCCCGCAGCTGGTTCGGCGCGCAGCAGGGCTACCCAGGCCGTGAGGAAGGTCTGCAGGCGGTGGCGCTCGGGCGCCTGTACCAACAACTGAAAGCGATGGCGGTTGGCCACGCGCCCGATGGGTGCCGGAACCGCATCAAATAGTTCCACCTCGGGAATGGCCGGCGCCAGAACGGCGGCCCGGGCAAGAAAAGCCTCTACCGCTGCGGCTTGCAGGCCGTCGGCACGCAGCAGCGCCTGATGGGAATACGGCGGAAATCCCACCAGCCGCCGCTCATCCAGCATCACGTTGGCATACGCCAGATAATCCCCTTGCAGTAGCGCCTGAAAGACCGGATGGGCAGGGTGGGCTGTCTGCACGAAAACGCGCCCCGGCAAGCCGGCGCGACCCGCCCGGCCCGCCACCTGCAGCAGCTGGGACAGCAGGCGCTCGGAAGCCCGGAAATCGGCGCTGAACAAGGCTTGATCGGCATTCACCACCACCACCGTGGTCAGGGCCGGGAAATCATGGCCCTTGCTCAACATCTGGGTGCCCACCGCCATGTCCACCCGGCCCTCCAGCATGTCCGCGCGAAGTGTCTCGAAGCTGTCCTTGCCGGACATGGTGTCGGCATCCACGCGCAGTACCCGGGCCGACGGCCAGACCGACCGCAACCGCGCTTCCAGCCGCTGCGTACCATCGCCGGCCGGCCGCAGGTCGGCATTGCCGCAGTGCGGACAATGTCTTGGGATGGCTTTTTGCAAGCCGCAGAGGTGGCAGCGGCACTGCCGCGCCCGCAGATGCACCACCAGCCGCCCACTGCAGCGCGGACAAGCCGCCATCCACGCGCATTGCCCACACCAGAGGGCGGGTGAAAACCCCCGGCGGTTCAGAAACACCAGACTTTGTTCCCGCCGCTCCAGTGCCGCCGACAACGCCGTGATGGCCGGCTCGGAAAGGCCATCAACGGCCGGCCAAACGGTGGTGTCGACCAGTTCGATCCGTGGTGGTCGCGCACGCGGATCGGCCCGTTGCGCCAGAACTTGCGCCTGATAGCGGCCGCGCTGCACCTGGGCAAGCGATTCCAGACTGGGCGTTGCCGAACCCAGTACCACCACACACTCGGCGTCGCGCGCCCGCAACACCGCGAGGTCGCGCGCCGAATACCGCAGACCCTCTTGCTGCTTGTAGCTGGCGTCGTGCTCCTCATCGACCACAACCAATCCCAGGTCTGGCAAGGGACACAGGATCGCCAGACGGGTAGCCACGACAACGCGTGGGCCTGGCTCAAACAGCGCCAGCCAGACCCTGACCCGTGCTGTTGCTGCCAGCTGGCTGTGCAACTCGAGCAACTCGGCTGCCGGGAACTGCGCCTGCACCCTGGCCAGCAACTGCGGCGTAAGATTGATTTCTGGCACCAGCAGCAAGACCAGTCGGCCAGCCTCGAGCACGCGCTGGGCCAAGGCCAGATACACCTCGGTCTTGCCACTGCCGGTGATGCCCTGCAGCAGATGCACGGCGAACCGCGGCGTGACCAGATCGCGCCCGATGGTTTCAACCACCTGCTGCTGCGCTGCCGTCAGGACATGCTGATGGTGGCCCGGCGCCGGCGACTTGCTCCGCCGGCGTACCTTGCGGGGCTTCCAGGCCACCGGGCGACGCAGGGCAGGGGGAAGCGCCTGGATCATCACCTGCCCGATCGGCTGGTGATAATAGCTGGCGCAGAAGCGCAGAAACTGCAGCAGCGCATCCGGCAAGGCCGGCGTTTCGCGCAGCACGGCCTGGATCGGCCGCAGACGATCGTCGGGGACATCGCTCGTTGCCACCAGGCCCACCAGGATACCCAGCACCGTGCGCTGGCCGAAGGGCACCACCACGCGCTGCCCGACGTCCGCAGCTGTGGCTTCCCCGGCCAGATAATCAAACTCGCGTGCCAGTGGCACGTCCAGCACAACCCGGGCGATCGTCAAGCGGGGCGGCGCCGATCACGCCACGGCTTGTGGATAACTTTGTTCATAAGTTAACCACGTCACAAACAGAAACGCAGGCCGGGCCAGGACAATCGCAGAAGGAAACCCGGCAGAAATCGCATAATTGTTGCAAAATCATGGTTTTGCCGGGGTAACATGAGACGCCGTCTGAATACAGGCGCTACGGTTCAATATTCATGACAACTGTGAATAAGCAGGCGCAGCAAGGGTTTCCACGCCGTTCGCGAATGTCAATACCTGCGGCGAATGCGCTCAGACCGCATGATACTGGCGACTCAGCGTGTGCACACTGTCCACCAGCACGGCCACGTGCTCGGGGTTGGTGAACTGCGAGACACCATGACCAAGATTGAAGACGTGTCCATCGCCATGGCCGAAAGACGCCAGGATGCGCCCGACTTCCTCCCGGATCGATGCCGGTGTGCCAAACAAGGCCATGGGATCGAAATTGCCCTGCAAGGCGACCTTATCGCCTACCCGTCGCCGGGCGTCGCCGATATCGACATTCCAGTCCAGACCCAACGCATCGTATCCGGCGTCGGCCATGCTCTCCAGCCAAAGACCGCCGCCCTTGGTGAAGGCAATGCGCGGCACTACCCGGCCATCCGCCTCGCGGGTCAGACCCGCGGCGATCTGTTGCAGGTAGGGCAAGGAAAACGTGTGGTACGCCGCGTGCGACAGACCGCCGCCCCACGAATCAAACACCATCACAGCCTGTGCCCCGGCGGCTATCTGCGCGTTCAGGTAATCGATCACCGCCTGGGTGGTCACCTGCAGGATGTGGTGCAGCAGGTCGGGCCGGGCATACAGCATGCCTTTGATGTGCCGATAATCATCCGAGCCACCTCCTTCGATCATGTAGCAGGCCAGCGTGTAGGGGCTGCCGGAGAAACCGATCAGGGGCAACCGGCCCTGCAGTGCCCGCCGGATCTGACTGACGGCATCAGTGACGTACCGCAGCGAAACCGACGGATCGGGCGCGTGCAGGGCCCTGACTGCCGCTTCGTCGCGCAAGGGGCGGTCAATTTTCGGACCCTCGCCAGCAGCAAAGCGCAAACCCAGCCCCATCGCATCCGGAATGGTCAAAATGTCGCTGAACAGGATGGCAGCATCGAGCGGAAAACGCTCCAGGGGCTGCAACGTGACCTCTGTCGCCAGATCCGGGTTCTTGCACAGCGACAGGAAGTCGCCGGCCTTGGCGCGCGTGGCGTTGTACTCGGGCAGGTAGCGCCCGGCCTGACGCATGATCCAGAGCGGTGTGTAATCCACCGGCTGGCGCATCAGCGCCCGCAAGAAGCGATCATTCTGCAGTGTGGAGACCATCAGCGGGGCAGGCTCGTCGTGCCCATCAGGAACGCGTCGACCGACGCCGCGCATTGGCGACCTTCCCGGATCGCCCAGACCACCAGCGACTGGCCCCGGCGCATGTCACCCGCCGTGAAGACCTTGGGAACCGACGTCTGGTACGCCTCGGTATCGGCCTGCACGTTGCCACGACCGTCCAGCTTGACGCCAAGCTGCTCAAGCAATCCGTTGTGGCGGGGATGGACATAGCCCATGGCAAGCAGAACCAGATCGGCCGGAATCTCGAACTCGCTACCCGGCACGTCGGTCATTTTCATCTGACCCGTGACGGGGTCCTTGCTCCAGTCGACCCGGTTGGCGCGCAGCGCCGTGACCTTGCCATCCTTGCCGATGAAGGCCTTGGTGCCAACCGCCCAGTCACGATCACACCCTTCTTCCTGACTGCTCGACGTGCGCAACTTCATCGGGTAGTTCGGCCACACCACCGGTTTGTTTTCCTGCTCGGGCGGACGCGGCATCAGCTCGAACTGGGTGACGGAGAGGGCACCCTGCCGAATCGAGGTACCCACGCAGTCGGAGCCGGTGTCGCCACCCCCGATCACCACGACATGCTTGCCCGTAGCCGTGAGCTGTCCAGGCACATCATCCCCCGCCACCTTGCGGTTCTGCAGCGGCAGGAACTGCATGGCGTAATGCACGCCATCCAGCTCACGTCCCGGCACGGGCAGGTCGCGCGGCTGCTCCGAGCCGCCGCTCAGCACGATGGCATCGAAATCCCCCAGCAGATGCTGCGGGGAGACATTTTCGCCGACATGCTGATTTGTGCGGATCTCGACCCCTTCCGCCACCATCTGTGCCACCCGACGGTCAATCAGATGCTTTTCCATCTTGAAGTCGGGAATGCCGTAGCGCAGCAACCCGCCCACCCGGTCATTCTTTTCAAACAGCACGACATCGTGCCCGACCCGCGCCAGCTGTTGCGCGGCGGCCAGACCGGCCGGGCCGGAACCGATGACCGCGACGCGCTTGCCGGTCTTCACGGCGGGCACCTGCGGCGTGATCCAGCCTTCCAGCCACGCCTTGTCAACAATGCTGTGTTCGATGTTCTTGATCGTCACGGCCTTGCTGTTGATGTTCAGCACACAGGCCGATTCACACGGCGCCGGGCAGATGCGACCAGTGAACTCCGGGAAGTTGTTGGTCGAATGCAGCGTATCGCTGGCTTCCCGCCATTTGCCGCGATACACCAGATCGTTCCAGTCCGGGATGATGTTGTTGACCGGGCAACCGGTCTGGCAAAACGGAATGCCGCAGTCCATGCAGCGGGCGCCCTGTTTTTGCAGTTCGGGTTCCGGCAGGTCTACCGTGAACTCCTTGTAGAACTTGATCCGCTCAGCCGGTGCTAGGCTGGCCGGTTCCGTACGATCGATTTCCAGGAAACCTGTGACTTTCCCCATGACTGCTCCTCAAGACTGACGCCGGCCGGGACACACGTCCCGGTCCGGCAATTCCACATGGATGGCGCGCCTGCTGGTCTGCCTGACGGCCTTACTGGGTGACGGCAGCGGCGGCCGCTGCCTCGCGCTGGCGTTCGACGGCCAGTTCGGCCAACGCACGGCGGTATTCCATCGGCATGACCTTGACGAACTTCGGCAACATGGCCGACCAGTTGTCGAGGATCTGCCGGGCGCGCTTGCTGCCCGTATAGCGGGCATGGTTCTCGACCAGACGGCGCAACAGCACCGCATCGTCCATCCCCAGATGCCGGACGTCTACCTTGCCATGCGACTCCAGATCGTCGCCGGCGGCCAGCGCAGCCTCCTCCGGAACCGGCTCGAGTTCGACCATGGCCAGGTTGCAACGCTGCTCGAAATCGCCTGCTTCATCGAGCACGTAGGCCACGCCACCGCTCATGCCAGCGGCGAAGTTGCGGCCGGACTGCCCCAGCACCACCACGGTGCCACCGGTCATGTATTCGCAGCCATGATCGCCAACCCCCTCCACCACGGCGGTCGCCCCCGAGTTGCGAACCGCGAAGCGTTCGCCTGCCACGCCACGGAAATACGCTTCCCCGGTAATGGCACCATACATCACGGTGTTGCCCACGATGATGTTGTCCTCGGCAACGATCGGGCAGTCGGCTGGCGGGTAGATCACGATCCGCCCACCAGACAGTCCCTTGCCGACATAGTCGTTGGCTTCGCCTTCCAGTTCCAGGCTCACGCCATGAGCCAGGAATGCGCCGAAGCTTTGCCCTGCGGTGCCGGTGGCCTTGATATGGATAGTGTCTTCCGGCAGCCCGGCGTGGCCGTAGCGCTTGGCCACTTCGCCAGACAGCATCGCCCCGAAGGTGCGATTCAGGTTGCGGATGGTCACCGGAATCTGCACCGGCTGCTGATGTTGCAGGGCCGGCTGCGCAGCCGCGATCACCTCGTGATCCAGTGCCTTCTCCAGGCCATGCTCCTGACGTTCGGTCCAGCGGATCGAAGCGCCAGGCACGTTGGGCCGGTGGAAGATGCGCGAGAAATCCAGACCCTTGGCCTTCCAGTGTTCAACCCCATCCTTGGTGTCGAGCATGTCTGCCCGGCCAATCATTTCGTCGAAGGTGCGGAAGCCCATCTGGGCCATGTATTCCCGAACCTCTTCCGCCAGGAAGAAGAAATAATTGATGACATGTTCCGGCTGGCCTGCAAAGCGCTTGGTCAGCTCCGGGTCCTGGGTGGCAATGCCGACCGGGCAGGTGTTGAGGTGGCACTTGCGCATCATGATGCAGCCCTCCACCACCAGCGGCGCGGTGGCGAAGCCGAATTCGTCGGCCCCGAGCAGGGCGGCAATCACCACATCCCGGCCGGTCTTCATCTGACCATCGGCCTGCACGCAGATGCGGCCACGCAGGCGGTTCAGCACCAGCGTCTGCTGCGTCTCGGCCAGACCCAGTTCCCACGGCGAGCCGGCGAACTTGATCGACGACAGGGGTGAAGCCCCGGTGCCGCCATCATGGCCAGAAATGGTGACGTGGTCGGCATGCGCCTTCGACACGCCGGCAGCGACGGTTCCCACGCCCACTTCCGATACCAGCTTCACGGAAACCCGCGCCGTCGGATTGACGTTCTTCAGGTCGTGGATCAGCTGGGCCAGGTCTTCAATCGAATAGATGTCGTGGTGCGGCGGCGGCGAGATCAGACCAACCCCGGGAACGGAGTGGCGGATCTTGCCGATGTACTTGCTGACCTTGTGACCTGGCAGCTGGCCGCCCTCGCCCGGTTTGGCACCTTGCGCCATCTTGATTTGCAGGTCGTCCGCATTCACCAGGTATTCGGTGGTGACACCGAAGCGCCCCGAGGCCACCTGCTTGATCGCCGAGCGCATGGAGTCGCCATTGGCCATCGGCTTGAAGCGGATCGGATCTTCGCCCCCTTCCCCGGTGTTCGATTTGCCGCCCATGCGGTTCATGGCGATGGCAAGCGTGCTGTGTGCCTCGTGCGAGATCGAGCCTAGCGACATGGCTCCGGTCGCGAAGCGCTTCACTATCTGCGCGGCCGCTTCGACCTCGGCCAGCGGCACCGGGGTGGCGGCACTCTTGATGTGGAACAGGCCACGCAGGGTCATCAGCGCGCGCGACTGCTCATTGATGACCTGCGCGTACTCCTTATAGGAGCTGTAGCTGTTGGTACGGGTGGCGTGCTGCAGCTTCGAGACACTTTCCGGGGTCCACATGTGGGCTTCACCGCGGATGCGGTAGGCGTACTCACCACCCGGATCGAGATTGTCGCGATACAGGGGGGCATCCGAGTAGGCGATGCGGTGCAGGCGCAGGGCTTCTTCGGCCACTTCCTCGATACCGATGCCCTCGATGTTGCTGGTGGTACCCTTGAAGTAATGTTTCACGAACGTGGCGTTCAGGCCGATCGCTTCAAAGATTTGGGCACCGCAATAGCTCTGGTAGGTGCTGATGCCCATCTTCGACATCACCTTCAGCAGCCCCTTCGACACCGACTTGATGAAGCGCTTGCAGGCTTCCTTGTATTCCAGGTCTGCCGGCAGGTATTCACCCATGTCGGCAATCGTCTCGAAGGCCAGATACGGGTGCACGGCCTCCGCCCCATAACCTGCGAGACAGGCGAAATGATGGGTTTCGCGTGCCGATCCGGTTTCCACCACCAGGCCGGTGCTGGTGCGCAGGCCGGTGGCAACCAGGTGCTGGTGCACCGCGGCCGTCGACAGCAGGGCCGGAATTGCCACCTGCTCGGCATCGGCCGAGCGGTCGGACAAGATCAGGATGTTGACGCCCGCCCGCACCCGGGCCTCGGCCAGCGCGCACAGCGCAGCCAGGGCCGGTGCCATGCCGGCTGCCCCTTCGGCCGCCGGATAGCAGGTAGCGATTTCGGTCGAGCGGAACACGTCCTTGGTCAGGGCGGCGATGCCGCGCACCTTCTCCATGTCTTCGACCGACAACACCGGCTGGTGCACTTCCAGGCGCGGCTGCGGGTTGGTGGTCCCCGCCGCCAGAAGGTTCGGGCGCGGTCCCAGGAAGGACACCAGCGACATCACAAGCTCTTCGCGAATCGGGTCGATCGGCGGATTGGTCACCTGGGCAAACAGTTGCCGGAAATATTGGTAGAGCAGACGGGGCTTGTTCGACAGCACGGCCAGTGGCGTGTCGTCGCCCATCGAGCCAACAGCCTCCTGGCCGGTGGCGGCCATCGGCGTCATCAGGAATTTCAGGTCTTCCTGGGTGAAGCCGAACGCCTGCTGCCGGTCGAGCAGCGTGGCCCGGTTGGCACCCGGCACGGTACCCAGGGCGGGCAGCTCTTCCAGCCGCAACTGCGTGCGGGACAGCCATTCCCGGTACGGATGCGCCGCCGCCAGGCTCTGCTTCAATTCGACGTCGTCGATGATGCGGCCTTCCGCCAGATCGATCAGCAACATCTTGCCTGGCTGCAGCCGCCACTTCTTGATGATCCGCTCCTGCGCAAAATCCAGCACGCCCATTTCCGACGCCATCAGGATGGTGCCGTCATCGGTCAGCAGATAGCGCGCCGGACGCAGGCCGTTACGGTCGAGGGTGGCGCCAATCTGACGGCCATCGGTAAAGGCAACGGCTGCCGGGCCATCCCACGGCTCGATCAGGGCGGCGTGATATTCGTAGTACGCGCGCCGGTCTTCGTCCATGAGAGGATTGCCGGCCCAGGCTTCCGGGATCAGCATGGTCATGGCCTGCGCGAGCGAATAGCCACTGGCCACCAGCAGCTCGAGGGCATTGTCAAAGCTGGCTGAGTCGGACTGGCCTTCATCGATCAGCGGCCACAGCTTTTTCAGGTCATCGCCCAGCGTGGTCGACGACAGGGCGTGCCGCCGGGCCGCCATCCAGTTGACGTTGCCACGCAGGGTGTTGATCTCGCCGTTGTGGGCAATCATGCGGAACGGATGCGCCAGGTCCCACGTCGGGAAGGTATTGGTGGAGAAACGCTGGTGAACCAGGGCCAGCGCCGTCACCATGGTGGGGTCGCGCAGGTCGAGGTAGAACTCGCCTACCTGCTCGGCCAGCAGCATGCCCTTGTACACCAGGGTGCGCGAGGACAGCGAGGGCAGGTAGAACATCTTGCCTTGCGACAGGCCAAGCGCGTGCACGCCGTGTTCGGCGCGCTTACGGATCACGAACAGCTTGCGTTCAAAGGCGTCCTGGCTGGACAGGCTCGGGCTGCGCGCGATGAACACCTGGCGGATCATCGGTTCGACAGCCTTGACGCTGTCGCCCAGCCCTTGATTGTCGACCGGCACGTCGCGCCAGCCGAGTACCGGCTGCCCTTCTTCCATCGCGATCTGCGTAAACAGCGACTCGACCCGCATACGCTCCTGCGGATTACGCGGCAAGAACACCATGCCTACCGCGTACTGGCCTTCGGCAGGCAGCGTGATGCCGAGATCGGCGGCCTTGGTGCGCAGAAAGGCGTCTGGCAGCTGGATCAGAATGCCGGCGCCATCACCGGCCAGCGGGTCGGCTCCCACGGCGCCCCGGTGGGTGAGGTTTTCCAGGATCTTCAGACCCTGCTCGACCAGATGGTGGGATTTCTTGCCCTGGATGTTGGCAACAAAGCCAACACCGCAGGCGTCGTGTTCGTTGCGGGGATCATAGAGCCCCTGGCGAGGGGGCAAGCTCGGGTGAGTCACGTCGGACCTCTGGTATCGAAGCGAAAGGTGATCGCAAAGCGGAAACGCGGAAATACCCGTGCTGGCGCTGCTGTCCTGCACGGGACCGGTGCACCCGCCACCGTTGGCTGGGGGGGGACACGCCGATGGCCGTGCGGCGGGGGGCCGGACGCAATGACGGGTCGGTAATCATAGCGTTTATGATGCATGGCGGAAAGCTCCTTGTGGCCCCGCCCGGCGGTCGCGTTGACGCGGCTTCAGGTCATCCGGCAATCACCGGCGACCCCCGCTGCAGGCAGCGCGCCAGCACATCGGCAGGCAGGGTGCGACCGTGCACCGCGCGGTCCGCCGTTTCCAGAAGCACGAAGCGTACCTGGCCGGCATCGACCTTCTTGTCCGAACCCATCAGATCCAGCCAGCGATCCAGCCCCAGATCGGGCCCCTGAACCGGCAGGCCAGCGCGCTGCACAAGGTTGCGCACCCGGTCGCGGTCCGCCGCAGACAACAGACCGGCTGCACAGCTGGTTTCGGCGGCCAGCACCATGCCGGCCGCCACGGCCTCGCCATGCAGCCAGACCCCAAAGCCCAGCCCCGCCTCGATGGCATGCCCAAAGGTGTGCCCCAGGTTGAGCAGGGCGCGGTCGCCCGCCTCCCGTTCGTCAGCCGCCACCACCTCGGCCTTGTTGCGACAGGATTCGTGCACCGCGTGGGCGAGGGCGGCCGGATCGCGCGCGAGCAGGGCGTCGATATGCTGTTCCAGCCAGGCCAGAAATGCCCCGTCGCGGATGAACCCATACTTGATCACCTCCGCCACACCAGCCCGGAATTCCCGATCAGGCAGGGTGTTCAGCGTATCGAGGTCGATCAGCACCCGCTTCGGCTGGTGAAAGGCACCGATCAGGTTCTTGCCGAGCGGGTGGTTGATGCCGGTCTTGCCACCGACCGAGGAGTCCACCTGCGCCAGCAGCGTGGTGGGAATCTGCACAAACGCCACCCCGCGCAGGAACGTGGCGGCGGCATACCCGGCGAGGTCGCCGATCACGCCGCCCCCGAGCGCCACAACGGTGCAGCGACGCTCAAAACGCGCCTCCAGCAACGCATCATGCACCTGATTGAAGCTCTCACGCGTCTTGAACGACTCACCGTCGGGCAG
>CAIPBT010000011.1 GCA_903863375.1 uncultured Ferrovum sp.
CCTCCCGCGGCACGGGATTCAGCCACACATGATGGGGAAACTGCTGGCGCAGCCGCGCCAGCCAGACCCGCCCAGCCTCTTCGTTACGGTGCTCGACACTGCCGCCGGGCTCCATGATCTCGTAGGGTGCCATATAGGCGTCGCCGACCAGGATCAGACGCCAGTCACGACCGTAGCGGTTCAACACTTCCCACAGGGGCGTGCGCTCGGCATGACGGCGCTGGTTGTTGCGCCAGACCGATTCATAAACGAAGTTGTGGAAGTAGAACGATTCCAGGTGGCGGAACTCGCTGCGCGCTGCCGAGAACAGGTCGGAACAGGTCTGGACATGCGCATCCATCGACCCACCAACATCCAGAAACAGCAAAATCTTCATGCGGTTGTCGAGTGCCGGCTGTAGCCGAATGTCCAGCCAGCCGGCATTGTCGGCGGTGGCGCGCAGGGTGCCCGCCAGATCGAACTGCTCGGCGGGTCCCTCGCGCGCCATCCGGCGCAGACGGCGCAGGGCTACCTTCAGGTTGCGGATGCCCAGCACCCGGTCGCCGTCCAGATCGCGGAATTCGCGTCGATCCCACACCTTTACTGCCCGCTGGTGGTGCGACCCCTGCTGGCCCATGCGCACGCCTTCCGGGTGATAGCCGTCGGCGCCGAAGGGCGAGGTGCCCCCGGTGCCAATCCAGCGATTGCCTCCGGCATGCCGCTCCTGCTGTTCGGCGAGCCGCTCGCGCAAGGCATCGAGCAGGGCCTGCAGGCCACCGAGGGCGGCCACCGCCGCTTTCTCTGCCTCGCTGAAATGCCGCTCGGCGGTCGAGCGCAGCCAGTCTTCGGGCAACAGGGCGGCGAGCGCTGGATCATCGGGATGCAGTGCCAGCACCCCGTGGAAGCTCGCCGCAAAGGCACGGTCAAAGCGGTCGAAATGGGCTTCATCCTTCACCAGGGTCAGGCGGGCCAGGTGGTAGAAATCCTCCACCTGGAAACTGCACAGACCGGCCTGCAACCCTTCCATCAGCTGCAGCCATTCGCGCAGCGATACCGGCACCCCGGTGGCACGCAGCTGCCCGAGAAAGCCCAGCAGCATTACTGGCCACGCCGGTGCATGAAGGCCAGCCGTTCCAGCAGGTGCACATCCTGCTCGTTCTTGAGCAGGGCGCCATGCAGGGGCGGAATGGCGCGAGTCTTGTCGTCGGTGCGCAGGGCCTCCAGCGGGATGTCCTCTGCCAGCAGCAGTTTCAGCCAATCCAGCAGCTCGCTGGTGGAGGGCTTCTTTTTCAGGCCGCCCAAGGCGCGCAGGTCGAAAAACACGCCAAGCGCCGCCGCCAGCAGCTGCGGCTTGAGTTGCGGAAAGTGCACTGCCACGATCTGTTCCATGGTGGCGCGATCGGGAAAGCGGATGTAGTGGAAAAAACAGCGCCGCAGGAAGGCGTCGGGCAGTTCCTTCTCATTGTTGCTGGTGATGATGATCAGCGGACGATGCCGGGCGCGGACCGTTTCCTGGGTCTCGTAGACGTGGAATTCCATCCGGTCGAGTTCCCGCAGCAGGTCGTTGGGGAACTCGATGTCGGCCTTGTCGATCTCATCAATCAGCAACACCACCGGCTGCTCGGCCACGAAAGCCTGCCACAGGGTGCCGCGCACAATGTAATTGGCGATGTCGTGCACGCGTGGATCGCCCAGTTGCGAATCGCGCAGGCGCGACACGGCGTCGTACTCGTAGAGGCCCTGCTGCGCCTTGGTGGTTGACTTGATGTGCCACTGCAGCAGGGGCCAGCCGAGCGAACGGGCGACCTCCTCCGCCAGCATGGTCTTGCCGGTACCGGGTTCGCCCTTCACCAGCAAGGGGCGTCGCAGGGTCAGCGCCGCGTTGACGGCCAGCGACAGGTCGGGCGTGGCGACATACTGCGAGGTGCTGTCAAAGCGCATCCGGAAGTTTCTCTTCAATCTTGAACGTAACTGAATGATAACCGTGAGCATGACACCACGCCTACGCGCTGGCGCCGACCGGCGAATGCAGGACCCCCTGGCGGGTACTGGTTTACACTTGGTAGTTATTCATTCCGCAAAGGGTCACTCATGACCGCGATGGACAGGCCGGCCCTCGCCGGGTCCGCGCTGGCGGACAGCCTGGGGCGCCCCCTGCGCGACCTGCGCATTTCCGTCACCGACCGCTGCAACTTCCGCTGCACCTACTGCATGCCGCGCGAGGTGTTCGGCAAGGACTACCTGTTCCTGCCACACCAGGATCTGCTCAATTTCGAGGAAATCACCCGGGTAGCCCGCATCCTGGTGGAGCTTGGTGTGCGCAAGATCCGCCTGACCGGCGGCGAGCCGCTGTTGCGCCGCGACCTCGACCGTCTGGTCGGGCAGCTGGCCGCACTGCCCGGCATCGACCTCTCGCTCACCACCAATGGCAGCCTGCTGGCCAAGCGTGCCGTGGCCCTGAAAGCCGCCGGCCTGCAACGGGTGACCGTGAGTCTTGACGCGCTCGACGAAGCCACCTTCCAGCAGATGAACGATGCGGACTATCCGGTTGCACGGGTGCTCGAGGGCATCGAAGCCGCTGCCGCCGCCGGACTGGGACCGGTGAAGGTGAATGCGGTGATCCAGCGCGGCGTGAACGAACATGCCGTGCTTGATCTGGCGCGACATTTCCGCGGCACCCCCCACGTGCTGCGCTTCATCGAGTTCATGGATGTTGGCGCCACCAACGGCTGGAAGATGGACGAAGTGGTGCCTTCCCGGGCGGTGGTGGACCAGATCGATGCGGTCTTTCCGCTGGAGAGTCTGCAGCCCAATTACCCCGGTGAAGTGGCCCAGCGCTGGCGCTACCGCGACGGCCAGGGCGAAATCGGCGTGATCTCGTCGGTCACCCAGGCCTTCTGCGGCGAGTGCTCGCGCCTGCGCCTGTCCACCGACGGGCACCTGTTCACCTGCCTGTTCGCCCAACAGGGGCAAGACCTGCGCACACCGCTGCGGGCCGGCGCGGACGACGACGCGCTACGGGCCGCGCTGGTGGGTCTGTGGCAGGCACGCAGCGACCGCTACTCGGCGCTGCGCCACGCCGCCACGCCGCGGTCGCCGAAAATCGAGATGAGCTATATCGGCGGCTGAGGCTAATCCGGCCGACGGCTGCGGCGACGGTTGATCCAACAGCAATCCCGCGGCGGTGCCGCGATATCAAAGAGTCTTCCGAATGAGTCCTGCCGTGCCCTTGTCCCCTGCCGATGACGCGATCTTCGCGGACGATTACGACCCGAACGCCCTGTCGATCGACGATGCTGCCCGCCGACTGCTGGCGGCCATGCCCTTGCCCACCGAGGTCGAATGGGTGGGATTGCGGCAGGCCCTGGGGCGCGTGCTGGCGCGTCCACAATCCGCCCCCGTTGCGGTACCCGCCCATCGCAGTTCGGCGATGGACGGGTATGCCCTGCGCAGCAGCGATCTGACCAGCAGCGATCGGATCAACGCCGATCCGACCAGCGTCCATCCGTCTGCCGTCGACCCGGCCGCCGGCAACCCGGTGCCGCTGACCACCGCGGATGGCAGCCATTGGCGCTTGCCTCTGGCCGGAACCTCGGCTGCCGGGCACCCGCTGGCGCAGGCCCTGCCGGCCGGCACGGCCATCCGCATCATGACCGGCGCCGTGGTGCCGGACGGGGCGGATGTAGTGGTGATGCAGGAGCATGTGGTGGTGCAGGACGGTGCGCTGCACATCCCGGTCACCCTGCCGATCCGGCCCGGCATGAATGTGCGCGCTGTCGGTGAAGATCTCGCGGCCGGGGCCCTGGCCCTGCCGGCCGGACGGCGCATCCGCCCGGCGGACCTGGGGCTGGCCGCATCCCTTGGACTGGCGGAATTGCCGGTACACCCGCGCCTGCGGGTCGCCTTCTTCTCTACCGGCGATGAGCTGTGCTCGATCGGTCAGCAGCCAGCCGTGGGCCAGGTGTTCGACAGCAATCGCTACACCCTGTTTGGCATGCTGGAACAGCTGGGCGTGGAGGTGCATGACCTCGGGGTGGTACGCGACACCCCGGCTGATCTCCAACGTGCCTTCTTGGCGGCCATGGCCTGCGCGGATGTGGTGATCAGTAGTGGCGGTGTCTCGGTCGGTGATGCCGATTTCGTCCGCCAGATGCTGGAACGGCTGGGACGCACGGTGTTCTGGAAAATCGCCGTCAAACCCGGCCGCCCCTTCGCGTACGGGGAACTGGGTGATGGGGTGCATTTTTTTGGCCTGCCCGGCAACCCAGTGGCGGTGATGGTGACCTTCCACCAGCTGGTTCGTCCGGCCTTGCTGCGACGGATGGGCATCACCCAGGCCGCGCCGAAACTGACCGTGCAGGCGGTCACCACCGCCCCCCTGAAGAAGGTGCCTGGCCGGGTTGAATTCCAGCGGGGCGTGCTGTCGCCGCTGGCTGACGGCAGCTGGCAAGTCGATCCGACAGGGGAACAAGGCTCGGGTATGCTCTCGTCCATGAGCCTCGCCAACTGCTTCATCCGGCTGCCAGAAAGTGCTGGCAAACTGCCGGCTGGCGTGACGGTCACCGTGGAGCCGTTTGACGAAGGGCTTTGACCACGCGCCGGGTCCGTGCGCACCGCCGGGTGTCTGGCCGGATGCCAATCGAACCGCAAGCTTATCTTTCCCAGGAGAACCGTGATGCACGCACTGTCGAAGCCTTCCCTCTGGCTGGTCCTGCTGGCCAGCGCCGGTCTTGGTGCCTGTGGCCTGATGCCGGACATGCCGCACCTCGGCATGATGGGCATGGATGGCCCGCCCGAGGTGGCACAGGCCCAGTTGCAGCCCACCCAAGGCAACCAGACCGCCGGTACCGTCAAATTCACCAAGCGCGGCGATGACACGCTGGTGGAAATCAACCTCAGCCATCTGAGCCCCGGCGTGCACGGCTTCCACGTCCACGAAAAGGGCGATTGCAGCTCGCCCGATGGCCTGTCCGCCGGCGGCCATTTCAACCCGGCCGGCCAGCAGCACGGCAGCCAGGATGGACCGCACCACCAGGGCGACCTGGGCAACGTCACCGCCGGCGAAGATGGCATGGTCAACCTGAACATCCACGTGCACAACCTGGCCATCAGTGGTGATGACGGTGTCGTCGGACGGGCCGTGATCGTGCATGCCGCACCCGATGATCTGAAAACGCAGCCCACCGGCAACGCCGGCAAGCGCCTGGCCTGCGGCACGATCGTCCATTCCTGAGGCTGCCGCACCCTCGCGGCAGATAGACCTGCGTGATCCCCGTACTCGGTCCGGATACCCCCTTTCCGGACCCCAACAAGGCCCTGCATGATCCCAACGGCCTGCTGGCCGCCGGGGGCGACCTGTCGCCAGGCCGGCTGCTGGATGGCTACCGCCGGGGCATCTTCCCCTGGTTCAGCGAGGGGGAGCCGATCCTGTGGTGGTCACCCAGCCAGCGCATGGTGATGTATCCCGGGGAATTCCACCCCGGGCGCTCGCTGCGCAAGGTGCTGCGCAACAAGGATTACGAGGTGCGGGTCGACACGGCCTTCGACCGGGTGGTCCGCGCCTGTGCCGAGCCGCGCAGCAGCCAGTCCGGCACCTGGATCAACCACGACATGCAGCGCGCCTATGGCTTGCTGCACAATGTCGGGCACGCCCATTCCTTCGAAACCTGGATGGGCGGACAGCTCGTCGGCGGTCTCTACGGTGTCGCACTGGGCGGCATTTTCTACGGCGAATCGATGTTCTCGCGCGCCACCGACGGCTCGAAGATCGCCTTTGCCCATCTGTGCGCCCACCTCCATCTGGAGGGTTTCGAATTGATCGACTGCCAGATGTACACCAGCCATCTGGAACGTCTCGGCGCCCGCGAACTGCCCAGACGTGAATTCCTGCAGGAAGTGCAGCGACTGGCGGGCAAACCCCATGCCGGCGGCCTGTGGACGCTCAATCCCGCCGCCATCCGCGATCTGCCCTGGCGCGCCACGGACGATCACAACGATCCCTGAGTATTTGAGGTCGATTGCGCTAGAATCAGGCATGACCTCGATGAATGATCTGCCGCTCAACAAGCTGCAGTTCTACGCCACGGCGCCCTACCCATGCAGCTACCTGCCGGACCGCATCGCGCGTTCGCAAGTAGCAACGCCCGCCCATCTGATCGATGCGCGGGTCTACTCCTGCCTGGTCGAAGCCGGCTTCCGCCGATCTGGCGCCTTCACCTACCGGCCGCACTGCGATACCTGCCGCGCCTGCATCCCGGTGCGCATCCGTGCCGATGACTTCACGCCCAACCGCTCGCAGAAACGGGCCTTCCGCCGGCACGGCAACCTGACCGCCACCCTGCTGCCGCTGCGCTTCCATCCCGAGCACTACGAACTGTACCGGCGCTACCAGTCGGTGCGGCATACCAGCGGTGGCATGGACCAGGACAACCAGGACCAGTACAGCCACTTCCTGCTGCAAAGCCATGTGCGCACTTTTCTGGTGGAGTTCCGCGAACACAGCGAACTGCGCATGGTGAGCATCATCGACGAACTGCAGGACGGCCTGTCTTCGGTCTACACCTTCTTCGATGCCGACATGCACGGCGCCAGTTATGGCGTCTACAACATCCTCTGGCAGATCGAGGAATGCCGGCGCCGCAAGCTGCCGCACCTTTATCTGGGCTATCTGATTCGCGAAAGCCGCAAGATGGCCTACAAGGCCGGCTTCGCCGCCCTGGAAAGCCTGGTGGCCGGACAATGGCAGCCAGCCAACCCTCCCCCGACGGAATGATGCTCTACCAACTCGCCCGCCCCCTGCTGTTTGCCCTCGATGCCGAACAGGCCCACCACGTCGGCCTGGCCGGACTCGATCTTGCCGCGCGCACCGGTTTGCTGAAACCCCCGGCGGCAACCCAGTCCCTGCCGGCCCGCACCGTGATGGGCCTGTCGTTTCCAAACCCGGTCGGTCTGGCCGCCGGTCTCGACAAGAACGGCGCACACATCCCGGCGATGGCCGCGCTGGGATTCGGCTTTCTCGAGATCGGCACGGTGACGCCCCGACCCCAGGCCGGCAACCCGAAGCCACGCCTGTTTCGCGTGCCGGAAGCGCAGGCACTGATCAACCGCATGGGTTTCAACAACGATGGTGTCGATGCGCTACTGTCGAATGTCCGCGCCAGCGGCCATCGCGGCATCCTGGGCATCAACATTGGCAAGAATGCCGACACCCCGATCGAACGCGCGGCCGAGGATTATCTGAGTGCCTTCCGCCGGGTGCATGGGCTGGCCTCGTATGTCACCGTCAATATCTCATCCCCCAACACCAAGAACCTGCGCAAGCTGCAAGGGGCTGCCGAACTGACCAGCTTGCTGGGCGCCCTCGCCGACCTGCGTGACGAATGCGGCCGGGCCCAGGGCCGACACATCCCGATTGCCGTCAAGATTGCGCCCGACCTGAGCGAGGCGGAACTCGACGAGGTGGCCGACATCTTGCTCGGCCAGCGCATGGATGCCGTGATTGCCACCAACACCACGCTCTCGCGCACCGGGGTGGAGGGCTTGCGCCATGGCGACGAAACCGGCGGTCTGAGCGGCCAGCCTCTGCGCGCGCGCAGCCTGGCGGTGATCGGCCAGCTGGCCCGCCGCCTGCAGGGCCGCCTGCCGATCATTGGGGTGGGCGGCATCACCGATGCCGCGTCGGCGCGCGCCGCGCTGGATGCTGGCGCGAGCCTCGTGCAGGTGTACAGTGCGCTGATCTATCGCGGGCCCGCCCTGGTGGACGAGATCTGCCAGGGACTGGCCTGAACGGATCTGCCGTCATGATCGCGGTCGTATCGCCGGTCCGCCTGGCAGAGCGTCTGGATCAGCTGTTGCCGCAGACCCAATGCACCCGCTGCGGGTATCCCGGGTGCCGGCCCTATGCCGAGGCACTGGCTACCGGTGAAACCACCGCCAACCGCTGTGAGCCGGGCGGCACTGCCCTGATGCAGACGCTGGCCGCCCTGACCCGCGCAGCCGGCTTGGCTGGTGCCGCTGACCTGACGCTCGCCCATCCTGAACCTGTCGCGCACGTGGCGGTGATCCGGCTGGACGACTGCATCGGCTGCGCGCGCTGTCTGCCGGCCTGTCCGGTGGATGCCATCGTGGGCGCGCGCCGGCTGGGTCATGTGGTACTGACCGCCGATTGCACCGGTTGCGACCTGTGCCTGCCGGCCTGTCCCGTGGACTGCATTGACCTGATACCGCCACCCGCAACCTGGCAGCCGCCGTCGGCCAGCGACAACCGCCGGCGCCACCAGCAGCACCAGGCGCGCCTGGCGGCCCGGCGCCGTATGGCTGCCCCGTCAGCAGCCACCGATGCCACTGCACTCGCCACCGTTCCACCGGCAGACATGCCACCGGCAGACGTGCTACCGCCAGACGTGCTACCCGTAGAGAACCCACCGACAGCCACCGCGTCATCCCTTGATGCCGCGCAGATGACCGTCGATGCCACACCCCCCGCCACTGACCGGGCGAGCCGCCGGGCCAGCCTGATTGCTGCCGCACAGGCGGCAGCGGCGGCACGGCGCAGCCAGCGCTGACGGTGCCCTGCCACCGGCTGCCATCCCGGATTCCACCCCTCAACCCGCGCTGCCGACCGTTGCCGCATGCCCTCCGCCTGACCCCAGACCGCGCCGAGCCCGCACCATGAATCCCGCCAAACGCCATGCTTTCTTCACGCGCCTGCAGGCCGCCAACCCCAGCCCACGCACCGAGCTGCTCTACACCAGTCCGTTCGAGCTGCTGGCCGCCGTGTTGCTGTCGGCACAGGCTACCGATGTGAGTGTCAACGCGGCCACCCGCAAACTGTTTCCGGTGGCCAATACGCCAGCGGCGATCCATGCGCTGGGTGTGGAGGGACTGATTCCCTACATCCAGACCATCGGCCTGTTCCGCTCGAAAGCCCGCCATCTGATCGAAACCTGCCGACTGCTGGTAGAGCAGCACGGCGGCGAGGTGCCGCGGTCACGCGAAGCGCTGGAGGCCCTGCCGGGTGTAGGACGCAAGACCGCCAATGTGGTGCTGAACACGGCCTTTGGCGAAGCCACCATGGCCGTGGACACCCACATCTTCCGGGTGGCCAATCGCACCGGGCTGGGCAAGGGCAAGACGCCCCTCGAGGTGGAACTGCGGTTGCTGCGCCTGATTCCACCGGAATTCCTGCGCGATGCGCATCACTGGCTGATCCTGCATGGCCGCTACATCTGCAAGGCGCGCAAACCGGACTGTCCGGCGTGTCCGGTGCGTGACCTGTGCGACTACCGCTCGAAAACGCCGGATCCGCTGGAACCTACCGCGGCGACGGTTGCCTCCGCGGCTCCTGCGGCGGCCGCTGCTGCGGCCAACGATACCGAGGCCTGAATGTTCAATCCCAGCCGTGACCAGGCCCGCACCTTCTTTTTCGAGGCCTGGCGCAAACAGGCCGAGCGCCTGCCACTGACGCCTTTGGAAGAGCAGGCGACGCGCATCATGGGCCAGCACCCGGAATACCATCGCGTGCTGGATGACCGGTTGCGCCATCAGGAACGGGAGTGGACACCGGAGCAGGGCGAGACCAATCCCTTTCTGCATCTGTCGCTGCATCTGGCGGTGCAGGAACAGCTCGGTATCGACCAGCCGCCAGGACTACGCGCCGCATGGCAGCAGTTGCTGAAGGGCGGCATGCCGCCACATGAGGCCGAGCACCGCCTGATGGACGCGCTGGCAGAAACCTTGTGGGAGAGCCAGCGGCACGGACTGCCGCTGGATGCTGCCGCCTACCTGCGCCGGGTGCGCGCGCCGAGTTGAGACGGGTGCGCACACTGCGCAAGTAGTCGGGTGCGCGCACCGGGTTGAGGCGGGCGCGCTGCCCTGGCGGGATCAGTACTTGGTGTAGAGACCGGCGTCCTGCGTGCTCAGGTAGGCAGCCAGATCGGCGATGTCCTGATCGGACAGGCCGGCTGCCATACCCATCATGATGGCGTTCTTGCGACGCACACCACCCTTGTAGTGCTTCAGGGCCGTCTGCAGGTAATCCTCCGGCTGACCGGCTAGCTTCGGGAAATCCGGGCCGGCACTCTCGCCGTGGGCACCGTGACAGGCGGCGCAGACCTGCTTGACCTTTTCCTCACCCTTGGCGGGGTTGCCAGCGGCCTGGGCCAGGTTGGCCCCGGCGAGGCCGGCGGTCAAAAGAACAGCAGCGATAAGACGTGACATGACAAATCCTTTGCGAAATCGGTGACAGGCGACAGCGTAAGCAACAAGGGAAAAGACCGGCGCACGCAGCGCGTCCGGCCTTACTTCTTCGGTGCGGCGTAATACGCCGCCAGATCCGCCATGTCCTGCGCGCTCAAGCCGGCCGCAATCGCCTGCATGGTGGAGTGGGCGCGCTCACCGCTCTTGTATTCCTTCAAGGCCGCCAGGATGTAGTTGGCATTCTGCCCGCCCAGCTTCGGCACCGAGTACACCTCCGGGAAGGCGGTGCGCCAGCCCGGCTGACCGTGGCAGCCCTGACACATGGCCGTCTTGTTCTTGCCGGCCTCGGCGTGACCGACGATGGCGGCCGGGGCCGCAGCAGCGGGTGCGGGCGCAGCAGCCGGGGCCGGGGCATCGGCGGCCATCACGGAAACGGAAACGGCGGTCAGCAAACCCAGGCTCAGCACATGTTGTTTCATTGGCTCTGTTCTCTTTGGAATGGTAGGTGAGGTGGACTGTTGGTCTTGTTCTCCTCGCCCCAAAATTATACCCATTCCGCGCGACTTGGAAACGTGAGGGTCAATGCCCGCGCCAGCCGTTGAAGGAAGCACTCAGGCAGCACTCGGGTGAGACTCAAACGGCTGAGCCGCCCGCCTGCACCGATTCCAGCTTCAGCCAGATGCACGCCCCCTTCGAGGCCTTGTCGATGCCCGCCAGCAGCCGTTGGTGTTCAGCCAGTTCTTCCGCATCCGGTGCCACCACCCGCAGGCGGGCGGCCATGTCGGCCGCCTCGGCGACACTGGCGGCCTGGCCGGCTTCGCTGGTGGGGCGGGCCGGTTCCAGGTCCATCACCAGCGATTCCTGCCCACGGGTCATCGCCAGATAGACGTCGGCCAGCAGTTCCGAATCCAGCAGGGCGCCGTGATAGGTGCGCTGCGAATTGTCCACACCATAGCGCTCGCACAGGGCATCCAGGGTATTGCGTTTACCCGGGTGCAGGTCACGTGCGAGCGGTAGGGTATCGAGCGGAGCCGGCCCGATCTGCGACAGGGTGGGCCGGCCGCAGCGGCGCAGTTCGCTGTCGAGGAAACCGACGTCGAAGGCCGCATTGTGGATGATCAGGGTCGCGCCGCGCAGGAACTCGATCAGCTCATCGGCAATGTCGGCAAAGCGCGGCTTGTCGGCGAGGAATTCGGTGGTCAGGCCGTGCTTTTCGAGTGCGCCGGGGTCGCTGTCGCGATCGGCATTCAGGTAGCGATGAAAATGCTGGCCGGTGATCCGTCGGCCCAGCAGTTCCACGCCGGCCACCTCGATCACGCGGTGGCCCTGGCTGGGCTCCAGGCCCGTGGTTTCGGTATCCAGTACCACATACCGCACGGTGGCCAGCGCCGATGTACCGGCGAAGGCCGGGTCTTGCGCAACCTGCCCCGCGGTGCGGTCCGGTTCAGCGCGCATCGATGCCCCGATTGGCCAGCCGGTCCGCGCGTTCGTTGCCGGCGTTGCCGGCATGGCCCTTCACCCAGGTCCACTGCACCTGATGCCTTGCCCCGGCGGCTTCCAGGGCACGCCACAGGTCGGCGTTTTTCACCGGCTTGCGGTCGGCCGTCAGCCAACCACGCTTCTTCCAGCCGTGAATCCACTCGCTGATGCCCTTCTGCACGTACTGCGAATCGGTCAGCACCTGCACGGTACTACCCGCCGGCAGCGCATTCAGCCCCTCGATCACCGCCAGCAGCTCCATGCGGTTGTTGGTGGTGGCTGGCTCGCCGCCAAACAGCTCGCGCTCCTGCGCGCCCTGACGCAGGTAGACTCCCCAGCCGCCCGGACCAGGGTTGCCGCGGCAAGCGCCGTCGGCATACATCTGGATCGGTTCGGCCGAGGCCGTCAGAACCGGGACCCCAGCAGCAGCGGCAGAAGCGGTGGCGGGGGCCGAAGCGGTGGCGGCCGAAGCGGCCGGGGCCGTCGGCGGAATGTCGAACAAGCTAGGCTGGGTCACGCTGGGAAGTTTCCTGTGGCTGTGCGGTCCGGGCGGCGGGGGCCACCGGTACCAGGGCGCGCTTGCTGCGCTGGCTGCCGACCTGCCAGCGGGGCTGGACCAGGCGCATGCCATTCACGCGCTTGATGGCTTCGAGCATGTACACGCCGCCAGCAACACCCCACCAGCGGTCACCGGCGGGTTCGAGAAACCCGAGGCGATGGCGCCAGGCCGGACTCTGCACCGGGACACCATAATGCCACAGGCGTCCGGCACTCACCTCGAGCCCGAGCAGGGCAAGCCAGTCGCGCGCCCGCGCGAGCGAGATGAAATTGCCATCCCAGGGGTGCTCGTCGCGTTGCCAGTCCAGCGCCTGCCGCAGGCCCCACAGGCTCCACGGATTGAAGCCGGTGATCACGAGGCGGCCTTCCGGCACCAGCACCCGGTCGACCTCGCGCAGGATGGCGTGCGGACTTTCGGCAAATTCGAGCACATGCGGCAATACCACCAGGTCGATGCTTTGGGAAGCGAAGGGCAGCTCGTGGGCCAGCGCCAGCACGCTACCAGGTGGCTGCATGGCGATCACGATGTGGTGGCGGATGCGGTTGGCGCGCAGCAGCGATAAGGCCGGCAGGCCAATCTGCAGGGCGTGGAAGCCGAAGATGTCGACCAGGATCTCATCCAGCACGGCCTGCTCACGGGCAAGCACGCTGCTGCCCAGTGGTGTCTGGAACCAGTCGGTCAGGGGGGAATGCGCCATGGCGGAAGTGTAGCGCGGCGTCTGCGGGTCTGGTGAAATGCAGGCCTTCTGTCCTCTCAGGCATCGCCATGCACACCCCCTCGCCCCCTCCCGCTTCCACTGGCCTCTGGCAGGTGGAGGGCGTACCCGCCTTCACCGACAACTATCTTTGGGTGATCCACGACGGCACCCAGGCGGTGCTGGTCGACCCCGGCGACGGTGCGCCCCTGCAGGACTATCTGACACGGCGCCGGCTCGCCCTGCGGGCGATCCTGTGCACCCACCACCATGCCGACCACATCGGCGGTGTGGCGGCCTTGCAGGCCGCCTTCGGACCGGTGCCGGTGTACGGACCCGACGACGAACGCCTGACCGGCCGGACCGAGACGGTGGCGGATGGCATGACCTTGGCTCTGCCACCCGGCGACTTTCAGGTACTGGGGGTGCCCGGACACACGCGCAGTCATCTCGCCTATTGCTGGCGCGACCACCTGTTCTGCGGCGATGCGCTGTTTGCGCTGGGCTGCGGCCGGCTGTTCGAGGGCACCCCGGCTCAACTGCTGGCGGCGATGGACCGCTTCGCCGGGTTGCCGGGCGAATGGTGGGTGCACTGTGCCCACGAGTACACGCTGTCCAATCTGGCGTTTGCCCTGGCGGTCGATCCCGACAACCCGGCCCTGCAACAACGCGCCGTGCAGGAACGCGCGCGCCGGGCGGTGGGCCGGGCCACGGTGCCTTCGCTGCTCAGCGCCGAACGCGCCACCAACCCGTTCCTGCGTGCGCGCGATCCGGCCGTCCGGGCCGCCGCCGAGCGCTGGGCCGGCCAGCCCCTGGCGGACGCCACCGCGGTGGTCGGCGCGCTGCGCGCCTGGAAAGACGGCTTTTGACGCCGGTTGCGGCACCGGCAGGCACCGTGCGACGCCTGCCCGGTGTGCTCGGGCTGCTGATCAGCGCGATGATCTGGGGGCTGTCGTGGTGGCCGCTGCAGCGGCTGCAGCGGCTGGGCGTGGATCCGCTCTGGAGCACCAGCCTGCTGTTCTCGGGCGTGGTGGTGGCGATCAGCCTGATCCAGCCGCAGGCCTGGGTGGCACTCTGGCGCTCGCGCCGTCTCTGGCTGGTGCTGCTGGTCTCTGGCCTGACCAACACCCTGTTCAACCTCGGCATCACCACGGGCGATGTGGTGCGGGTGGTGCTGCTGTTCTACCTGATGCCGGTCTGGATCGTGCCGATCGCCTGGCTGGTGCTGCGCGAGCCGGTGTCGGGCCAGCGCCTGCTGCAACTGGTGGTCGCCACCAGCGGTGCCCTGGTGGTGTTGTGGCCGGATGCCGCCCATGCCAGCCTGCACCTGCAGGCCGGTGACTGGATGGGGCTGCTGGCAGGTGTCTGCTTTGCGCTGAACACCGTGCTGCTGCGGCACGACCCCGACGCCGATCGGGGCGGCCGGGTGCTGGCGATGTTTCTGGGCAGCAGCCTGATCGCGACCGTGCTGGCGCTTGGCCTGACGGTGCCGGCCCTGCCGCCGCCGCGGCCGGAGTGGCTGGCCCTGGCGTGCGGCCTGGCCGGACTCTACCTGATCAGCAATCTCGCCATGCAACACGGTGCCAGCGCGCTACCGGCCAACGTCAGCGCCGTCATCATGCTGACCGAGGTGCTGTGGGCAACGGGATCGTCGGTCTGGCTGGGCGCTGGTCACGCCAGCCTGCGTCTGCTGCTCGGCGGCGCGCTGATCGTCGGCTCGGCAACGCTCGCCGCGCTGGAGTGAACTAATCGCGCGAGGGTCAGTGGCCGGGGTGCGCGGCCGTCTTGCCCTTGCCGGATTTGGCGGGAGCCGGATGACCATGGACCGCCATCGCTGCCTTGTGCACGGGCGCGTGTGCCGGTGCCCGGCCATGCGCCGGCGCATGCAGGCTGGTCGGTGCCTTGCCGCGACCAGGCGCCGCATGGCCGGTCTGTCGCAGACCCCGGCCGCGACCCGGGTGGCCCTGCGCCAGACCGCTCTCGTACACAGTGGTTTCTGAGACGTGCACGGCCTCGTCTGCCGCGCCTGACTCGGCCGCAGTGGAGCGGCCGGCGGACGTCTCGAGCCCGGCGCGCAGTTCCGGCGCACCCAGTTCGGCGGTACGGTGCATCACCAGCAACTGCCCGATGCGCGCGCCCCGGTTGCGCGGAATGCGGTTCCAGGTGCGCAGGCTGTTGACGCTGACATTGAAGCGGCGTGCCACGCTAGCCAGACTTTCGCCGCGCACCACCCGGTGACTGAAACTGACTGTCTCGGTTGGCGCTGCCAGATCGGCCTCCGCCTGGGTGCCACCACTCAAGCCGTCCAGATCGCCTTCGTCGGCATTGGCATCGCGTACCAGGATGGTTCCGCCGCCCGCCACCCGCCGGAACGCCGAAATGCCGTTCACGCGCTTGAGTTCGTCGCTGCTCATGCCAAACCGGCTGGCAACGCTGGCAAGGTTTTCGCCGCGCTTTAGCCGGTGGGTGCGCCAGGACACCAGCCGGGCTTCGGGATCGTTCAGGCGCGCCGTGAACGCTTCGGCAATCTCGGTCGGCACCAGGATGGTCTGCGTGCCTTGGGCCAGGATCAGGGGGCGGTTATACCCCGGATTGAGCGCCAGGAAATCCGCCACCGACAGGCTGGCGAACCTGGCGGCGACCGCCAGGTCGATGTGGCGGTCGGTGGTCACCGCCGCGAAATACGGTGCATCCGGAATGGACGGCAGCACCAGGCCGTGTGCTGCGGGATCGGCAACAATTTCGCGCGCCGCCAGCAGCTTGGGCACGTAGTTGCGGGTTTCTTCCGGCAGGTTGAGGTCGGCATAATTTGTCGGCCGACCGGCCCGCTGGTTGCGCTCGATGGCCCGGGCCACCGCCCCTTCGCCGCAGTTGTAAGCCGCCAGTGCGAGATCCCAGGCGCCGAACTGGGTGTGCAGTTTTTGCAGATAATCGAGGGCACCGTTGGTGGCGGCCACGATGTCGCGGCGGCCGTCGTACCACCAGTTCTGCCGCAGGCCATATTCCCGGCCGGTGGCCGGCATGAACTGCCAGATGCCGCTGGCCTTGGCCGGCGAAGTGGCCGTCGGATTGAAGGCACTTTCCACGATCGGCAACAGCGCGATTTCGGTCGGCATGCCCCGCTTCTGCACTTCCTCCACGATGAAGTACAAATACTTGCGGCTGCGGTCGGCCAGCCGGGTCACGTAGTCCTCGTGCCGCTCAAACCATTCCACCTGGCGGTTCACCCGTGGTCCATCCACGGGCGTCAGATCAAAGCCGTCGCGGATGCGTTCCCACAGGTCGCTATAGGGCGCGGCATCGTCGGCCGCCCGCAGCGGATCCACCACCACCAGATCGAAGGCACTGTCGGCCGCTGGAACACGCAGCACGTCCTTGGGTGGCAGCAGGTCGCGCGGCAACGGATCGCGTGGTGCGCTGGCAGGCAGGCCATCGCTGGTGCTGGCTGCCACCGGAGCTCCGCCGGGAATCTGCGCCACAGCGCCCACCGAGGTCGCTGGCGAGGCTTGGGTAAAGGAGGCAGGGTCGCCGACGCCACCTTCGGGAACCCGCATCTCGGCGCGACAAGGCACTGCTGCGGTGAGCGCCATCAGACCGAGCAGTCCGAGGAAGCACTCCCGAAGGGAGAGATTAGTCATTCAATTGACTGCTTTTTTTGGTGTCTTCTGATGGTAACTGGGCAACCCGGGTGGGTCAAGGAAAGGCCGGCGCGGCTCCCGCCTGACTGGCCAGTGCCTGCAGGGCCGGGCCGGTCACCCGAACGATGCGCCAATCGTTCATCAGCACGGCCCCCAGCCCCTCGTAGAAATCAATGGCGCGCTGATTCCAGTCCAGCACGCTCCATTCGAAGCGACCGCAACCCCGGCTGACCGCCAGCTGCGCCAGTGCCGTCATCAGCAGACGGGCCACCCCCCGGCGGCGATGCTCGGGTTCAACGAACAGGTCTTCCAGATAGAGCCCGGCACGCCCCAGAAAGGTGGAGTAGTTCTGGAAGAACAGCGCAAAGGCCACCGGCTCGACGACCGCCGAGGCGCTGCCGCTAGGAGCCGGCGAACCTGGACATGCCAGCAGGCATTCCACACGGGCGCCGGGGCCGAACAGGGCCACCGCCAGATCGGCTTCGGTCGCGACCAGAAGATGCGCCAACTCTTCGAACTCGGCGAGCGCCCGGATCAGCCGGTGCACGGCGGGAACATCTGCCGGGGTGGCGGCTCTGAGGTGGTACGCGGACGGCTTGGCGGACGGCGTGCCGGATGGGTCGTTCGAGGATGGTGACACCGACGGCTCGGGGGTGGTCATGGGCAAGACTCTCCAGCTGGCAGACAATCCGCCAGCATGACGTGGCGCCCCGGGTGTGACAAGTGCGGCGCCGGCTGGCCCGTTGACCGCCTTCCTTGCGCCACACGAAATCGCGTTCAGGCGCGGCTGCGCAGCGGTTGCCGCCCCGGAATGGCGGCCAGCAGGCGCTCGGTATAGGGGTGGTGTTGCCCCCCGTCGAACAGGTCGTCGGCGGCAGCGGCTTCCACCACCTGCCCCTCCTGCATCACCAGGATGCGGTCAGCCATGTAGCGCACCACGGCCAGGTCGTGCGAGATGAACACATAGGCCAGCCCCAGGCGGGCCTGCAGGTCGCGCAGCAGATTCAGCACCTGCGCCTGCACCGAGACATCCAGCGCGGACACCGATTCATCCAGGATCAGCAATTCCGGCTCCACCGCCAGACAGCGGGCAATCGCGATGCGCTGGCGCTGCCCGCCGGAAAACTCATGCGGATAGCGCGGCATGGCGTCGGCCGGCAGGCCGACCTGCGCGAGCAGTTCCAGCGCCCTGGCCTGCCGCCCAGCCGCATCGCCCGCCAGACCATGCACCAGCAAAGGTTCGGTCAGGATCTGCGCCACCGTGAAGCGTGGATTGAGCGAGGCATACGGGTTCTGGAAGACGATCTGGATGCGCCGGCGCATCTGCTGCCAGCCGGCGTCGTCGAGTGTTGCCAGGTCAATGCCATCAAAGCGCACTGCGCCTTGGCTCGGCAGATGCAGCCGCATCAAGGTGAGCCCCAGCGTGCTCTTGCCACAGCCAGACTCGCCCACCACCCCCAGGGTCTGCCCCCGGCGCAGGGAAAAACTGACGTCGCGCAGGGCCACAAACGCCCGGCGCTGCCACCAGCCCTGACCGACGGAAAACTGCTTGCCCAGCCCGGTCACTTCCAACAGGGCGGCATCCTGCGCCCGGCGCGCCGGGATCGGGCCGGCGTTCGCCCGCCCACCGGGCGCGATACTGGCCGGCACAGAGCCTGCTGGCATGCTGCGGGCTGGCACGGCGCCCCCCGGCGCCAGGAAATCTTCCACCTGCATCAGCCGGGCTGGCCTGCCGCTAGCTGGCGGCCGGCACGCCAGCAGCGCCCGGGTGTAGGCATCCTGCGGGGCGGTGAGCACCTGGGCGGCCGGACCCTGCTCGCGGATCTGGCCATCGCGCATCACCACCACCTGCTCGGCAATGTCGGCCACCACGCCGAGATCATGGGTGATGAACAACATGGCCATCTGGTGGCGGGTGCGCAGCTCGGCCAGCAATTCCAGGATCTGCCGCTGGATGGTGACGTCGAGCGCCGTGGTCGGCTCGTCCGCAATCAGCAGTCGCGGCGAACAGGCAATCGCCATCGCGATCATCACACGCTGCTGCTGCCCCCCGGACAGCTGGTGCGGATAGGCGCGCAGGCGCCGGCCCGGCTCCGGCAGGCCGACCTCTTCCAGCAGCGCGCGCGCCCGTTCGAGCGCGCCACGGCGGTTCAGCCCGGCATGCAGGCGCAGCACCTCGGCAATCTGGTCGCCTACCCGAAACACCGGATTCAGGCTAGACATCGGATCCTGAAACACCATGGCGAGGCTCGCGCCCCGCAGGGTGCGGCGCGCAGTGGCCGACAGGGTGAGCAGATCGGTGCCGGCGAATTGCAGCACGCTGCCCGGCTCGATGCGGCTTGTGCGCGGTGGCAGCAGGCCCATGGCGGCCAGTGCGCTGACCGATTTGCCGCTGCCCGATTCGCCGACCAGGGCGACCGCGGCGCCGGCTAGCACCTGGAAGGAAACACCATGCACGCGCTCGAGCCAGTCACCGGCCTCGGTGCGGAAACTGACGCGCAGGTCCTGCACGGTCAGGATCGGCGCCGGAGGGCTGGAAGCTGCCGTACTGGAGGCTGCGGGGCTTGAGGCTGCAAGGGTCGGCGCCGGTCCGGAAACGTCGTCAGCCAGCGCGGAAGGATCGGGGGTCTGGTTCATGCCATCACTTCAGGCGAGGGTCGAGCGCATCGCGCAGGGCGTCGGTCAGCATGGCGAAGGCGGTGACCAGCAGCGCCATCGCCAGACCGGCGGCGGCCAGCTGCCACCATTTGCCGAGGATCAGTTCATTCGGCGTCTCGTTTAGCATCGAGCCCCACGAGACCACATCGACCGGCACGCCAAACCCCAGAAAACTCAGGATCACCTCGGCCTTGATGAACGACACCACCTGCTGGGACAGCTGGACCAGCACCACGTGGCTCACGTTGGGCAGGATGTGCACGAACATCCGTCGCGCGTGCGAAGCACCGATCGCGCGCGCTGCCTGCACATACTCGCGCACCTTGTGCTTCAGGTATTCGGCGCGGATCAGGCGATACACCCCGGTCCAGCCGGTCAGGCCCAGGATCAGCACGATGGTCACCACCCCCTTCTGCTGCAGTACCGCAGCGATGGCAAACACCAGCAACAGGTAGGGTACCGCCGTGAACACGCCGTACAGCCAGTCGATCACGGCATCCACCCAGCCACCACAGTACCCCGCCAGGGCACCCAACAGCGTGCCGATCAGGGTGGCCACCAGCGCCGCGGCCAGACCCACCAGCACCGAGGTCTGCGCGCCCTTCAGGGTTTTCTGCGCCACGCTGCGTCCCCATTTGTCGGCGCCCAGCAAGAGCCAAGCATTGCGCGGCGCCTCTGCGGTCTGGGCGCCGTGCTGCTGAGCAAGCGCCAGCTGCGCAGCGAGCGGATCGACCACGCCATACATTTCGATCGGCGCCGTCGCCTCGGTGGCGGCCGGTACCGCCAGACTCGGCTGGGCCGGTGCGGCGACATCGGCCGGATCCGCCGGCAACCACCCCGGCGGCGCGAAGCTGGCGGCGACCTGGTCATCCCATTGGGCCGCCAGCCCGGCAAAGGCCGTGGCCAGGATCAGCACCAGGAAGGCGGCCACCACCCCGGCGGCGGCCACCCCGGCCGGATTGCGCGCCAGCCTGCGCAGGGCAATCTGCCACAGGCCTTGCGGCGGCGCGGTATTGGCGGGCACGGTCACGGCACTCATGACAACTGCACGCGCGGATCGACCCACTGATAGGCCAGATCCGCCAGCAGGTTGAACACCATGGTCGCCACGGCGACTGACACGGTCACCGACTTGATCACGGGAAAATCGCTGCGCTCCACCGCCAGGATCACCTCGCGGCCGATGCCGGGAATCGAGAAGAAGCGCTCCAGCAGAAAGGCCCCGATCAGCAGGGCCGGCAGGCTGGCCAGCACATTGGTGACGATCGGGATCGAGGCATTGCGCAGCACGTGCACCAGCATCACGCGCCATTCGCTCACCCCCTTGGCACGCGCCGTGCGCACATAGTCCTGCTGGATCTCGTCGAGCACGAAGGTGCGATACAGCCGGATCGCCGGGGCCAGGCTCACCGCCAGTCCGAGCAGCACCGGCAGCACGGCAAAGCGCACCCAGCCCTCGCCGCCGGTGGCCCAGCCCTGCACCGGAAACCAGCCCAGCAGATAGGCAAATACATATTGGCCCACGATGATGTACACCAGCAGGCTGATCGACATGGCGGTGGTGGTGGTCAGCGTGAGCAGGCGGTCGATCCAGGAATCCCGCACATAAGCCACTGCCAGCGCGAGCGTCACTCCGAGCAGGGTTTCGAGGATCAGCATGGGCACCATCAGGGCGAGCGACGGCCCGAGCCGGGTGGCGAAGATGTGCGAGACCGGTTCCTGGGTGGCCCAGCTGTTGCCGAAATCGAAGGTCAGCACCTGGCGGATGAAGATGCCCAGCTGCACCAGCAGGGGCTGGTCCACGCCGAGCTGGCGGCGGATGTTGGCGATGTCATCGGGATTGCTGAATTTGCCTGCCAGCACGTACGCGGGATCGCCGCCCACCCAGCTGAACAGCAGGAACACGAGCAGGATCACCCCGAACAGGGTAGGAATCATCTGCAATACCCGGCGCAACAGGTAGAAGCTCATGGCAGCAGTCTCTCAGCGAAGATCCAGGTAGGGCCACTCGGCAATGCCGCTGATCAGGCTCTTGCGGTAGCCCTGCACGAAAGCCTGGGTCAGCATGTGGTGCAGCCGGGTATGCGATACCTTCGCCACGCCCAGGGTTTCCAGCATGCGCGCCATGCGGTGGTAGAGCGCGTCGCGCTCCGGGCCCGGGGTCAAGCGGGTGCTCTGCACGTACAGCGCGTCCCATTCGGCGTTCTGGAAGCAGGCCAGGTTGTTGGCATGCGCGTTCGGTCCGTAGAACAGCTGCATGAAATCGTCGCCATCCGGATAGTCGGCGATCCAGGCCCCCAGGCGCGTGGTGACCTGGCAGCCCCGCTCGGCCTTCAGCAGGTCGGGGAACGGCACCGGATGCCCCTCGAAGCGCACATGGATCTGGTCCAGGCCCCGCTTGTAGAGTTCCTCGTACTCGCGCGTCTCGCCCTCGCTCTGCCGCCAGTAGCGCACCACCAGCGGCCCGCCATCGGGCTGGGTGCGCCAGCCGTCCGCACCACGCCGGAAACCGTAGGCATCGAGCAGGCGATTGGCCTGCGCCGGGTTGTATTCCAGCAGGCTGCGATAGGTCGGATCGTGCCCCACCACGCCCGGCGGGATCGGATAGGGCACATGCACCGCCTGCCCCTTGCGGATCACGCGGATGAAGGCGGTGTCGTCCTGCACCATCAGGATGGCGCGGCGCAGGGCGATATGCGCCGGGTCCATGCCGCCCACCATCGGATCGGCCGGGTTGAGGTAATTGAACAGGATCTCGGGATCGGTGATCACCTCGTGGCGGATGCCCAGCCGCACATACTCCGGCTTGAGCTGGCCCTGCCCGTTCAGCACCACCGGCGCGACCTTGTTCTGCAGGTAGAGCACGTCGAGCGCGCCACTGCGGAAGGCCAGCAGCGCCGACTGCTGCTCGGGAATCACGCGCACCTCCACCCGACCGATGGCCGGAATGCGCTTGCCGTGCATTTCCTTCGCCAGCGCCTGGGCGGCGGGATCCTGCCCCGGATCAAAATCCCAGCGCCGGTCGCGGTAATTGGGATTGGCTTCAAGCGTGAGCGCCGCCCCGCGGGTCCAGTGCGTGACCCGATAGGGCCCGGTGCCCACCGGATGGCCGCCGATCTGGTCGCCGTAGGCACGCACCACTTCCGGCGCGAGAATGCCCAGATTGGGCTGCGCCAGGGCGTGACCGAAATTGACGTCCGGCGCGTTCAGATGCACCCGCAGCGTGAAGGCATCGAGCACCTCCAGCCCCGCCACCGGCGCGGTGTAGTCGAAGGGCTGATGGGCTTCGCGGGCGCGCTTGACCGCCGCATCCAGGCCAACGATCTTGCCTTCGAGCAGGAAGCTGAAGGGCGAGTGGATGGCCGGATCGAGCAGGCGCCGCAGGGTAAAGGCCACATCGGCCGCCTGCACCACCCGCCGGCGGCCGGCAAACACCGGATCGGGCGCAAAGGCCACGTCCTGGCGCAAGTGGAAGGTCCAGGTCTTGCCGTCGGCGCTGATCTCGGGCATTGCGGCGGCGACATCCGGCACCAGCCGTGCGGGACGCGCCAGGTAGTCATAGGTCAGCAGCGGCTCGAAGACCGCGCTGACGAGCTCCGCCGAGTACAGGTCCTGCAGGGCTTCCGGGTCGAGGGTGGTTTCCGGCACCGGAATCTCGACATGCAGCACCTTTTCGGCCGCCATCTGGGCCGGGGCCGCCGCCGTGGCCGGGGCCGCCGCCGCAGCGGCCGGCATCGCGCCGAGCGCGAGCATCACGCCGAGCACCAGGGTCTGGATGGCCTGGCGCAGCCGCTCGGCAGTGGTGATGGGGACGGAGATGGCCTTCCGCGCTTGCAGGGATCTGCCATTGCCAACGCGGAACCAGGGCAGACGATTACGGTGTCTCAACATCCAGGTATTGCCAGACCGACCAATAGAAAGGATGCGGCAGATATCCCAGCACCCGGGTATCCACCAGCAGGTTGCGCAGGCTCGCGTGCGAGGGTTTCCAGATGCCCAGCACCTCAGCCCGACGAGCCAAATTAGCATACGCCAGACGACGTGCCTGCGGGGCGTCGATCTGCGCCGCCCGGTCAAAATCGGTCTGCCACCCGGCATCGTCAAAACAGCTGTAGTTGGCTGCCCCCACCCGGCGCGCGCTGAGCAACTGAAAGAAGTCGGTGCCCATCGGCACATCGGCGAACCAGTCGGCGCGGGTGAACTGCAGCTGGCAGGCACGCGCTGCCTTGATGAACTCCGCCACCTGCAGGGGCTGGGCGCGCAGGCGGACGCCGATGTGCGCGAGCGCCCGGCGCAGGAATTCCTCCTCGCTGCGTCCCTGGCTGTTGGCCCGGCTGCTGACGCGCAGTTCCAGCGGCCGGCCATCCGGCCAGCAGCGCAGGCCCGGCAGGGCCGCCGCACAGGGGTGAAACCCAAACTGGTCGAGCAGCGCCCGGGCCGTGGCGGGATCGTAGCGCAACAGGCTGTGATACCCGGGCCAGGCATCGATCAGACCGTCCGGCACCGGCCAGGCCTGCGGCACCGCCTGCCCTTCGCGCACCGTGCGAATGTAGGCGCGGTCATCGATCGCCATCAGCACGGCCCGGCGCAGGGCCACCCGGTCGGGCTGCGCGCCGCCGAACTGGGCATCGCGCATATTGAAGACAAAGTAATTCAGCACCGGATTGGGCATCTGCGCCAGGCGCACGCGCGGTGGCAGGTGCGGCAACACGGCCGGGGCCAGCACATCCTGCAACCAGAGCAGATCCAGCCCGCCCTGACGAAAGGTGAGCCAGGCGGTTTGCGGCTCTTCGATCACCTGCACCTCGATGCGGCCGATGGCGGGAATCGGCCGGCCGGCCATGCGCGCGAGACCGGGAATGGCGGCTGTCCCCGGCCCGGCGGCGGCGACCGGTGCATCAGGCTCTTCAGGCCGTACCGGGCTGCCGGCCGACTGCCAATGCCGCGCGCGATAGGCCGGATTGGCGAGCAAGGTGAGATGGTGACCGCGCACCCACTGCGTCAACCGGTAGGGACCACTGCCCACCGGATGGGCCGCCAGCCCTCCAGGGGCGCGCTCCACCACCTCACGCGGCACGACCGAGCAGGCGGCCAGCGTGAGCAGCGTCGGGAAGGCGGGATCGGGCCGCTGCAAGCGGATCTCCAGATGCAAGGCGTCGCGTACGGTCACCGTCTGCAGGTGTTCGGTCCACAGCCAGCGATAGGGAGAGCGCAGCGCCGGATCGGCAAGGCGCCCCAGACTGAAGCGCAGGTCTTCCGCCGTGATCGGCCGGCTGGCCCCGCCGTCAGCGCCGAAAAGGGCGTGCGGCGCGAAATGCAGGCCGGCGCGCAGGGTGAGTCGCCAGGTCAGGCCGCCATCGCGACTCTCCGGCAACCCGGCGAGCAGCCCCGGCACCGGCCGCAAGGGCCGGTCGAGATAGGCATAGGCCACCGGGGTCTCGTAGATGGCCTGGATCAGCGGCAGGGAATAGACGTCGGTGGCCTGCGCCGGATCGAGCGTGCTCTCCGCACCGCGCAGTTCCACGCGCAGCACCCGTTCTGGGGCGGCGGGTACCGGGGCTTGAGTGGCCGGGGCGGTGGTGGCGGCCGAAGCGGTGGCAGTGGTGGCCTCGGCTGCCGAAGCGCCCGGAGCCAAGGCGGCCAGCATCACCACCGCCAGCAGGGCGCACAGCCCCCGTCGAAGGCCGCCGGCCCTGCCCGCCGGCAGCCGCAGCAGCCGCTCCCGATCAGTTATCATGCGCGATTTAGACCGCGCGCCCAGGGCGCCAGGAGAAAACACAGATGGCCTTGCTGCAAGGGAAGAAGGTGCTGATTGCGGGTCTGCTCAGCAATCGTTCGATAGCGTATGGCATTGCCCAATCGATGCATAGGGAAGGCGCTGAGCTCGCCTTCACGTACCAGGGCGATGCCGTGCGCGACCGCGTGATCAAGCTGGCCGCAGAGTTCGGTGACTGTCCGGTGCTGCCTTGCGATGTGGCCAGTGACGCCGAGATCGACAGCCTGTTCGCGCGCCTCGCCGAGCGTTGGGACGGCCTGGATTGCATCGTGCACTCGGTGGCCTTCGCGCCGCGCGAGAGCCTGGCCGGCGACTATCTGGACGCCGTCACGCGCGATGCCTTCCGCATTGCGCACGACATCAGTTCCTACAGCCTGGCCGCCATGGCCAAGGCAGCCCTGCCCATGATGACCGGGCGCGAAGGCTCGCTGATCACCCTGTCCTACCTGGGCGCCGAGCGTTCCATCGTCAACTACAACGTGATGGGACTGGCCAAGGCCAGCCTGGAAGCCAATGTGCGCTATCTGGCGCAAAGCCTGGGTCCGCGTGGCATCCGCGTCAACGCCATCTCGGCCGGCCCGATCAAGACCCTGGCGGCGGCCGGCATCGGCGGCTTCGGCAAGATCCTGGGCTTTGTGGAGCAGGCAGCGCCCCTGCGCCGCAACGTGACCATCGAGGAAGTGGGCAACACCGCCACCTTCCTGGCCAGTTCCTGGGCGGCCGGTATCACCGGCGAGATCCTGCACGTGGATGCTGGTTTTTCGACCACGGTCGGCGGCATGGCGGGCTGAGGGCGGCGCGACCCAGGCGCCATGGTGGCACCGGACGGGCGGCACCCGACAGGGTGGAAAGCCCGGTGTACGGCTCAGGGTCGCCCTAACGGCGATTGATACCATGAGTTCGCGACGTATCCCGTTCGCGGCCCACGCGACGACTGCTACGCACCAACAAAAATTGCCGGACAGAGAGGCCCATCAAAAACCGGCATGTGCCGGGAACGACTGCAAGCTGATCCCGGCCGCACTTCAATCCATGCATGGGATGTCGCAGACTGCGGCGGATCATCTCAGTAATACATGATTGATTCCGATGTACTGGAATGGCTCAAGTCTCAGGGCAAAGGCTACCAGACCCGCCTGAACGCCATTTTGCGTGAAGCCATGATTCGGTCGTTGCAGCGCAAGGGGTGACGGACTGGTCGTCCGGCCAGGGCGCAAAAAAACGCGGCAGTCACCCTGCCGCGTTTTCTCGTTTCCCGACGCTAACCCTTAGGGCTGGTCCGGCGCCTGTCCGCTCGGGCCAGCGCGTTCGACCGCCCCCTTGCTGATGCTGATGCTGGCGGTCTTACGCAGGCTGGCCAGCACGCCGTTGAACTCGCCCTGCCCCACCGCGCGCTGCAGGGTCTGTTCGGCCTGCTTGCGCACCGTCACATCGTCGGTCTTGCCGTCTTCCACCTTGCTCACCCGGGCCAGAGCATAACCGTTGCCCGCCACCTCCGCCCCGGCATAGGCCGGAAGGTGGGCTGGATCGAGCTTGAAGGCGGGATCCACCACCGCCGCCGGCAGCGACGCCGCGGCCGTGGCGCGGGTGGTCACCTTGGCATCGGCAAAATGCACCGTGTCCGGCGTCTTGCCGGCCTGCAGGGCGGCGAGCGCGGCCTTGCCGGCTTCCACCGCCAGGCGGCTCGCTTCCGTGCGCTGCAGCTGGGTGCGGATGGCAGCACTCACGTCCGTGAAGGGCTTCGGGGTGGCCGGCTCGTAAGCCAATGCCCGGGCGGCGACCAGCAGGCTGGGGCCGGCCTCAACCGCTGCCGTGTTGCGCTTGTCCTTCACCACTTCCGGCGCAAAAACCGCCTGCATCACCTTGGGGTTGGCGAGCACTGGCGGCGCCCCAGCGCCCACCCGGGTGATCCAGCCGGTTTTCTGGATCTCGAGCTTGAGGCTGTCGGCCGCCGGCTTGAGCGACCCCGACTGCTCGAACACCAGATTGCTGAAGGTCTCTGCCGCCTCGGCAAACTTCTTGGCGGCGCGCTGGGTGCGCAGCTCGCGGGTCAGTTCGGCGCTGGCTTCCTCGAAGGACTTGACGTGAGCCCCCTTCACTTCCGTGAGGTGGATGATGTGATAGCCGAAGTCCGACTGCACCAGCCCGCTCGTCTCGCCGGCCTTCATGCCGAAAGCCGCGTCTTCAAACGGCTTGACCATGGCACCGCGGCCAAAAAAGCCCAGATCGCCACCTTGCTTGGCCGAACCCGGGTCCTGCGAATACTGCTCGGCCAGCTTGGCGAACTGGTCGGGATGGGCCTTCACCTCGGCCAGCACCTGTTCGGCCTTGGCCTTGGCGGCGGCGCGTTCGGCTGCCGGGGCATCGGCCTTGACGGTGATCAGGATGTGCGAGGCACGCCGCTCTTCCGGTGTGTTGAAGCGCTTGCCGGCATTCTGCTCGTCGTAGAACTTGTGCAGGTCGTCGGCACTGATCTCGATGTCGCGCCCCAGGGCCTCGGGCGAGAGGGTCAGATATTCGAGCTGCACGCGCTCGTCGGTGCGGTACTGGTCCAGATGGGCGTCGTACCAGGCGCGCACCGCCTTGTCGTCCACCTTGGCCTGGTCGAGATAGCTGTCCACGCTGAAGGTGGCCACGCTGATCTCACGGGTCTGGTTGCTGAGCCGCGCCCAGGCGTCCACCGCCACCTTCGGCACCATCAGCGATTGCGCAATGCCGTCCTGGAAGGTCTGCAGGGCAATCTCGTCGCGCACATCCGACTCGAAGCGCGCCGGCGTGAGGCCCTGCGCCTTCAGGATTTGCTCGTAGCGCGTTTGCGAGAAGTGGCCGTTGTCCTGGAAGGCATCGATGCTGGCGATGCGCTCGGCCACCAGCTTGTCCGGCACGGCGAGCCCCACCGACCGCGCCCGCGCCTGCAGCACGGTCTGATCAACCAGGCGCTGCAGCACGGCGTTGCGCAGGGGCGGCGTGTTCAGTTGGGCCGGATCCGGCGCGTTCTGTCCCAGCATGTTGCGCAGCTCGTCCAGGCGCCCGCGCAGGGCTTCGGCAAACCGCGCCTGGCTGATCGGAATACCTTCCACATGGGCCACCGCATCCGTGCCGCCGCCATCGCGGAAGTAGTAGTCCACCCCAAACAGCGCAAACGGCACAGTGATCAGACCGAGCAGGATTTTAACGACCAGTCCCTGGGACAGTTCGCGGAAACGTTCAAGAATCATGGATGGCGTACGAAAACAGCGAATGGATGGGTGACATCCCGATATCAGCGATATCCGGATCAGTAATTCAACATTTAATCATAGAACCCCGCCGCGCGCTGCGGCACCGCCGCTCAGTCCAGCGGGAAGCGGCCGGGGTGGATCACTTCGCCGCTTTCGTCAAACACGGCGCAGTTGCGGCCCGCCGCCTTGGCGCGGTAGAGCCGCCGATCGGCAAGGCTCAGCAGGCTGGAGGAATCGTCGCCGTCCTTGGGATATTCCGCCATGCCGAGGCTGGCGGTGACGCGGCCGGACTGTCCATTGGAGAGCAACAGCGGATTGGCGATGATTTCCAGCACCTTCACCGCCACCCGCAGCGCCCCGGCGATGTCGGCTCGCTCCAGGATCAGCACGAATTCGTCGCCGCCTAGGCGGGCGACCAGATCGACCTCGCGCAGCAGCGCCTTCAGGCGCCGGCCAATGGCCACCAGCAACTCGTCTCCGGCGGGATGGCCGGACGTGTCATTGACCAGCTTGAAGCCATCCAGATCGAGCATGATGAGCGCGAAGGGCTGCTTCTCACGCCGGGCATGCGCCAGCGTATAGCTCAGGCGGGCATCCAGTTGGCGCCTATTGGCAAGGCCGGTCAGGGCATCCTGATAGGCCATCACCTCGAGCTCCGAGCGCGCGTGCTTCATGCGCGACAGGTCGGTGAGCAGGAACACCCGCCGGATCACCCGCTTGCGGTCATCCAGCAGCGGCGTGACGGTCATCCACGCCTGGAACGTCTCGCCCGAACCGCGGGTGTGCCACACCTCCCCTTCCCAGGAATCGGCCGACGCCAGCATCTTGCTCCAGTCGAGCGGCACGGCATGCGCCTCGGCCGGTGCCAGCAGCTCGCCGATCGGCGCGCCGATCACCGCCTCGCTCTCCATTTCCATGATGTCGGTAAAGGCCTGGTTGGCGGCAATCACGAGACCTGTGATGTCCGTCACCACCATGCCGTGCTGCACATGACCAAACACCAGGGCGGCCAGGTCTTCGCGCAGCTGCGCGTCTTCCTGCGCCGTGATGTCGGCATTCACGCAGACCAGGTGGTGACCATCCGGCGCCACCATGCCGCGGCAGCGCACCGAGCACCAGCCGCCGCCATGGCAGCGCAGGCGGAACTGGGTTTCGAACACCTCCCCACCCCGACCCATCAGCCCACGAAACACGGTGAGCACCGCCTCGCGGTCGTCGGGATGCAGCATCGAATCCCAGGTCACCACCGACGGCAGCAGCCAGCCCGACTCGTACCCCAGCATTTCAGCATAACCGGCGAACAGGGTAGCGTGACCGGTGGCGAGATCAAATTCCCACAACGCGTGCCCGCTAGCGTGCAAAGCCATCGACAGCCGCATCTCGCTCAACTGCAGGGCGTGCTGGGTGAGCTGACGCTGCGTGATGTCGCGCGTGGTGCCGATATAGCCATCAAAGCGGCCCGCCTCGGTGAAGCGCGGATCACCATTCCAGCTCAGCCACTGCACCTCGCCGTTAGGCAGGCGGCGCTCGGTGACCAGATCGCGGAAGGGCAAATGCGCTTCCAGCACGGCGCGCTGCTCCGCCAGTTCCGGCAGCAACTGCTGGCTGCTGAGCAATCCCCAGGCATGCTCGCCCAGCACCGGGCCGGTGCTGTTCCAGAAGTCCGGCGAGTTGACCGCCGAGACCAGTCGGAAGCGGAATTCTGCATCCAGCTCCCAGAACAGGTCGGCGCCCAAGCGGGCGTATTGCTGGGTGCGCACCTGCAGCTCGGACAGGGCGCGCGCATTCTCACGCTCCTGCGTGATGTCCTCCACGGTCAGCATCACGCCGCAGATCTGCTGGAATTCGCCGCGCCACGGGCGCGCCCACCAACGCAGGCAACGCTGCGCGCCATCCGGACGCCGCCAGGTCTCGCCCGGGTGATGCAGCTCCTCGCCCAGCAGGGCGCGCTGACAGGCCCGCAGCCAGCCCATCGGCACGTCGATACCAGCGGCCAGCATGGTCAGGCCATCCACGCGCTCCAGCAGGGCGGCGTGCTCGGCCCGCCAACGCGGCGTGGCCAGCGTCAGGCGCAGGTCGCGGTCGAGCAGGACCATGGCGACCGGCAATTGGGCGGCCAGATCAAACTGGGACTGTGAAGCGGGATTCACGAGACGGTCAACCTGTCGTCAGGCCAATTCAGGCAAGGCGCTCAGGGTATCCAGCGTGCAGGGGTGAAAGACAGCCATTCCGGCCTTTGGAGATACAACTTAACAATTTGAACAAAAAGGGCTTTTCGGGCACCGGCGCTTGCTGGCCGGCATGCCCACACAAAAAATCCGCAGCAGGTGAAAGGCTTAGCGCGATACGCTGAGAAGGTGCTGAAACTGTGGTGGCCGGTGCCCGGCGCCCACGTCATTCTGTTTTGAGTGATGCTAAGCCGAGACGGCGATTCATGCCTTAAGGCCGGGGCTTTACGGCCCGGCAGAGGGGCTTCATTCTGCCGAGGCGTAGGTGCTCGCGCGGTGGGCGACCGTGCGACAGGGCCGGCAGAAAACCATTAGGGCCAGTCGCCGCGCGGCACCACGATGAACCCTTCTTCGACATCGCCAAAGCCGAAATGCTCCCCCCGGGCCAGGGCCTGCGCCGCCAGAGCACAGAGCGTGGCATCGATCCAGTCGATGCCCTTGAGCGTCTCGACTGGCATGCCCAGCCGCGCCAGCAGGGCCGGCCGCACGGTGGCCTTGTCGCGGGCGCGCACGACTTGCCCCGACAGGGCACAGGCCACCGCCTGCGGAAAGGTTTCGACCAACACCGGTTGGGCCAGCGGCCAGATGCCGTCGAACAGACGGAAACCGCCGTCCGGCACTGATAAGGCGGCATAGAGCGCCATGCCGTTGTGCATCCACTCATAAAAAGGAATGCCGGACTTCTCCTGCACCGGGGTGGCGAAGCAGGCGGTGCCGGCACGACTGATCTGCTGCTCCGCCAGCCGACGCCCTCCACCCCGGCTCCAACGACACGGCGCATCGATGGCCACCACCCCCGGCGCCTGCGCACGCACCCATTGCGCAAGCGCCGGAATATCGCTGGTGTGCTGGCGACCGACAATCTGGCCATCCACTAGGCAGATGGCGTGGAAGCCTTTGCGGGGGCCACCAACGTCGATGCCGATGACGGGGGTAGCTGCTGACGGCAAGACTGTATTACCCAATTGCACCTTTTTAGCGGTAGTGGGGCCCTACAGGTCCCGAACCCCGGCATACGCCATGATATTTAACCTCCTCTATTTCGCGACCAATTGCGCTTGGGTCACGTCGCGCACATTGGCCGACGTCGCCACCATGGTGTGGACCAAGCCGGATTCGGCGTCCAAGAAACTCATCTGGTCGGTCATCGGAAGCGGTGCCCCGTCGGCAGCGTCTATGCTTCGATCTTACCCGTCAGCCCGCGCTCTGCGCGGACTTGTTCAGACTTTCCCTAAGTGCTGGCGGAGCACCTGCTGCACCGCC
>CAIPBT010000012.1 GCA_903863375.1 uncultured Ferrovum sp.
CGACAATGCCCAGTTTGAAGCCGGCTGGCCGGCCAGCATTCTCGATGGCCTGCGGCAGCGGGGTCACACTCTGCGGATGGCGGAGGGTCGGATCGGCTCGGTGCAGCTGGTTGGGTGGCCCAGCCGGGATCACGGCGAGCCTTTCGGTGTGGCCGACGAGCGTCGCGACGGCACCGTGCTGACGGTGCCTGCGGTAGTGCCTGCGGTAGCGCCTGCCATGGTGCCAGCCGCACGCGCGCGGGCGCCGTCTGCGGTGGGGGACAAGCCATGATCCGCATCTGGCTTGAGCGCTTGTATGCGCTGCTGCTGTGCTGGTGGCTAGGCGCGCAGATCGCCGTCGGTGCCGTGGTGGCACCCGCCCTGTTTGAGGCACTGCCCGACCGTAGCCAAGCCGGAACGGTGGCTGGCCTGATCTTTGCCCGGATGGGCGCGCTGGGCATGGCGACTCTGCTCCTGTTGCTGGTGTTGCGCTTCGGCCTGGACCGCACCACGCCAGACACCCTGTCTGGCCGCCCAGCGGTACCGCCAACCTGGGTGCGCTGGGTGCTGGCCATCAGCCTGGCGCTGACGGCCACGGCTCACCTGTATATCCGGCCCTGGATTGCCGACGTGCGTGCCGAGATCCAGCATGCCGGAGGCTTTGCGGTAGCGGATCCGGCCCTGGTGCGCCGCTTTGGCGAGCTGCACGGTGCGTCGAGCCTGCTGTTCCTGGTGGCGGCAATCCTTGCCCTGATATTGGTGCTGCGGCTGCGCGATCAGGCGCTGGCGGACTGATTTTCCGGCAGGCTGAGCAGGCCCGACCGGCCTGTCTGCTCAGCCGTGCGCCAGCAATGCTGCCACGGCAACCGCCGGCGCGGCGCGGCTGGCGGCCTCGCGCAGGTTCGCGGTGGCGTGGTGGGTTCCGGTTGGTCGGCCTGCCGGGCAGAGCCCACCCAGATCGGCGAATTCCACCGCAGACAGTTTCGCGCCTGTGCACCATGGCGCGGCCAGAAATCGTCCTACCCCGGCCAGGACCACGGGCACGGGACCGGCGCTGGCTGGCGGCTGGGCGGCCAGCCGGCGTTGCAGGGCAGCCCCGATCCGTTCGCCCTGACAAGCCTGAAAATGTCGCGCCAGGTCGATCCAGGTGCCTTCCGGATGATCCTGCAGGTCGCACCCCACCATGCGCGCCATCCGACGGGCGCTGCCGGCCCAGGTCTTACGCTGCCCGTCGGCAGTCGGGTGCTGGTCGGCGGACTCGGGCAGCAGGTCGAGCACGCGATAGACATCCGCCGAGGTGGCAAACCATTCGGCCATCACGCCACAGTCGTGGCGGCTGCCGTCACCATTGGTCAGCGGCACCCGGCTGGCCAGTGCCATCAGGGGTGTACGCGTCAGTCCGGTGTACACCAGTTCCTGGCTGATCAGACGGGCCTGGTCGCCGACACCATCCGGCTGGATCCGGCCCTTGGCAAACCACAGCAGATCGGTGGTGGTGCTGCCAATGTCGAGCAGCAGGCCATGCGGCAGATGGCGCGCCGCCCACGCCCCGCTGGCGAGCCAGTTGGCCGATCCGATCGAGGCTTCGGCGCCTGCCGTGTCGGTGGCTGGGAGAAACCCTGCCAGTCCGGCGTACACCGCCACAGGCACCCCCTTGGCGTGGACACCGAAGGTGTGTAACAGCTGCCGAACCCCGGCCGCCCGGTCCACAAACAGGTCGACCATCTCGCCGCTCATCGTGATGGCGTGTTGGCCTGGGTTGCCCCAGCGGGCAATCACCCGGTCCAGCAGCGGCTCGAGCTGGTCCAGGCCACGCCAGAGGGCGCAGGCCAGCTGCTCCACGGCCAGCAGCTGGCCGTGGCCATCCAGCACCGCCACCTTCAGGTGCGCGCCGCCGATATCCCAGCCGAGCAGGGCGGCCCGGCTGGCCGGCGCGGCGATCGCGGGTGTTCCGGCCACCGGCAGGCATCCGGCACTTGCCAGCCACAGGATGGCCGGATTTTCCTGCAACACGGCGCGCAGGCCAGGGTAAGCCGAGGTCAGGCGGGGATTGATTTCAACCACGCAGGGGCCTTCCGCAGTCAGCACCAGATCAATGCCGTAAATGCCGCGCAAACCTGGTATCGCGCCTTGTACTGTTTCTGCCAGGGCGGCGAGCGCTCCATCCGGGTCGGCCAGGGCGCCGGTTTCGACGTGATCCAGTGTCACCCTTCCTGCACCATCCAGCCGCAGATGTTGCCGGTTCACGCTGAGCAGGCGGGCGCCCTGTGCACTACCCAGCACACACAGGCTGGCGGCCGTGCCCTCCACCCAGGGCTGCAGCAGCCAGCCCTGCCGTGCCGCACCGGGCAGGCCAGCGTGCGCATTCGCATCCAGGCGCACGCCCGGCACATCGCCGGCGCCGCATGCCGGGTCGTTGCCCGGTCCGACCTGCGGGCCGGACCCGGTCCGTTGCATCAGCGCCTGCTCGGCTTCCGCGAACGTGGCGAAGCGCTGTACGCCGTCGCAGCCGCAGCCATCCACCGGTTTCAGCACCCAGGAGCGATCAGCATCGGACCTTGCGTCGGGCACGTCATGCCAGGCGGCGACATCGACGCAGGCGATGCCGGCCTCGCTCAGGCGGGTCGCGCAGCGCCGTTTGTCGCTGGTCTGGGCGACCGCGCCACTGCTGCAGCTCAGCACCTGCACCTGCGCAGCCTCGGCCTGACGCACCAGCTGCTCCAGGCAATCGTCGGTTTCCGGGGCAATCAGCAGTACCGCGTCGCAGGTCAACAGGGCGTGCTCATACGCGCCAGCGCACCAGTCAATCGTCAGCACGCCGGGCACCGGCGACAGGGAAGGGCAGCGCAGGATCGACACCTGCACCCTCGGCACGGCGCTGAAGTCGCGCACCAGCGCCTGTACCATGGCGTCGGCCTCATCGAGCAGGGGCAACTGTGCCGCTGGGCCGAGCCCACCGGCCGTGACATATTCGCAAATCAGGAGTTGCATCAGGATGGACGTTCCAGGCGGCACAGCGCGAGACAGTGGCGAGTATGGCCAAGCCGTGACCTTGCTGCCAGTGCTCGACCTGCGTGCTGGCATCGTGGTGCAGGCGCGTGCCGGGCTGCGCGGACAATATGCGGCCATGCAGAGCCCGCTGGTGGCCGGCTGCGCGCCTGTGGATCTGGCCCGCGCCCTGCTGCAGCGTACCGGGAGCAAGGCCCTGTACGTTGCTGATCTCGATGCCATCCTGGGCGGGCCGGCTCAGCTGGCGGTGCTGGCTGCTCTCGGCCGGGCCCTGCCCGGGTTGCAGCTATGGCTGGACGCCGGTTTCCAGTCGCTCGCCGCCGCCCAGTCGATGCAGGCGCAACTTGCCGCGTTGGGGGTATCCAGCGTGTTGCCGGTGCTGGGCACCGAGACCCTGGCGCGCTGCGAGGACCTGTCGTGGTCGCCAGCCCTGGTCCTCTCCCTGGATTTCGCGGCGGAAGGATTTCGCGGCGATGCCACCTGGCTGGAGCGGCCGGAGCGCTGGCCGGCACGGGTCATCGTGATGACGCTGACGGCAGTCGGGATGGATCAGGGCCCCGACTTCGACCGGCTCGGGCAATGCCAGGCGCTGGCCAACGGGCGTACCCTCTATGCCGCCGGTGGGGTGCGTCACCAGTCAGACCTGCAGGCCCTGCAGCGCCTGGGCGTGCGCGGGGCGCTGGTGGCGTCTGCCGTGCATCGTGGTGATCTGCCGTGATCGTGGGGCAGGCC
>CAIPBT010000013.1 GCA_903863375.1 uncultured Ferrovum sp.
AATCCCCGTGGGGACGCCACGACAAGCAAAAAAGCCAGCGAAAGCTGGCTTTTTTCATTTACGGTGCCTGCAGGGGATGAGAACCCCGGAGGGGTTCGACGAGCGGCGCAGGGCGCCGCCGGACGCCATCCACCCAGTGGATGGCGGGCCGCAGGCGTGACAGCGCCAAGGCCGAGGGTGCGCAGTGGCGCACCCACCGACTCTGTGCCCGCGATTCTGAGTGTCTGGCCCCCATGCCCCTATCCTTCGGCCTGAACCTACAGCGTCGCTGGCAACTTATCATTCCCTTACGCTGGTTTCCCGATGATCGGGAGCGATGAAACCCCTCCTTCCAGCGCCAGGCCTCGCTCGAGTTGCGATTGGGCCACTACGCCGCCCTGTTGGCGCTGGCGGCAGATCGCGGCGATGCCCTGGCGAAGCAATACGGCGAGGAATCCACCGGCGTGCAGACCCTGTGGAACACCGCCGGCATGAGTGCCCGCGAACTTGGGCGGCTCGAACTCGTGATGCGGCCCCAGCTGATGCTGGCCGCCGCCCTGCTGACGGCCGGCCGCGCCACCGAGGCACAGGAAATCCTGCGGCCTTTGTGTCAGGATATGGCCAGCCAGCTCGACGCCGACCATCCCTACCGCCAATGGTGCGACCAGATGCAACGCGGCTTGCTGCCCTATCCGCCGCAAACCTGAACCCACTGGCATGCTGCTGCACAACCATCCCCTGCGACTCGCGCTCGCCAACGAGGTGCACGCGCGCCCGCCAGAACTGCTCGAAGCTCCGCTGCGCCTGAGTTATCTGGCGGTGTACTCCGACTGGTCGTTGCGCGATGCCCAATGGCAACAGGTGTGCGAGCTGGCCCGCCTGCATGATGTGAAGCCGCCAGCCCCGGATGCCAACCACTTCAGCGCCGACCTGGGGCGCTTTCGGGTGAAGTGGGAACGGCATGCCGAATTTGCGCGCTACAAGTTCATCGCCCAAGGTGCCGGCGAGCCGATGTTCGAGGATACGGCCCTGCGACTGGTGCCCGAGGGTTGGGTGCGCGCGATTCCCGGCGAGATCCTGGTGGCCACCCATGCAGTGCTGCTCGGCGGCACCAGCGAAGACCCGGACAGCATGGACCTGCGGGAAGAACAGCGCCATGAGGCCCTGTCGCACGCCTACTTCGGCGGCAACGCTTTGGTCGGAGCCGAAGTGGCTGGCGGCGCCGCCAGCGCCTTCACCGATTTCCGCATCCATCGGGATGGTTTCAGCCGGGTGCTGGTGATCGATCGCGGCATGACCCGCCGGCAGGCCGGACGCACCATTCAGCGCCTGGTGGAAATCGACACCTATCGCATGCTGGCGCTCTTGGCATTTCCGGTGGCCCGCGACCTGATGCCGGTGCTGGGCCGCTCGGAAAACGAGCTGGCCGAGATCACGGCTGCCCTCGATGCGGCGAGCGATGCCGACGAGCAACCCTTGCTGGCGCGCCTGACTGCCCTGGAAGCGGCGACCGAACGCCGCCAGGCCGAGAACAGCTACCGCTTCAGTGCCGCCATTGCCTATCACGAGCTGGTGCAGCGCCGCACCAGCGAATTGCGCGAGCAGCGCATCCAGGGCCTGCAGACCTTCCAGGAATTCATCGAGCGACGGCTGACGCCCGCCATGAACACCTGCCGGACCGCGGCCTCACGCCAGGAGGCACTGTCGCTGCGCGTGTCCCGCGTCAGCCAGTTGCTCTCCACCCGGGTTGACCTGACCCATGAGCGACAGAACCAGGCCCTGCTGGCGTCGATGGACCGGCGTGCGCGCCTGCAACTGCGCCTGCAGGAGACGGTGGAAGGTCTGTCGGTGGCGGCCATCACCTACTACATCATCGGCCTGATTGGTTATGGCACCAAATCGCTGCACGCCCTAGGGTTGCCGGTCAGCCCCGAACTGGTGACAGGCCTCGCCATCCCGGTGGTGGCATTGCTGCTGGCCCTGGGGGTGCGCAAGACGCGCCGGCTGGTGCAGGGACAGCATGAGCACTGAAGCCCATCTACTCTCCGATCTGCCGCCCACGCCGCGCCCGGGTGCGGCCACCGGCATGCCGCCCCGGCAGATCAACGAGTTCCTGATCGAGGGCGTGCTGGGACAGGGGGCCAGCAGCGTGGTGTATCTGGCACGTCAGTCGCGACCGGCGCGCCGGGTGGCCCTGAAGCTGCACCTGGGCCCGATGCTGAGCGGCGAGAACCTGTTCCGCTTTGAACGCGAAGCCGGACTGATGGGCAGCATCGAACATCCGCACATCGCGCGCCTCTATGGCACGGGCATCTTCCGCGAGATGGGTTTTGACCACCCCTATCTGGTGATGGAGCGGATCGAGGGCCTGCCGCTGACCGAGCATGCCGAGCAACAGCGGCTCGACTTGCGCGCACGGGTGCGCCTGCTGGCACAACTGGCCCACGCCATCCACTTCGTGCACACGCGTGGCGTGATCCATCGCGACCTGAAACCCGCCAACATCCTGGTCGACCGCGATGGCGTGCCGAAGATCCTCGATTTCGGGGTGGCGCGGGCCGTGGCGCTCGAACAGTCCGAACCGCACACGATGCAGGGGCAACTGATCGGTACCCTCCCTTACATGGCCCCCGAACAGTTGCTGGGCGATCCACGGCAGGTCGACCTGCAGGCCGACGTCTACGCCCTTGGCATGATTGGTTTTGAACTGCTCTCAGGCCGCCTGCCGTATCACCCGGAAGCGTTCCGCACGGTGATCACGGCCGATCAGACGCTGCGGCAGAACCCCCCGGAACGGCAGGCCAACCTGCTCGCGGTGCCGCAGGACCTGCAGCGGGTGATGGCCAAGGCGGTGCACGGATCGCGTGCCGTTCGGTACGGCTCCGCCCTGGAGCTGGCGATGGACCTTGATCGCTTCCTGGCCTACGAACCCGTGCTGGCGCGCCCACCCAGCCCGCTGCACAGCCTGGCGCTGTTTGCACAACGGCGGCGCACGCTGGCCGGTGCGCTGGGCTTCAGCCTGCTCAGCCTGGTCACCGCCATTGCGCTGTCGGCGCACTTTGCGCTGGCCGAGCGCGCCGCGCACCTGCGGGAAGAATCGGCCCACGCCAAGGCCGAGACCCGAGCGGCGGAACTCGACGCGACCAATGGATTGCTGGTGGACATCCTGGCGGGGGCGGATCCTGGCAACGGCGATGGCCCGGCGCTGAGCGTGCAGGAAGTGCTGCACCGGGCGCGTCGGCGCCTGCACGATCAGCCGCCCGACAACCCTGCCGTGGCCATCCGCTTCGGCATGGCGATTGGCGACACCCTGGTCAACCTGCATGACAGCGAGGCTGGTCTCGCCATCATCAGCGAAGCGGCAGAACGGGCGCGCAAAACCCCGGGGCTCGACCCGCAACTGCGCAACGAGATGCTGTACGACGAGGCTGCCACGCTGCTGAGTGTCGATTTCAGCGGCCGGACGGAGCGGCGCTTGCGCGAGTTGCTCGCCGTGCCGGGAGAGGGCGGAAACGACAACCATCAGCTCTGGATCGACATCCGGCTGGGTCTGGCCCAGACCCTGATGCAGGTTGGCCGCCCTGTCGAAGCGATCCCGTTCATGGATTCTGCCGAAGCGGCGATACAGCAGTGGCCCGACCAGCGCGCCCACGGCACCCAGTACGTGCGCATGAGCAGGCTGTCGCTCGATTACCTGCTGGGCCATTACGATGCGCTGCTTGCGATGCAGGCGCGCGAAGACGCCACCCTGGCCGCCGCCGGTAACTCGGCAGAGGTGATCCGCGAAAACCTGACCCACATGGCAGCCCTGAGTGCCCGCGATCTGGGCCGTATCGCGCTGGCCGAGAACCTGGCCGCAGCGCGGGTTCAACAGGCACAGGCGATCTATGGCGAGGCGGCGCCGAATGTGCTGGAGGCAAAATCGGATCGTACCTACCTGCATGCGCTGCTGCACCCGCAGGATGCGCAGGCGCGTCTGGCGCTCCGTCAATTGCGCCAGGCGCTGGCACGCAAGGCCACGACAGAACCGCTGTTGCTGGTACAAACCCAGGTCAACGAGGCGGCAATCGAGCTGCGGCAGGGTGTCGCCGATCGCGCTGAGGCCGGGGCGCGCACCCTACAGGACATCCTGCGACAGACGGCACAGGGCAGCCTGCCCGCCAACAGTACAACCGTCCGCGCCGCCCTGGTGCTGGCGCACCACCAGGCTACCCATGGCCAGCCGGCGCAGGCACAGGCGCTCTATCGCACACTATGCCACCCCTTGCAGCAGAACCTGCCGGCCGACCATCCGCTGCGCTTGCGCTGCGAAGCCGGACTGGCGGGCAACCTGGCCAGCGCCGAGCAGTTCTGACCTGCCCCGGCGCGCGTCAGCCCCGGCGGGCGTCAGTCAGGAGCAGCCACCAGTCGCCAGAGCGTGGTGATTTCGGCAGCCCGGGCGGCGTGCAGCGGATCGTCCGCATCGCGCGCCTTGCCATGCCGGGGCTTGATGCTGTGGGTGCCGGCAATGCGCAGGCCGCCCGCGGCAATCCAGCCCATCAGCTGCTCACGGCTACGCAAGCCTAAGTGTTCGGCCAGGTCGGACAGCAGCAGCCACCCCTCGCCGGCAGGCGCCAGATGGCTGCGCAAGCCGGCAAGGAAGGCTCGCAGCATGCCGCTGTCCTCGTCATACACCGCGCGCTCGATCGGCGCAGACGGGCGTGCCGGTACCCAAGGTGGATTGCACACCACCAGGCCCGCCTGGCCCGGTGGCCAAAGGTCGGCTTCGACCAGGGAAACGCGATCGGCCAGACCCAGGCGTTGCAGGTTCTCGGCAGCGCAGGCCAGTACCCGCGGGTCCTGTTCGGTGCCGACGATATGCTGCACGCCCCGGCGCGCCAGCACCGCTGCCAGCACCCCGGTACCCGTACCGATATCGAAGGCGAGGTCGCGGGCGGGCAGAGCCACCTCAGCCACCAGATCGATGTATTCACCACGCAGGGGCGAGTACACGCCATACCAGGGATGGATGCGACTGCCCTGATCAACACCGGACAGGGCGTTGACCTCCACGCCCTTCTTGCGCCACTCGTGGGCGCCGACGATGCCCAGCAGCTCGCGCAACGCCACGACCGACGGCTGATCATCTGCCGGTCCCCAGGCTTCTTCGAGCGCCTGCCGCAGGTCAGGCGCGCGGCGCAACGGGATGGTGTAGTCCGCGTTGATCGGTATCAGCAGCCGTCCGAGGGTGCGCGCCCGCTGCGCCATGTTTTGCCGGTGCCGGTGAAAGGCGCTGGCCGGATCCGGAGCGGCTTCCGGGGCTTCCGGCACCTTGCCGCGCGCCTTGCGCGATCCGTGACGGGGTTTGCGTTCCAGCCGCCGGGCCATCGCATCCAGCAGGTGCCGCGCGTTCTGGTAATCGCCTCGCCACAGCAGGGCGGTGCCCTCGCAGGCTTCGCGATAGGCCACGTCGGCGCTCAGCGTATCGTCGGCCACCATCATGCGCGATGGCTCGGCCACTCCTGCCTCGGAGCGCCAGCGCGCCGCCTGCGCGACGCCATCCTCTTCCCATTCCATGCTCATGGCATTCCTCGCCTGCGCACACCGGGATGCTGAAAAGCCAGCGCGCCCAACATGAGCGCTGCCACCCCCTGCTGCAGGAACATTCCGGCAGGATAACCGGTGTCGTGTCCAAACAGGTCAACCATTGCCAGCCCCCCGAGCACCAGGGGCAGCAGGCGTGCCAACTGGCCGGTGGGCGCGATCGGCCAACGCGCGGCCAGCCGCAGAGCTAGCCAGGCACTGACCCAGCCGGCGGCCGCACCCGCCAGCAGATCCGCCGGCCAGTGCGCCCCGACCGCCACGCGCGACAAGGCCACCAGCACAGCCAACAACAGTCCGGCGCTCCAGGCAACCGGACCACGCAGGCCACCGGCCAGCCACAGCAGCACGAACACCGTGAACGCGGTGGTGGTGTGACCGGACGGAAAGGACCCGGCCAGCAGGCGCGGACCGATCACGGTGAGATCCAGCACGGCTGGCGGACGCGGCAGATGCAGCAGGGGCTTCACGGCATGGGTGAGCACCGTTGCCACCAGGGCTGCGAGCAGGCTGGCCCACGCCAGCTGCGGCCGCCGGGGCAGGAACGGAATCACCAGCAGCGGCGTGACCAGCGCGTCGCCCAGCAGGGTACAGGCACTCCAGAAGGGCTCTGCATAACCCGCCATGGCGGCCAGCAGGACAGGACGCAGTTGCTCGAACCAGGGCACATTCCATCCCATCCGCAGCACCTGCACCGCGAGCAGGGCCAGCGGCAGGGCGGGCACCACGGTCAGCCAGGACGGCTTGTCGGTCGACAGTTGGTGGGTCGACGGCGCGTGAATCATTGGCGTGTGAATCGATGGCTTGTGGATCATGGTGCACGCACCCGGACCACCCGGATGCCGCCTTCGGCAAACAGGGTATCGAAACGGGTGCCCAGCCGGTCCGGATGGTCCAGGCGGCCGAAGGCGAGATCGCCTGCCCGTACCGGCCTGACCTGCGTTGCAGCCCCCAGATACACGGAAAAACTGGGCATGCGGTCGTCGCTCACCACCGGTTGCTGCAGGCTGGCAGCCATCCGGGCAGCCCGTCGGACCGGGTCCTGCTGCAGCCCGGTGACCGCTGGCAGCAGCACCAGCGACACCCCCAACGCAGAGACCAGACCGGGTGCCCAAGCCAGCACCGCCCGGGAGCCTTCCCGGTTCCAGCCCAGCAGGCGCGTCAGGCACCACGCTTGGCCAGCGGGCTGCGCGTGCGCGCCATCGACTGCGCACCCGCGCACTGTCGGGCCATCACCCGGCGGCGCCTGCAAGGCTGCCCAGATGGTGACGACCAGAAGCAGTACCGCCGCCGCTGCCCAGGTCACGACCCTGGCCTGCCACGCTCCATCCAGCACCAGCGGGGCACGTGCCAGCAGTTCCCGCAGATAGGGATTGTGGTCGTGTGCCGCCATCCGGGCGGCGATGCTCGGCAACGCCAGCGCGAGCGCCGGCAGCAGCACCCCGGGCAACGCGAGCCACATCGCAGCGAGGCGGCCGGCCAGAGCCGGCGCCGCCAGCAGGAATAGCGGGGTGCAGCCATACAGAAGATAATGCGGCAGCTTGGTGCCGGCCAGGGTGAAGATCAGGAACACCAGGGCAAACCACAGCAATAGAAACCGGTGCGCCGGCTCGGCCCACCAGCCCCGCACGCGCGGCGGCAGCCAGGCCAGCACGGCGGTGTATGGCAGCAGCAGCAGGGGCAGCACGGCCAGGTAGTAGCCATATCCGCCGCTGTGTCCCTGCAGGCTGCCACCGAGCCGGCCGACGTTTTCACGGCCGAAGAAATAAGTCACGAAAGCGCCCTCGCTGTGCCACGCATACCAGCCATACCATGGCATGGAAACCCCGAGCAGGATCAGCCAGGCGAGCGGGTCAGCCAGATCGCGCAGCCGTGCCCGGGCCGGCGGTGTGAACCCCAGATAGGCCACCAGCACGGCGCCCGGAATCACCCAGGCCACCGGCCCTTTCGCCAGCATGCCGAGGGCGGCCCACATTGCTGCACGACGCAGGGGCCGACGTGCACCAGATTCCAGCCAGCGCCACAGGTCGAACAGGGTCAGCGCCAGCAGGGCGTTGACCAAGGCATCCATCGCTGCCGCCCGGGCGACCACCACCACGCCCAGGCTGGTGGCTGCCAGCCACACGGCATGCTGCGCCAGCACCAGGCCGTGACGCGCCCGCCAGAACGACAGCAGCGCCAGCAACCACACCACGCTGGCACAGAGGGCTGGCAGGCGCAACGCAAATTCTACCGGGGCGCCCAGCGGCACCAGCAGGCGTACCAGCGGTGCCTGCTGCCAGAACAGCAACACCGGCTTCTCATAGAACGGCTGGGCGTTCAGCGTTGGCGCGAAGGCATCGCCGCTGCGCGCCATTTCCATCGCCACCTCGCCGTATTCGCCCTCGTCCTCGTCGATCAGGGGCAGACGCCCCAGCGTAAGCAGGGCGAGCAGGGCAAGCAGCACGAGCCACGTCGTCCGCCAGTCTGGCACGCCCATCAATCGCCGGCGGAAAGTAGCAAAAAGGAAGGTCACCCGGCAGATTATCCCCTGTTGGCCCGATCGCGTCAGCCCGGCGCTGCGCACCGCGCTACGCACAGCGCCGGGCGGCTCATGTATTCTCGGCAGGTCGCGCGGCGAAAGGGCCGCCGGCCCGTCCTGGCCGGGTGTTGCCGGACCACGGGCCGTCCACGTTTTCACGTCGAGGAACTGTCATGGCAAAACCGAACAGCAAGGCCCTGATTCCCGCCACCCTGATCCCGGGTGACGGCATTGGGCCGGAAATCATGAAAGCCACCATCACGGTGCTCAATGCCCTGGGGGCGCCCTTCGCCTGGGACATCCAGACCGCCGGCATGGCCGCTGTCTCGGAGCACCTCGACCCGCTGCCCGAAGCCACCCTGGCCAGCATCCGGCGAACCGGCCTGGCCCTGAAAGGCCCGCTCACCACGCCCGTCGGCGGCGGCTTCCGTTCGATCAATGTTCGCCTGCGCGAAGAATTCAAGCTGTTCGGCAACGTCCGCCCCGGCAAGACGGTGATTCCGGGTGGCCGCTACGAAGACATCGACGTGGTGCTGATCCGGGAAAACCTGGAGGGCCTGTACGTGGGGTTTGACCACTACATCCCGATTGACAACGATCCCCACGGTGCCGCCATTTCCTCTGGCGTGAACACCCGCGCCGGCAGCCGGCGCATTGCCCGTTTTGCCTTCGAATACGCCGTGCAGAATGGCCGTAAGAAAATCACCATCGTGCACAAGGCCAACATCCTGAAGGCGCTGACCGGCATTTTCCTCGAGACGGCGATGGAGATGGCAAAGGAATACGAAGGCCGCGTGCAGGTGGAAGAGCGCATCGTGGACGCCTGTGCCATGCAGCTGGTGCTCAATCCCTGGCAATTCGACGTGCTGCTCACCACCAACCTGTTCGGCGACATCCTGTCGGATGAGATTGCCGGTCTGGTCGGCGGCCTGGGCATGGCCCCGGGCGCGAACATCGGCGAGCACGCGGCAATCTTCGAGGCCGTACATGGCTCGGCGCCGGATATCGCCGGACGGGGCATTGCCAACCCGATCGCCTTGCTCTATGCCGCCGGCATGATGCTGGATCATGTCGAGCGCCAGGATCTTGCAACACGGCTGCGCGATGCGATCCACCAGGCCGTGGTGGTGGACGGCGTGCGCACGGGAGATCTGGGGGGCAAGGCCTCCACAGCCGAGATCACCGACGCGATCGTGGCGCACATCCAGAAGGGTGCCGGCAAGGCGGCAGCCCCGGCCAAGGCCAAGGGCGAGGCCAAAGCCAAGAGCGAGGCAGCCGCCAAGGCTGCCCCCAAACTCGCGGAAACGGCCAAGGCGCAGGACGCCGCAAAACCCAAGGCAGCTGCCAAGCCCAAGGCCAGTGGCGGCCGCAAATAAGCCCCCTGTACCGGGGTCCGCCACCCGCTGGGTACGGACCCTGATGCGGCTTTTTTATGTCCGGCCGCGCCTGCTGATCTCGGTCGGCATTGCCCTGATGTTGGGCTTCACGCTACCGGCCAGCCTGATCGGCCAGGCCATCAGCCGGGCCCTGATTGCCTGGAACGTCGGCTGCGCCCTCTACGTCCTGCTTGCCGTCGACATGATGCGGCATTCGTCCGACGCAGACATGCACCGGCGCGCCCGGCTGCAGGACGAGGGCAAGTCGCTGATCCTGTTTCTCACCGCCCTGGCCGCGGTAGCAAGCCTGGCCGCCATCGCCGGCGAGCTGGCCGTCGTAAAGGAGTTGCGAGGTTGGCCGCGAACCCTGCACATCCTGCTGGCTGGCTGCACCGTACTGAATTCCTGGGCCTTCATCCAGATGATGTTCGCGCTCCACTACGCACATGAATATGTGGTTGCCGAGGCGCGGGGGCTGCCACCGGTGCTGCTGTTTCCCGGCGCGGACAAGCCAGGGTATGGTGACTTTTTCTATTTCGCTGCCGTAATCGGCACCTCCGGCCAGACCGCCGACGCGTCCTTCGCGTCGAGCGCCCTGCGCCGTACCGGCACCCTGCATTGCGTCCTGTCCTATCTCTTCAATACCACCGTGCTGGCGCTGCTGATCAATATCGGGGCGGGGCTGTTTTGAGGCCGCACGCCGACACGCCGGTGCTGCTGATCGGCTATGGCTACGCGAGCCGGGTCTTGCACGCCCCCCTGATCGCGCAGACCCCCGGTCTGCGCCTGGCTGCCGCGATTTCCAGTTCCGCCGACAAGGTACAGGCCGACTGGCCAGGCCTGCCGGTGTTCAGCACCCTGGATCAGGCCTTTGAGGATCTGCCCAGCTGGGCGGGCGCCAGTGGCAGCGCTGGTGCTGGTGCTGGTGCTCATCCTGATGACAGCGCCACAGGCTCGGTACTGGCCGTGATCGCCACACCGAATGAGACTCACGCCGCGCTGGCCTCGCGCGCCCTGCGCCGGGGCTGTCATGTGGTGGTCGACAAGCCGTTCACGGTGACACTCGCGCAGGCCCGTGCGTTGTGCACAGAGGCAGTCCAGCACCAGCGTCTGCTCTCGGTGTTCCACAACCGGCGCTGGGACGGCGACTTCCTGGCCCTGCAGTCGGCGATCGCTGCGGGCGAAGTGGGCCCCGTGCATCTGTTGCAGTCCCGCTTCGACCGGTTCCGGCCTCAGATACGTCCGCGCTGGCGGGAACAGGCGGTGCCGGGCGGCGGCATCTGGTGCGACCTGGGACCGCACCTGATCGATCAGGCGCTGGTGCTGTTCGGGTTGCCGGATGCCGTGCAGGCCAACATCCGCACCCTGCGTCCGGGTGCCGTGGTCGACGATCACTTCGATGTCACCCTGCTGTACCCCCACTGCACCGTACAGCTCGGCGCCAGCATGCTGCTGGCCGGCGGCTTGCCCCGATTTGCCGTTCACGGCGCACGCGGCAGTTGGGTGAAGACCGGGCTAGATGGCCAGGAGACCAGATTGCTGGGTCAGCCGGCCGGGCCGGAAACCCTGATTCAGGTCGATGGCAACGGCACCACCACCACCTTGCCGCTACCGGCAGGCGACTATCCGCATTATTACCGGGCGCTGGTGGCTGCCCTTCAGGACAACGGCTGCAATCCAGTCTCAGCGCTGGAAGCCTGTGCCGTGATGGCAGTACTGGACGCCGGCCAACGCGCCGCACAGAGCGGCCAACGAGCCGTGCCTGATTTCATCCCCGAAGAGCGGGCAGTTTTCCGTCCACGCGGCCGGGCGGCAATGCTCCAGACTCATGCCTGAATGGACAGCGATTGGCTGGATGATCAGCCGACCGGGCAGCAGCGACAGTGAGCGGCCGCGGCACCAGCCGATCCAGCTAACTCAGGTGTTGGTCAACCGGCTCACTGCGCGTCGCGGGCGTTCCGCCAGCTGGCGATCGTCAAGCCGCCGCCATGAAGCCGAGGTTGCTCGAACTGAAGTTGGCCAAATTGGGGAAGATATTGGCAAGGTCGGCAGGAGCGGTGCCAAACCACGTGGCAAGAGTCGCCGCATACTGATCGCTGGATGTCGTAGG
>CAIPBT010000014.1 GCA_903863375.1 uncultured Ferrovum sp.
CAACCATGCCGAAAGCTCCAAAAATGCAACCCCAGAGCACTCGCTTCCGGGGATTTTCCCCAGCAGCCTTTCAATTCTTCACGGAACTCGATGCGCACCAGACGCGCGAATGGTTCCATGCCAACAAGGCACGCTATGAGGACCTCGTCCTCGAACCCCTGGCCCAGTTGCTCGAGTCATTGACTTCAGCGTTTGCGGTCCACGACCTGCCGCTGGTCGCCGACCCGAAGACCTCGGTATTCCGGATCAACCGCGACGTCCGGTTTTCCAAGGACAAACGGCCCTACAAGGCGCACGCCAGCGCTGTCCTCACCCGTGACGGCACCAAACACTCGCAGGGGCTGGTCTACCTTCAACTCGGTCCCGACGAATGTTTTGTCGCCGCAGGGTTCTATGCGCTGGAACCTGAACCCTTGGGCGCATTCCGTGACCACATCCTCCGTCACCCGGACCGCTGGCGGGCCGTAGTCGCGGCCTTGCACCGAAATGGCCAGCGCCTTGTCCGCGAGGATGCCTTGGTCCGCCTTCCCCGTGGCTACACCGCCGATCAGGTGGGCGAACTTGGCGAAGACATCCGACTGAAGTCCTTCATCGTGTCAATGCCCTTGGAAACCGGCACGGTCACGTCGGAAGCACTCGTCGAGGTCATAGTGAAATTCGCTCTGGACAGCCGACCATTGCTGGAATTCGGCTGGTCCGCCTTGACTTCGCGCTAGGCACCGGACCCCTTCCCGGTCGCGTTCAGCTGTCCCGCCGCGTGCAGGACCGCGTCGACGAGACGATCCGGGTCTGCAAGCGGATTTGCCGCCACGGAGCGGAACCAGATCTCACCGTTGATTGTGGCGGTGCTGACCCACGCGTCCCTCAGTCGTTCGCGGACCTGACGCGGATCCCCCTGCCGCGGGCGCCACACCACGATACCCGTGCGTGTCGGACCCCAGAGTTCCAGTGACGGTTCGGCCTGCACCCGGTCAGCGAGGCGCTGAGCGATCGCCATATCGGACTCGATGCGTTCACGCACGCCATGCAGGCCCCAGGCCAGCAAAGTGGCCAGCAGGGGCAAGGCGCACGCGCCGTGCGATCCCAGCAAGCCGACATTTGGCTGTGCCAGATAGCTGCCGCCAAAGCTGAGCGCCTGGGCCACACGATCTGGTTGCGCGAAGAACACCAGGGCCGACTCCTTGGGCTGGTAAAGCCACTTGTGCGCCGACAGCGCGACAGAATCGGCCGTCTCGACGCCGTCCAGGAGCCCGGCATGCCGGGTCATCCGCAAGGGGCCGGCCCAGGCCGCATCGATATGGACCCAGGCCGCTCGGCGCTGCACCGTGAGGCAGTCGATGGCCCCGACGGCGGTCGTGCCGGCAGTGAGCACCAGCGCTGCATCGGACAGGTCCCGATCGATCTGCTCTGGCCGCAGCGCGCGCGAGGCATCCACGGGCAGACATTCCACAGAAAGACCCAGGATGCGTCCTGCCTTGAGAATGCTCAGATGGGCATCGACAGACGTGACGATGCGGCGCACACCGGCCACATCGCGTGCGGCCCAGAGCGCAGTGAGGTTCCCCAGCGTCGAGTCCGGCACCATATGCCCTCCAGCCATCCCGAACCAGGGAGCGAGCCAGGCGACGACGCGTGCTTCCAGTTCTCGCGCGACGGGCGCTGCGTCGGGATGTAGCAGGTTCTGGTTGGTGCCCGCCGCCCAGAGCGCGGCGGCCCAGGTCATCCAGGGTGTCGGCGGGTCCATGTGCGCGATGAAACCGGGTGCGTCCAGTCTGGCCGAGCGGTCCAGCGCCCATGGGGCCAGCTGTTCAAGCGCAGCACGGCCACCCACGCCATCTACGGGAAGCACCGAAGGCAGCGCGGTCGCAGCTCCTGCCGATTCGCCATGCTGGCGAAGTTCGATCAACTGCTGCAGCGCGCGCCGCAGTGCTTCGGCATCGGGTGTGAAATCGTGTCGTGTAGGCGTGCCCATCCAACGCTCCATCCTAAAGATTGAGTACCAGGCATCGCGATGCCCCCGTGTAAGTTCAGCATAGGCAGATCAGGGATTGAACGGCGAGCTGTCGACGAGCGTCCATGCCCTGGCCACATTCAGAGGCACACACGTCCACTCGGACGGATGGAATTCGATCCAGCGCAGCGTGCCGCCGGTCTGGTCCTCCGTACCCGCAACCGCGAACAGTCCCTGGGCGCGCCCGGTGAGCATCCACTGGCGCGAATGCTCGAAGTCCGGAATGCAGATCCCGGCGCGGTCATCCAATTCCAGATTGCCCAGGGTGTTGAACATGCTGTTGCCTGCATAGTCCGGGATGCGCAAGACGCCGTCACGCCACTCCGCGAAGCCGGCGCGGCCGCCCTTGTGACTGACATCGAGCAGGCCGTCCGCCCCGGCGCTGGAGATGAACAGCGTGTCGGCGCAATTGATGTGGGCGACCATCGCAGCGACACCAGTCGTGTTGCTGGTGGACACGGCAGACGTAGGCCCGCCCACTTCAACAGGTGTGCGCCGCTGGATGTACTTGGGGCATGCCTGGAACGCGAGGTGGGCGTACGGTTGTTCCATCGCACGACGCGGCGGCTGTCGATCACTGAAGACGGGCGCGTGTACCGCGTGCACGTGCAGCGGGTGAAGGACGCCGTGAATGCATCGCGCTTGGCTCTGGCGCAGACTCGAGGCGAGCCTGAAGGCGTGATCTGCTGCACGGCACCGGTGTCGTTCGGCGAGCTTCATGTTGCGCCATCGGTCGCCCGCTATGCGCAGGCGCATCCGCGCGTTGAGGTGAGGTTGCTGCTGCTGGACCGGCTGGTGGATCTGGTGCAGGAGGGCGTGGATGTGGCCGTGCGGATTGCGCCACTGGCTGACTCGACCTTGATCGCGCGACCTGTGACCAAAGTTCGGCAGGTCATCGTTGCTAGCCCAGTGGCCTTGCAAAGGCTTGGAATGCCGAAGGAGCCTCTGGAATTGCGCGAACTGCCATGCGTGCTGCATGGAGGACTTGGAGATCTCAGCAGTTGGGAGTTTCAGGTCGATGGGCGGCCGCTGCGCGTGCGGGTGCATGGCACGCTGACCTGCAACACGGTCGGAGCGACGTTGGCGGCTTGTCGCGAAGGGGCAGGCTTTGCGCGACTGCTGGACTACCAGGCGGCGCCGTTCATCGAACGCAGTGAATTGAAACGGGTTCTTGTCGCCTTCGAGCCGCCGCCGCGCCCGGTGTCACTGGTGTATTCGCGCTTCACGCCTGGATCCGTGCGCATGACGTCGTTTCTGGACTGGCTGCAGGATGAACTTAAGACGGTCTGGTCGGAGGAACCCGCTCCGCAGTGCCTACCAACGCAACGACTTTAGCCGACAACGATCCGCGCAGCCTGCTTCACGGCCATGGCGATCTCGTCACTGAGCTTCTCGTCTGCGGTCGAGCGCGCCATTGTCACGCCTCCCGACAGAAGCGCAAGCAAGGCCCAGGCCCGCTCTTGGTTCGAGAGCGCGCCATGCCGCTCCGGCAGCCCCTGCGCAAAGGCTTGAACGACACCTGTCAGCGAGGCTTGATAAGCGCTACGTACCGCGACATCCGCACGGATGACCTCCGGCGTCAATGCCTGCAGGCCACAGGCTTCATCGAGCAGGCAGGTGCGCTTGAAACCAAGATAGAAGTCGACGAAGGCCGCGACCCAGCCAGATCCGTGCTCGGCCTTCAGGGCTTCGATGCTGGCCCGCAATGATTCGAGTCCAGCCAACGCCGCTTCCTCGAAGGCGGCCGATTTGCTTGGAAAATGCGTGTAAAACGCGCCGGAGGTGACGCCCGCCTCGCGCGCCAGGCCGTCAACACCAATTCCGCCGATGCCGTGGCGGCGAAACCCGCGGCCGACCGCCTCGAGAATGCGGGCGTGGCTCTGTTCTTTGTGACCCGGTTTGTAGCGCATGGCGCCAGTATACATCACGATCGCGATTTTATTTCTTGACAACATCACGGTCGTTATCTTATAAGTTTTACATCGCGATCGTGATGCTATTCGAGCGCGCTGACCCGCCAAGTGGGCCTTGTCCATCAATCATCAGGAGCCTCCCATTTCGCAAAAATCCTTCGTCTATACCGAACTGCAAATCTCCGTTCCATTCGCCGCCGGACCCTGGCGCGAAATCAACCCGGCACTGCTGAAGCAGCCGGGGTTTCGCAACAAAACTTGGCTGGCGGGCGTTGGCAACCAGTCCTTGGGCGGACTGTATGAGTTCGACTCGATCGAGAACGCCGAGGCATTCGTTACCGGCTACTTCCCGAGCGAAGCGCGCAAATTCGGTGTGGCGCAAACCACGCGGGTGTTTGATGGCTCCGTTGTGGAGGAAGCCAGCCGCTATCTGAACTCGATGCATTTCGGCGGCCAACTTGGCCAAGAGCCCGGCGCCTTCGTATACACCGAGGCACAGATTTCGGCACCTTTCGCTGATGCACCGTGGCGCGTGATGAATCCGATCCTCAAGGAGCAGCCTGGCCTGCTCCACAAGACGTGGTTGTCGGGTGTCCACACCCAGTCCGTCGGCGGCTTCTATGCCTTTGACACGATTGCGAACGCCACCCGCTTTGCGACCGATTATTTTCCGACCGAGGCTGCAGGCTTGAACGTCGCTTACACCACGCGAATTTTCGACGCCTCGCTGGTCAAGGACGCCTCACGTCCACTGTCGTCGCCGTTCTTCGCCTGAAGGTTTGAAAGCGGCATGCGTGCGGGCTGGGGGTCTCGCATCGGGTACTTCGTCGACACGCGTGGCTGCACCAAGCGTGACATCGAAAATGTCATACAGCAGGGCTAGGGTCTTTGGCACGGTTACCCGGAGACAAGCACATGGGCGTACTCAGCGGATCAGTCAATTTTTCCAGCCTGTCATTGAAGGATTTGTTGGCAGCGCGCGATGCCTATCATTGGCACCTGATGAACAAGGCCAATGTGGTGGGCACGGCGGTTGGCCTGTACTTGATTCGCAAGGCCGGTGTGGACCGGACAACCCCGCGTACTTTTGAGAACGCCGAAGTCCGGGAAAACTCCTGGCCTTGTGTCCTGGTTCTGGTGAATGACTGGATGGCGTCAACCGAATTCGGCGGGGCAGGGGGTATCGACCCGAGCCACATGGTGCCCCGGACCCTGTATCTGGCGGATGGCCGTGCCGCACCGGTCTGCGTGGTGCTGGTGAAGCCCGGCGTTGCAAACAATGCGGCGCCGGCCCTCACCAAATGGCCCGAGTCCTACATTGGCGGCGGCTGCCCGATCTTTGCCACCGTTCAGGGCGAAGAAAAGCGGGCAAGTGTCGGCTGTCTGGTCAGCGACGGACACCGCACCTATGCGCTGACCAACCGCCATGTGGCAGGGGAAGCCGGAACGCCAATTTCTGCCAGCCTGCGCGGCAACTTCACCGAGGTTGGCCACGCGTCGTCCAAGCAACTCACGCGCGAGCGCTTCGAGGACGTGTTCCCGACTTTCACCCTGCAGCGGACATTTCTCACCCTGGATGCCGGACTCGTGGATGTAAAAGTCGCCAGCGATTGGACCAGCAAGCCCTTCGGCATTGAAGGCGAACTGGGTGCGGTGGCCGATCTCAACGAGGCCAACCTCGGTACGCAGCTGATCGACCTTCCAGTCGAGGCGTTTGGGGCTGTCTCTGGCCACCTGACCGGCAAGATCAAGGCGCTGTTCTATCGCCACAAGGCGCTGGCGGGTTACGACTATGTCTCCGAATTCCTGATCGCACCAAACGATGGCCAGACGCAGACCTGTCCCGGGGACTCCGGCACCGTCTGGCACCTGGTCGAGCCTGGCCCCGAGCCAAAAAAACGCGTCCTCCGGCCGATCGCTTTGGAGTGGGGGGGCCAGACGCTGATCAACAGCGCGAACGATCGGCTGAACTTCAGCCTGGCAAGCGGGATGTCGACGGTATGCGCGCTGCTGGACGTGGATGTCGTGCACAGTGGAGATACTGGTACCACTCCGTTCTGGGGCCAGACTGGCCACTACAGCATCGCTGC
>CAIPBT010000015.1 GCA_903863375.1 uncultured Ferrovum sp.
AAGGCGCAGAAATATGCCGAGGCCGTTGAAACCCTGAAAGGGGCGGATGCCATCACCGATCTGACACCGACCGAAACCCTGCTGGTGCACCGGCTGCGCGGTGTCGCCCTGGTGGCGTCCGGCAATCTCGAGCAGGGCGATGCCGCCCAACTGCAGGTGGTGAACGACCCCCTGCTGCTGCCGGAAGATCGCCAGGCTGTCGACAAGATGATGACCCAGACCTGGTACGGCAAAACCCCGCAGGATCATGTCCTGTTCTGGGCCAAGCGGTATTTCGAGGACGGGGGCAAGGACGATGTGGTGCACACCATCGTGACCCAGACCCTGTACAAGTCGGGGGACTGCCAGGCCACCCTCGCCGCCCTCGAACCCGCCATCGCCTCGGTACGGGCCACCGGCAGGCACCCCGCCGAAGGCCGCCTGCAGATGCGCGCTGCCTGTCAGCAGAAGCTGAAGGACGAAAGCGGTCTCGGCACCACCCTGGAAGAGCTGGCCACGGTCTACAAGCGCAAGGAATACTGGAACAGCCTGCTCTCGCTGGTCGAGCGCCGCAGCACCTTTGACGAACACGCCGTGCTGGATGGCTATCGCTTCCGGGTGGTGGCCGGCAACATCAACGATCCGGAAGAGTTCATCGACATGGCCCAGTTGGCCCTGAAGGCCGGCTACCCGGAGGAAGCGCGCCGCGCCCTGGATCTCGGGGTGAGCAGCGGCGTCCTGGCCGGGGACAAGGCCGGCCCTGATTACCCGAAACTGCGCGCCCAGGCCGACAGCCAGGCCGAGGAAGACCGCAAGCTGCTGGGCCAGGGGGATGCCAAGGCGGAGGCGGCCAAGACCGGGGTGAGCCTGTTTTCGACGGGCTTGAACTACGTCACGCACCAGAAGTACGACGTGGGCATTCCAATGATGGAGCGCGGCCTGGCCAAAGGCGGCGTGAAGTATCCGGAACTGGCCCTATTGGAACTGGGCAGCGCCCACGCCGTGGCCGGGCACAAGGAAGAGGCCCTGAAGGCCTTTACACAAGTGAAGGGCACCGAAGGCAGTGCCGACCTTGCCCACCTGTGGATGCTGTACCTGAACAGCCAGCCCTGAGCCGGCAGACCGGCCTGAAGGGCAGCCAGAGCCCGGACGCGCACCCAGGCCTGCACGACCAGCCAGGCCTGAGCGCGCGCTCAGGCCTGCATGCGCCGACAGCCTGCAGGCGCCGACAACTTGGCGCCACGCACCCTACAGTTCGTTACATTTCTGCCGTAAGCCCTAGGAATCACGCAGACCAACTGCGTTCGTCTTCCGGGAGGGCTTCATGCGCAGCGCCCATGCCAGCGGCAGTTCGTACGCCAGCAACGGCTCGTACCCCAGCGACAACTCGAACGCCAGCGACCGTTCGGGCACCAAGGACCCTTCGATTTCCAGGGACCGTCCGTACCCCCTCCCGGTGGCACCACGGACCCGGTTGCCCCGGGGTGACTCGCCCTGGATCGGCTTGTCCGGCCTCGCCTGGCTGATCATCACGCTGCTGCTCCTGGGCTACCTAAACGCGCAGGCGTGGCAGTTCGGCTGGATCTGCCGTTAGCGTCTCACCCCTCTTCGCCCACACCGTCATTCCTTGCACCGTCGTGCCCTGCATCGGCATGACCGATTCGTCCATCACTGCCCTCGGCCCGGAGCCCTGACCATGTTGCGAACCTTTGACAATCCCTCCCTGTTGCAACAACGCGCCAGCGCGGATCGCCTTCTGGCGGGTGTCAGTCTGGCGGTCTGTGCGGTGACCTGTGCGGTCAACGGCGTGCTCGGCTTTGATGCGCTCACCCTGCTGGCCGCTGTGCTCACCGCCGGATTTCCGGCGCTGCAGGCGTGGCGGGCGGCCGGCGAACGATCCACGCACCACACCATCGCGGCGGGTTTGATGCTGCAGTCAGCGGTGCTGGTGCACGCCAGCCAGGGTGCCATCGAGGCGCATTTTGCCTACTTTGTGCTGCTCGCTTTCCTGCTCGAGTATGCCGACTGGCGCCCCTTGGTGGTGGCGGCCGCGGTTGCGGCAGCGGAGCATGTGGCCGGTGGCATCCTGGTGCTGACGCGTCTGCCGATTGCCACCCTGCCCCCAGGCACGCCGGTGTGGAGCATTGGGGTGCACGCCGGGTTTCTGATTGCCGAAACCGGCGTGCTGATCTGGATGGCGCAGGAGATCGCGCGCTTCCACGAGCAGGGCGAAGCGCACCGGCGGGTGGCGCAGGCGGTGGCTGAATACGCCGCGCAGGCACGCGCCTTTTGTGCCGCCGTCACCGCCACGGGCCAGCAGATTGACCTGGCCGGACTGGACCGTGAACTGGTGCAGCAACAGTCGCAGACCAGCCGGATCACCACCACCGTCGGACAGGCCCAGCAGGCCATCACCGGCCTTGCCAGCCATGCGGACACCTGCGCCAGCACCCTGCGGGAAGGCCTCGCGCTGACCCATCAGACCGTGACAGAAATCCGGCAGGCCCTGCACGCCCTCGATCAGATCAACCAGCAGATCAGCACCGCCGAACAACGGGTGGAAGAACTGTCACGCCAGGCCATGGAGATCGAACAAGTCACCGGCACCATCAGCAACATCGCCACCCAGACCAATCTGCTCGCCCTGAATGCGGCGATCGAGGCCGCCCGGGCCGGCGCGGCCGGACAGGGCTTTGCCGTGGTCGCCGACGAAGTCCGCAAACTCTCGACGATGGTCGGCAATGAAGCCACCAAGGTATCCAACAGCGTGCAGACCCTGCGCCAGGCGCGGGAACAGGCCGCGCTGGCGATCCGTGCCACCCTCGATGCCGCCTTCAAGGCCGAGGAGCGCATGGCCGCCTGCTCGACTCCGTTGGACGGTCTGGTCGTGCAGGCCGATGCCGGAACCCATGCCGTGAACCAGATGACGGAGCAGACCGCGCGGCAGGTGAGCGGCATGCAGATCGTTGCGGAGGCGGCGGCCACCTTGCACGCGGGATCCGAAGCTGGCCACCAGCGGATGGCCCACGTGTTCCAGGAGTTCCAGCATCTGGTGCAGGAGGCCGCCACCGTCGACGCCATGGGCTCCAGACTGTTCGCCCAGACCGCGCGGGGTTCGACGGCCGCCTGACCGCGATGCGCACATCGGGAGAACTTCCCGGGACAACCGGCCTCTCCAAGGGGAGGATGCGAGGCATCTGATCTGGAGATGTCCGCATGACCGCTGTATCGAGTGCCTGCCTGACCCTGTCCCTGCCGCGGGCCCTGATGGCCGGGGTGTGCGCTGCCCTGGCCAGTACCGCTGCCCTGACCAGTACCACTGGCCGGGCAGCCGAACCTGGCACGGTTGGGGCGAGCAGCACAGAGGCCGGCGCCCTGGCCAATCCCGGGGCGGTGTACGAATTGCCGGCGATTGATGTGGTCAGCACCCTGCCCCTGCCCGGGGTGGGCATTCCGCTCGACCGGGTGCCATCGAACGTGCAGACCCTGAGCAACCGTGACCTGGCCGGCCGCGGTTTCGACAATCTGTCCGAAGCCCTGAACGGCGCCCTGGGCAGCGTCAACATCAACGACACCCAGGGCAACCCTTACCAGATCGACGTCAACGTTCGCGGTTTCAAGGCGTCGCCCAACCTTGGCACCCCCCAGGGTTTATCGGTCTTCGTCGACGGGGTTCGGGTGAACGAGACCTTTGGCGACGTGGTGAACTGGGACCTGATTCCGCAGAACGCGATTGCCAATGTGACCCTGCTGCCGGGCGCCAACCCGCAGTTTGGCCTGAATACCCTGGGTGGTGCGCTGTCGGTGGTGACCAAAAGCGGCTTCCAGTTTCCGGGCACGCAGGTCACGGTGGACGGCGGCTCCGCCCGACGCCGCCAGTTTGCGCTGGAATCCGGCGGCCACGGTGATTCGGTCGATTACTTTGTCGCGGCCAACCTCTATCGCGATGCGGGCTGGGCCGACAGCAACCCCAGCAGCGTGAAGCAGCTGTTTGCCAAGACCGGTTATCAGGACGACGACACGGATGTCGACCTGTCGCTGACGCTGGCAGACAACACGCTGAACGGCAACCAGACCCTGCCCCTATCGTTCTTCGACAATCTGCACCAGATCTACACCGGGCCCGACTTTGCGGAGAACAAGCTCACCCTGCTCAACCTGAAGGGCAGCCAGTTTTTTGGCAAGGACCTGCTGCTGTCTGGGGGACTGTATTACCGTCATGTGGTCACCACCGTATTCAACAGCAACGCCAACGGCAACTACGGCACAGCGTTGGATGCGAACGGCAATCCCTGTGCGGGCCAGACACCCTTCCTGCCCGACTGCCCGAACGCCCAGAACATCTACAACACCATCGACCAGAAAACGGTCGGGTTGGCCTTGCAGTTGTCCGATACCACCAAGGTCTGGGGACGGGAGAACACCGCCAGCGTCGGACTGAGTTATGACCGCGGACGCACCGGTTTCCAGCAAAGCCAGCAGGACGCGCTGGCTGCCGCCGACCGCACCACCCTGTCGACCCAGCCGATCGTGCCGCAGGTGGGCGTCAACGGCGGCACCGACTACAGTGGCCTGTACGCCAGTGACACGTTCTCTGCCCGCGATGACCTGGCCGTTACCGTATCGGGTCGATACAACCGTGCGCGCGTCAACACCCAGTATGGCTATTACAACCCGAACAACTACGCCACGCCGCCCGAGGGCGGAGATTACACCTATACCCGCTTCAATCCGGCAGTCGGCCTCAACTTCAATCCGAGCAAGCATTTCAGCACCTATGCCTCGTACACCGAGGGCATGCGGGCGCCGACCCCGGTGGAACTGACCTGCGCCAGCCCGGTCGACGCTTGTGCCCTGCCCGTGGCATTTTCCACGGATCCCTATCTGAAGATGGTGGTGTCGCGCACGCTGGAACTCGGCGCCCGCGGCGACTGGCCCGGGGTGTTTTCCTGGTCGGCGGCGGTTTTCCAGACGCGACTGCAGGATGACATCCTGTTTGTGGCCACGTCGCCGGTGCAGGGGTACTTCAGCAACGTCGGCGACACCCGCCATCGTGGCCTGGAATTGGGTGTGGCCCGCCGTGGCGGCCACTGGGATCTCGGTGCCCATTACACCTTGCTCGATGCGCGCTTCGAGACGCCCTTCTCCGTGCTGTCCTCCAGCTCGGCAGCCGATCCGAATACCGGCCTGCTCGCCGTGCCGGCTGGCTCGCAATTGCCCGGCCTGCCCCGGCATCTACTGAAACTGCAGGCCCATTATACAGAGGGTGAGCAGTGGTCGCTGGGCGGCAGCCTGCAGGCGCAGACATCCACCTACGCCTTCGGCGACACCGCCAACAACGACGTGAACGGAAAGGTTCCCGGCTATGCGGTGTTCAACCTGGACGCCCGCTGCCGGTTGGCACCACAACTGGAAGTGAGCCTGAACATCCACAACCTGTTCAACCGGGTTTACTCCACGCTGGGAGCGCTGGCCGTCAACCAGTTCAACCAGCCAGGCCATACCTTTGATGTCACCGGACAGGGCCAGGCCGAACAGTTCCGCAGCATCGGAGCACCGCGCCTGGGTTATGTCTCGCTGACCTACTGGTTTGACAAGCCGTCGGGAAGAGCCAGCGCGTCCGGTGGGGACCGCGACTAGATCCCGGACGGGTCTGAATGGGAAACGTACGACCGTGCCAGCGTGACGCAGTCACAAGGGAAGGACGGGGGCGGATATGGCTTCATGGCGGAGGCTGTGAGATTCGAACTCACGGACAGTTGCCCGTCGGCAGTTTTCAAGACTGCTGGGTTAAACCACTCCCCCAAGCCTCCGCAGGCGATCACAGCATGAGGCCCGCATTGTACGGCCAGCGGCGGGCCGGCGTCCTGCGCTGCGCAACAATTTTCTGCCAGCGGTGCCCGGGCATTGAAAGCGCGCTGGCGCACCCCCATCTGAAGACCATCGGGAAGCTGGCGCGCTGGTTGCTGCTTCCTTGCAACTCCAGTGGCCCGGCGCTAGTCTACGCATTGTAACCGTCGCCATTCTGGGCGACCTTTGCTCAAGGAGCACTCTCATGCAACAGGATTATCAGGTTTACTCATCCGGTTCAGCCGACCTTGCGCGCAACAATGTGTTGCGCAACACCTACCGCCTGTTGGGCCTGTCAATGCTGCCGACCGCAGCGGGTGCTGCAATCGGCGTCAACACTGGTTTCTCACTGCTGGCGGGCAGCCCGGTGGTTGGCAGCCTGCTCATGATGGCCGTGATCTATGGCCTGATGTTCGCCATCGAGCGTAACAAGTACAGCAGCACCGGCGTCTATCTGTTGCTCGGCCTGACCTTTTTCCTGGGCTTCACACTCGGTCCGATCCTGCAGTACAGCCTGCATTTCCGGAACGGGGCGCAGCTGATCGGTGTGGCCGTCGGCGGCACCGGGCTGACCTTCCTCGGCATGTCGGCCTTTGGTTCGAGCACTACCCGTGATTTCAGCGGCATCGGCAAATTCCTGGGTGTTGGTGCCATCGTGCTGCTGGTTGCGGTGCTGGCCAACCTGTTCCTGCGCCTGCCAATGTTCCAGCTGGTGCTGGCGGGTGCGTTCATGATCTTCAGCTCGCTGATGATCAGCTACCAGGTCAACCAGGTCGTGAAGGGTGGCGAAACCAACTACATCAGCGCCACGCTGAGCCTGTACATCAGCATCTACAACATCTTCGTCAGCCTGCTGCAATTGTTGCTGGCCTTCGGTGGCAGCAACCGCGACTGATCCGCTTCGCGGCCAGGGCGCAACCCTGCCCTGGCGCATGACTGCAGGATCGCGAGACAGTCGCATCGCGAGACAGTCGGCGAATGCAACGCGCGCGGATGCACCAAACAAAAGCCCCCTGCCAAAGGCAGGGGGCTTTTGTTTGGTGGGACGGCAGCCTGCCCCTTCGCAGCAAGGTCAGCGGGTGAACAGGGCGATCGACTCGACGTGCGCCGTATGCGGAAACATGTTCGCCACCCCCGCGCAGGCAAGCCGATAGCCCTGCTGGTGCACCAGAATCTGGGCATCGCGGGCCAGGGTTGCCGGATTGCACGATACGTAGACAATCCGGGCCGGACGGCCTTCACCACCGAGCGACTTGACCACCTCCACGGCCCCGTCACGCGGCGGATCGATCAGCATGCCGTCAAAAGCACCAAGGGCGGCCAGACTGTCTGGGGTCGCCTGAAACAGATCGGCCACGGTGAAACTGGCACGGTCGGATAAGCCGTTGTGCGCCGCATTCTCAGCCGCCCGCCGCACCAGGGCAGCGCTGCCCTCCACCCCAACGACGTCAGCACCCAGGGCTGCGATCGGCAGGGAAAAATTGCCCAGGCCACAAAACAGGTCAGCAATGCGCTGTCCCGGTTGGGGCTGCAGCAGGCGCATGGCGCGCCCCACCAGCATGCGGTTGATCTGGGGATTGACCTGGGTAAACTCTGCAGGCCCGAACGGCATCTCGATGCCGAATTCCGGCAAGGTGTAGGTCAGGCCGGGCGCATGCAGGGGGTACAGCGGCGCGACGGTGTCGGGGCCCTTGGTCTGGGTCCAGAACTGCACGGCATGGGCATCGGCAAACGCCCGCAGCAGGCTCTCATCCTCGACGGTCAAGGGCTGCAGGATACGTAACACCAGCACGGTCACCTGTTCGCCGACAGCCACTTCAATCTGCGGCAGGCGGTCGGCGAGCGACAGTTGTGCCACCAGTGCCTTCAGGGGCTGGATCAGGGCCGAGACCTGGGGCGTGAGGATGTCGCAGCGCTGTAGTTCGGCCACAAAGCTGGAGTTGCGCTCATGGAACCCCACCAGCACTCCCCCCTTTTTCAGCACGAGACGCACGGACAGGCGGGCACGATGACGATAACCCCAGGCGGGCCCCTGGATGGTCGGCAGGATCACCTCAGCCTTGACCCGGCCAATCCGCGCCAGATTGTCTTCCAGGATGCGCTGCTTGTAGGCAACCTGGGCCGAGGGATGGGCGTGCTGCATGTTGCAGCCGCCGCACACGCCGAAATGCGGGCATCGCGGCACGACCCGGTCGGCCCCGGCGCGCTCGATGCGCGCCACATCCCCCTGCTCATAGCTGGGTTTGCGTTTGAAGATGCGCGCTCGCACCACTTCACCCGGCAGCGCCCCGTCGATGAAGGCCACCTTGCCGTCGTCCAGATGCGCCACACCGCGCGCCTCATGATCGACCGAGCCGATCGTCAGGCACGGCAGAGTGTCGGGGTCAGGGGGGGCAGCCAGGGTGCCAGGAGCGGGTTTGCGGTGAGAACGGGCCATAGCCCGCCATTATGACCTGCTTCCGGGCACCGGACACGGCATCCCGTCAGACGGACAGTGCGCTCCTCAATGCCGCGCGGGCAGACGAACCCCGGCGAGGGCCTGCCAGAAGCGCTGCAGCCCCAGGCGTTGCTGGGCCCAGAACCCGTGGCCATAGTCGCGTCCCTGCGCCTGATCGGCGATGCCGGTCGGGCCGAGCGGATCGGCGAAGCGGGCACTGCGAAACACCACGTCCCAGATCGGGAAGAGCACGGCGAAATTGCAGCCCAATACCCGCCCTTCGTGCCCAAGCCCGACAGCGTGGTGAACTCGATGAAAGTGGGGACTTACCAGCAAGCGGTCTCCCAGCCATCCGAACGACCAGCGCACGTTGGCATGCGCCAGGCTTTGCAGGAAGCGGGTGAGCAGGGCCAGGCCGAGAAACTGGCCCGGCGGCACACCGATCAGCAATGCGATGGCGGCAAACCAGAGGGCACCGAGAGCATCGTCGAGCAGATGGTTACGGTCGTCGGTCCACAGGCTCATGCGCTGCTGGCTGTGGTGAAGGGCATGCAGCGCCCACCACCAGCGCAGGCGATGCTGCAGGCGGTGCTGCCAGTACCCGGCAAAATCGAGGATCAGCAGGTAGAGCACGAAGGTCAGTACCGGTCGGTCGGCCAGGGCCGGCACCAGACGTTCGAGGGTGAAGGGGATGAAGCCGTACAAGCGCAAGGTGGCATCGACGGCATCTGCCAGCGGTTGCAGCAACAGGAAAAACAGCAAGGGCACCAGCCCGAGACGATGCAGCAGCGTGTACAGCACATCGGTTCCCACGCCAGCCCGTGAGGGCCAGCGCTCGGCTGGCCAGAGCGCCTCGAGCGGCCTTAGCACCACCACCAGGGCGGCGATCTCGAGCAGACCCACCAGCAGGAATTCCACGCCATCAAACGCAAGCTCCAGCCAGCCATCCAGCCCGGCGGCGTGCAGCAGGGGCTCGACCAGCCGCTGAAACACGCTTCCCTGTACGGCAGCGAAGGCATTGGCGAAGAGGTCGATCATGGCCGGGATCCGGAGGCGGGATCAGCGCGTGATCGTGTCAAAACAGAAGCCACGCTCCTTCAGGCCGGCGATCAACGGCCGGAACACCGCTGCGAACGGATCGTGCCGGGAGCGGATGCCCAGATGCATCATCATCACGTCGCCATCGCGCAGCCGCGCCAGCGCCCGGTCAAGCAGCTGCTGGTTCGGAAAGCGCTCTGAGGGCAGTTCGTCCCCGAGGAATCCATTCGACGTCCAGTCCACCTGATGGGGATAGCCGCAGGCGGCGGCCCACGCCAGAGTTCGCGGCGTGGTATGGCCACCTGGTGCCCGCCAGATCGGCATCAAGGTGTGCCCGGTGAGTTGTTGGAAGCGTGTACCCACTTTTTCAAGCTCTTCACAGAAACCAGCGCGATCGACTTCGACCGGTTTGCCGTCGAGGGTGTGGCCCGCCACGTTGCCGTTCTTCAGCATCCGGTTGAGCGTGTAATGCGTCCAGGTGTGGTTGCCGAAGCTGTTGCCTTCTGCCACCCGGTCACGCCAGTAGCCTTGCCAATGATCGTCCAGTGCCAGGTCTCCCCGGAAGGTGGGCTCATTGGCGATGAAGAAGGTGGCGCGCACATGTTCTGCGCGCAGCACCTCGGCAATGTGGTCGGCGCCGGCCATATTGCCCGTATCGATGGTCAGGGACAGGTGGCCGGCCCGACATTCGCCCGGAACACCGCCAGTGGCCGGAACGGATTCCGCCGCGGCCGCCAGACTCACCCACCCGCCGGGCAGGCCCAGCATCCATCCCATCGAAACACCGACACACAGCAACCGCAGACGGTCTTGCAGCACAGACAACACAGAGT